>JBFGEG010000113.1:0-10611 GCA_041580235.1 Phycisphaerales bacterium
ACCACCGTGATCCCGCGCTCATGACCCATCCAGAGGTCGCCTCCCACCACGGCCAGGGCCAGGATCCGCACCGCTGCCGGCTCGGCGTGGACGAGGTCACCTGCCCCGCTGCTGATCGTCACCGACCTGCCTCCCGCGTCGATGGTAGCCCCGCCGTGGATGGCCCGGACGGTATCGGCTGCAGGCTCGTCACCCGGTGAATCGCCGGACGGCCGGGCCGGCCCGCCGGCCTCGTACTGCCATGTGCCCGCCGCACCCCCCGCCACGATGTAGCGGCCATCGCGGCGGGCCCGCGTGAAACCCGCCGGCACGCGGTGAGCGTGAAGCAGCACCGCGGGATCGACGCCCGCCGTCTCCGGGCCGATCACGGCCCGCCCGAAGACGCCGGCCACCGCGAGGTGGTCGCGGTCGATCGCGTCCGCGTCGCGGGCCCCCGCCACGCGATGGTGTTTGCGGTCGAGCAGCCGGTCGCCGCTGATCGTGAAACCGGTCAGCCCCTCGTCGGTCACCACCCAGATGCGATCGCCGATGATCCGGGCGCGGTGCACGGTCCCGTCCACGGACACCGTCGCCGCGTCGACGTCCACCTCGCGAATGTCGCCGGTCATGAGACCGACCTGGGCCGCGCCGGCTCCCTGCCGGACGAACAGCAGGCCCCGGCCGATGCCGAACGCGTCCGGCAGCGGCTGCAGATCGCTCGCCGAGCCGAGATACGAACCGTCGGCGAGCCGGTAGACGCGGCGACCGGCGCAGACCACCAGGCCGCCGGCGGCCGAGGCCACGCGGCCGCACACGTCCGGCCGCGTGAGGACGACCTGTCGGTCGCTCCACCGCACGACACCGCCGCGGCCGGAGATGAACAGCTCACCGCCGGCGAGACTCGCCGCACGCGGGGCGATGCCGAGCTGGGCGGCGTCCACCCGCGCCCGAAACGCGGGCCGCCGCGGATCGCCGGTGTCCAGCTCGACGACCGCCGTGTCCTCGATGACCACGAGCAGTCGCCGCCCCGACAGGACCATTTCGACGGCCGGGCCGGCGGGGCCGGGTGAAGGCTGCTCGATCAGCTCAACGGTGTCGAGCACGTCGGCCGTGCTCGGGTCGATCACCAGCAGCGAGCTGCCGAAGGTCTGGAACCACACGCCGTCGTGCACGATCATCCGGTGGTGGACGCCGCCGACGCAATGGGTCGTCAGGAGGCCGGAGCTTCGGACGGCGGTCGTGACGCGACCGGAGCAGCCGCCCGCCGCGATCAGTGCCAGGACCGCCAGACCGCGGTGCAGGTGGCTCATGACCTCCACGGTACCATTGACCCCGTGGCCGACGCGATACGCGAGCACGCATTGAAGCTCCTGGATCGGCGCGCCTACTCCAGCGGGGAGCTCGCCGGGCGTCTGGAGTCCACGGGCTACGACCCCGACCTCGTGCGCGAGGCGGTCGAGCGTCTCGTGTCGTTGGGACTGGTCGACGACGAGGCCTACGCCCGGTCCCTCGCCCGGGCGGCGACGGCGGGCGGGCCGATGGCGGCCGAGCTGCTTCGCCGCAAGCTCGAAGCGCGCCGGGTACCGCCCGAGATCGCCCAGCGTGTGGCCCGCGAGTCGGCGCTGGGCGTCGATCCCGTGGAGGCCGCCGCCGGGCTGGCCACGCGGCTGGGCCGGCGGATCGGCCGCGCCGGCCCCGAGGTCGCCCGTCGGCGAATCGCCGGCGCCCTGTCCCGTCGCGGTTTCGATGCTGATATCATCGTGGCGGCGCTGCACCGCGCCGGATTCGAGGAGCCGCAACCGTGACCAGGCCGTTCATCGCCGCCGTCTGCGTCCTGCCGCTCGCCGCCGGATGCGGCCCGCATCTCAACGAGCAGATCGGCCTCGTCGGCGCCGGGCCGTTACCGGCCCTGGCCGAGACCGCCGAACCGACGCGGGGCAGCCGCGAGCCGTCGCTGCCCAACGGATTCGACCGCCGAAGCTGGCCGCTGGTCACGGTGCAGGTGCCCACGCACCAGGTCGCTCACTACCCGACCTACACCCGCAACGTCCGCTGGCGGCAGGATCGCGGTCCGTGGAACCCGGCGTATCCGACGGCCGTGGACGCGCTGGACGACCCGGTCGATCCGGGGGCCGATGTCGCCGATGCCGCGGCTCAGCCTTTCGTCGCCGCGGCCTTGCTCGTGTGGGCGCCGATCGACATGATCTTCATCAACCAGCCCTGGACACCCCAGGTCGGCCCCCGCGAGGCGTACGCGCTGGTTCCCGCGCCGGCGGCGAACGCGGTGTGGCACTGGTTCGACTACCAGGCGACGCCACCCGACATCGAGTGGCGACGCGACGCCCGACAGCCCTAGCCTCGCTTCGTGTTGCGTTATCGACTCATCACGGGCCCGATCCTGATCGTGCTGCTGCTGGCGGTGGTGCTGCTGGACAACTGGGTGGACGGCATCGAGCTGCAGGGCTTCTTCAAGGAGCTCTTCCGCGGCAAGGAGCACCCGCCTCGAGGCCTGACCCTGTTCATCATGTCGTTGGCCCTGGCGCCGCTGGCGGCGCGGGAGCTGTCGGAGATCTTCCGGGCCAACGGCATTCTCAGCTATGCGTGGCTGACCACGCTGGCCACGGTCGCCGGACTGGTGCTGAGCTACAGCATCCCGACGCGGACCGAAACGACGACCGGCACGGGGACGACGACCACCATCGCCATTCTCTCCTCCGGCATGATCCTCGTGTTCGTCATCGCTCTGCTCACCTTCAGCCGCCACCGGAATGTCGTGGGCGTCGTGGCGGCGGCGGGCGCGGTCGTCTTCGCCATGGTCTATCTGGGCCTCATGTTCGGCTTTCTCCTGGCGCTGCGACGAAGCCACTCGGCGTGGATCATCGTGGGAGTCATCGCCGTCACCAAGTCGTGCGATACGGGCGCGTTCTTCACGGGGCGGGCGTTCGGACGCCACAAGATGATCCCGTGGCTGAGCCCCGGCAAGACGTGGGAGGGCCTGGTGGGCGGCGTCGTGACCGCGGTGCTGGTGGGTATGGCGCTGGCGGTGGCCAGCCGGCTTCTGGACGAGGCCGATCACGTGCCGATCCTGCTGGGGGCGGTGTGCGGCGTGGTCTTCTCCGTCGTCGGCCAGCTCGGCGACCTCACGGTGAGCCTGTTCAAGCGGGGGGCGGGCCTCAAGGACTCGTCCTCGATCCTGCCCGGGCTCGGCGGCGTCCTCGACGTGCTCGACTCGCCGCTGCTCGTCGCCCCCGTCGCCTACTGGATCCTGACGCTGTCGCTGTGCTGAGCCGGTCGCTGCGTCGCTTCGGTCGCGCCGTGCGTGTACACTTAGAACGCTCCATGAGCCTGGCCGAGAACCTGATCAACCTCTTTCAGATCGACTCGCAGCTGCGGGGGCTGCGGAGCCGTCTGGAGTCGGCCCAGCGGTATCTCAATGCCCAGGATCGGATGCTCGTCGATCTGCGTCAGCAGCGGGAGGAGCTCGAGGCGAAGCGACGCCAGATTCAGGCGACGATCGGCAATTTCGAGACCGAGACGGCCGCCCTCGACGAGCGGCTGGAAAAGCTGCGCAACGAGCTCAACGGGGCCACGACGAACAAGCAGTACACGGCCGTGCTCACGGAGCTCAACACGGCCAAGCTCGCCCGCAGCGAGCTGGAGGACCGCATCCTCCAGGAAATGGAGCAGGTCGAGAACACCACCGAGCAGCTGCAGCTGGTTGCGACGGAGACGGCGGAGCGCGAGAAGGTCAAGTCAGTCGCCGAGACCGAGCTCCAGAAACGCCACGACGAGGTCGGTCAGCGAGTCGCCGAGCTGGAGACGGAGCGTGAGGCGGCGGCGAGCCTCGTCCCCGCCGCGGAGCTGAGCGTCTTCAACGAACTGGCGGAGGCATACGAGGGCGAGGCGATGGCCCGCATCGAGGAGATCGACCGGCGGCGGCGCGAGTACGCGTGCGGCTCGTGCAACCTGCACCTGCCCTTCGAGGCGGTGGCCTCCCTGCTTGGCAGCCACGACACGATGATGCGGTGCACCGCCTGCGGGCGGATCCTGTATCTCCACGATGAGACGCGGGGCGCGCTGGCCAAGAAGTAAGGGTGCCGCGCACCGTTACTCCTCCGTGAACAGCCCTTGCTGGTTGGGCAGGTTCTTGGGCCGGGCCTTGAGGTCGCTGAGCTCCTGTGCGAGCTCGTCGAGCGTACGAAAGTCGTAGTACTCGCTGGCGTACCGGATGTAGGCGATGTGGTCGACGTCGCGCAGCTTCGCCGCGACCCGCCGGCCGATCTCGGCGCTGGGCACCTCGCGGTCGAACTCGCGGTGAATCTCGTCCTCGGTCTCGACCGCGATGCGGTGCTTGGTCTCCTCGGACACCGGGCGTTTACCGCACGCCGCCTGAAGCCCGTGCAGGACGTTCTCGGCCTCGAACGGAACGCGGCTGCCGTCCTTCTTGACCACGACCACCCGCGCCGTCTTCTCCACCCGCTCGTAGGTGGTGTAGCGTTTGCGGCAGTCGTTGCACTCGCGGCGACGGCGGACAACCAGACCACCGTCGGACGACCGGCTGTCGATGACCTTGTCGTTGTCTTGCCCGCAATACGGACAGATCACGCTCGCCTCCTTGGCCGGCCCCCGGATCGGGGCGTGGGTGGGTGGTTGACCACACCATCTTCGAGCCTTGGTGATGAGCGGTCAAGGAACCGGGGGCCACACGGCCCCGATCGCCGCGGCGTCGCCGCCGAATTGACCTGCCCAAGCCAACGGCTAGGCTCTTCACTATGCCCCGCATCACGCTGCCCGACGGAAGCGTCCGCACCTACGAACGGCCGGTCCGAGCCGCCGACGTCGCCGCCGACATCGGGTCCGGGCTCGCCCGGGATGCCCTCGGAGCGCGGATTGACGCGGTGCTGTGCGATCTGAGCACGCTCATCACCGACGATGCGGAGGTCTCGATCGTCACCGCGACCGACCGGCAGGGCGAGCCCGTGCCCGATGCGCTGTACCTGATGCGTCACAGCTGCGCCCACGTGATGGCCGAGGCCATCCAGCGTCTCATTCCGGGGGTGCAGCTCGTGTACGGGCCGCCGCTGGACAACGGCTTCTACTACGACATGCACGTGCCGGCGGAGCGGCCCCTGTCCAGCGAGGACTTCGAGCAGATCGAGCGTCTCATGGCCGAGATCGTCGCCGAGGACCGTCCCTTCACACGCTACGAGCTTCCGGTCGAGGCCGGCATGGCCAAGCTCCGCGCCGAGGGCAGCAAGTACAAGCTCGACAACGCCGAGCGGGCCGTCGAAGCGGGGGCCGATCGTCTCAGCTGGTACGCGACCGGCACGCCGGACCGGGACTGGGAGGACCTCTGCCGGGGGCCGCACGTGCCCACCAGCGGCCGCATCGGCGCGTTCAAGGTGCTCAGCCTCGCCTCCAGCTACTGGCACGGCGACGCCGCCTCGGACCAGCTCATCCGCGTCTACGGGACCGCCTTTCCCGACGGCAGGCAGCTGGCCCGCTATCTGAAGCAGCTTGAGCAGGCAAAGCAGCGTGATCACCGTCTGCTGGGCCGGCAGCTCGATCTGTTCCAGTTCGACGAGAGCGTGGGGCCGGGGCTTGTGCTGTGGAAGCCCAACGGGGCCGTGGTGCGTCGCGAGCTGGAGGAGTTCATCCGAAGCGAGCTGCTCAAGCAGGGCTACCGGATGGTCTACTCGCCCCACATCGGCAAGCTCGATCTCTACCGGACCAGCGGTCACTTTCCCTACTACCGGGAGAGCCAGTATCCACCGCTGATCACCTTCGATCAGATCCGGGCCCTCGCCGACGAGGGGGCCGGCTGCGCCGAGCTGGCCAACCACATCGAGCAGGGCGAGCTGGAGGGCTATCTGCTCAAGCCCATGAACTGCCCGCACCACATCAAGATGTACGCGGGCAACCAGCACAGCTACCGCGACCTGCCCGTACGGCTGGCCGAGTTCGGAACCGTTTACCGGTGGGAGCAGTCGGGCGAGATCGGAGGGCTCACCCGCGTCCGCGGGATGACTCAGGACGACGCCCACATCTTCTGCACCGAGCAGCAGCTGGGAGCCGAGCTGCGGGGCTGTCTCGAGCTGGTGAAGATCATCTTCCGGACCCTGGGCATGACCGACTTCAAGGTGCGGGTGGGGCTGCGCGACCCCGACTCCGCCAAGTACGTCGGCGAGCCGGAGAACTGGGACAAGGCGGAGCAGGCGTGCCGCGAGGCGGCGGCGAGCCTGGGCGTGCCCTTCACCGAGGAGCCGGGTGAGGCCGCGTTCTACGGACCGAAGATCGACTTCATGGTCCGCGACGTCATCGGGCGCGAGTGGCAGCTGGGCACGATTCAGGCGGACTACAACCTGCCGCAGCGTTTTGATCTGTCGTACATCGGACCCGACAACGAGCCGCACCGGCCGGTCATGATCCACCGTGCGCCGTTCGGATCCATGGAACGCTTCATCGGGGTGCTCATCGAGCACTTCGCCGGGGCCTTTCCCACCTGGCTGGCGCCGGAGCAGGTCCGCGTTCTGCCCATCAGCGACAAGAGCTCGGAGTACGGCCGGACCGTGCTGGCCAGCCTCCGCGACCGTGGCGTGCGGGCTTCGATCGACGAGTCGAGCGAACGTATCCAGGCCAAGATCAAGGTCGCGACCGGGTCCAAGATCCCCTACCTGCTGGTGGTCGGGCCCACCGACGCCGAGCGGGGTGAGGTCAGCGTGCGGGCCCGCGGCATGCGTCGCAACCTCGGCTCGATGCCCGCCGAGCAGTTCGTGAAGACGGTCATGGAGGAGATCACCACTCGCGGCGGGGTCACCGTGGTGTCGGAGCATTTCCAGGAGGCCGCCGTCTGATTCCCCACCCTTCGTGCCTCCCTGGCGTGATTGCACTAAATACCATTTGCCCGCCACCCGATGTGTCGGTAGGGTATGCACTTGAGCATTCCCCCGCGGCCGCTCGGGCCGCACGCCCATCCCCGTGGAGCCTGGCCGCTGATGCGAACCCAGCACAAGCCGATCCGGACCGTGGCAGCCTGAACGCATGCCGGCCGGCCCCCCGCCCACATCTCAGCCCGTGTCCCCAGCACCGCCGCCCCCGGCTTGGTATCGGTGTCAGTTGCAGCCGACGAAGCCGATAAGAGGAGTCCGCCCATAGCCCGCCGACGACTATTCCGCCCTTACGAGAGGACCCCGCGGGGCCCACGCGTCAACGAACGGATCCGCATCAGCCCGGTTCGCCTGATCGACGAGAACGACGAGATGGTCGGGGTCGTCGAAACCGATGTCGCCCTGCGCCGGGCGCGTGACGCGGGGCTCGACCTCGTGGAGGTCGCCGGCAACGCCACCCCGCCCGTGTGCCGGATCATGGACTTCGGCAAGTGGAAGTACGAGCAGTCCAAGAAGGAAAAGGCGACGAAGGCGAAGTCGAAGACCTCCGAGCTCAAGGAGGTGCGGCTGGGACGGTCCATGAAGATCGATCCCCACGACATCCAGATCCGCCTCGAGCAGGCGAGACGATTCCTGTTCGAAGGTCATAAGGTCCAGATCGTCCAGAATTTCCGAGGGCGCGAGATGCTTCACAAGGAACGCGGTCGCGAGCGGATGAAAGAGATCATCGAGCAGATGTCCGACGTGGCCAAAGTCGAGGTTCCGCCGAGGTTCATGGGCCGGCGGATCACGATGATCCTCGCCCCCGACCGCGCCAAGATCGGGCAGGTTCGCCAGCGCGAGTCGTCGCAACGGCCCGATACGGCCCCCGAAGAGACGCCCGCCGACGAGGCACCGCCCGACACGGCCCCGGTGGAGCCGGCCCCGGAGGACACCGAGACGCCGGCCGTCCCGTCCCGGGCTCCGGCATCCTGACAGGGCTACGATGCCGGGCGGGGCCGATCACTTCCCGGCGTGGGCGGAAAATGTCAGATAGTTTTTCGGAACATTGACAACGGACACCGCGGTCTCCCGATAGGAGTTGCACGGGCGACCACGGGCGATTGTCATCTTCGAGTCCCACGTGCATCCTGAGTAACTGGGCCATTCCATGGGCCGATTCGCCATCATCTCCGACATCCACGGCAATCTGCACGCCCTCGAGGAGGTGCTCGCGGAGATCGACCGAATGGGGATCGGCGAGGTCATCTGTCTGGGCGACATCGTCGGCTACGGGCCGTTTCCCGACCGGTGTCTGGATCTGGTGGTCAAGTGCTGCTCGACGATCGTCCGTGGCAACCACGACGACGCGGTGATCAACCCCGAGACGCTGGTGAACTTCAACGGGCCGGCCCGCGAGGCCATCCAGTGGACGGTGGGTGTCCTGGGGCCGCTGCACCTCAACGCCCTGGTCCGTTTGAAGGAGGTGGACCGCCCGCGTGATGCGGTGCTGTGCATCCACGACAGCCCGATCGACGCCCCCACCGACTACGTCCACGATGCCCACATCGCCGCCCTGGCCTTCGCCGGCTTCACCGAGCCGATCTGTCTCGTCGGGCACACCCACGTGCCCGTCGTCTTCGACGCGCCGGCCTGCGACGGCCAGGGTCTCGTCGCGCCGCAGATCGTCACGTACACGCCCGAGGACGGCAAGCCGATCGCCCTGTGCCCGAACCGCCGCCAGATCTGCAACCCCGGCTCCGTCGGGCAGCCCCGCGACGCCGACCCCCGAGCCAGCTTCGCCGTGCTCGACATGGACGAGCGGACCTTCACGGTCCACCGCCGCCCGTACGACATCTGCGCGGCCCAGGCGGCCACGCAGGAGGCGGGCCTGCCCACGGTGCTCGCCGACCGCCTCGCCATCGGGGCCTAACCGGATTTCTGGATCTCTTTATCGCTTGATCCACGCGCCGACGCCTAGAATGGGGCGTCATGTCGTACCGCTCTCTCGAAAAGGTCCACGAGCGGTATCAGCTTACGGTCATGTGGCTCCTCATCGGCGCCTTCGTGGCCGCCTGGGCGATGATGTTCGTGCACCCGTCGGTGACGCTGCTGCTCTTCTGGAGCGGGCTCATCGTGGTCGGTGTGTTCGCCATCATCCAGGCGCGTCTCGTGAAGGCGGAACGCCACGCGGCGAAGACCGCCCTGAAGAGCCACACGTGCCCGCGTTGCGATGCCCACGTCCACCTGGATCTCGAGAAGGCCGGCGCCTGGCACTGCGATGAGTGCGGAGCCACCTTCCTGGCGACGGGGGACCTGCAACGCGCGGGCCGGTAGGTCCGCAAGCTGGCCCGCGGTCCGGGCACCGGCGCTGCGGTGCGCGCCGGGTCAGACCTGGAGACGCATCCAGCCGCCGTGAAGGAAACGCCACACGAACAGCAGCGCCCGCAGCACGATCTCGCCGCACAAACCGATCCAGACGCCCCTGAGCCCCAGCTCGAAGTAGACCCCCATGACCCACGCGGCCGGCAGGCGAATGCCGAAGCTGGCCAGCGTGGTGATCAGAAACGTCCAGCGGGTGTCGCCCACGCCACGCAGCCCCTGGCGGATCACCATGGTGATGGCAAAGAACACCTGAACGGTGCCGCAGATGAACAGCAGCGCCGGCGTCTCGGCCAGGTGAACGGGCTCGTGGCTGATGATTCGGGTCAGCGCACCGCCGCCGACCATGAAGACCAGCCCCAGCCCGCCCATCAGGACGGCGCCAAGACCGGTGCAGGCGACGATGGCCCGTCGAGCCATGGCCGGATTGCCCGCTCCGAGGTACTGGCCCGCCAGCGCTCCGGCTGCCGTCCCCACCGCGAAACCCGGCAGGAAGCTGAACGACTCCCAGCGGATGGCGATCAGGTGCGCGCCCTGCAGGCCTTCCCTGGGGACGCCGTCGACGGCCTCGGCGGCGGCGACCATGCCGATCACGATGAGGACCAGCAGGTTCGCCGTCCACATCATCACGCTGTCGAAGAAGCCCGGCATGCCGACACGCACGATGCGCAACGTCATGGATCGATGCAGGGCCAGGTCCCGACGCTCGAGCTTCAGGTCCTTGACCCCGCGGCGGAGCACCCACCACGTCATGGCCGCCCCCGCCAGGTAGCTGATCGACGTGCCCATCGCGATGCCACGCACGTGCAGGTCGAAGCTGAACGGGTTCACAAGCGTCCAGTCGCCGAAGGTCAGGTCCACGCCCGACAGCGCCCAGGAGATCAAGACGTTGATGATGTTGACGGCGACCGCGATCACGGACGGCAGCGTGGTCTCCCCGGCCCCGTACAGGCACATGGATCCCACGAGCATCAGCCCCGCCGCCGGCATCGCGTAGGCGATGATCTGGACGTAGACGACCAGCAGCGCGGCGGCCTCTCCCGTCAGCCGGCAGGTGGCGGCCAGCGGTCCCGCCCCCGCCCACATGACCACACCGACGAACGCCCCCCACAGGACGCTGAGGGTGACGGCCTGGCCCAGCGCGGCGTGGCTCTCGACGCGGTCGCCGGCGCCCATGGCGCGGGCGATGAGCGCCTGGCCGCCGATGCCGAGACCCGTCATGGCGATCGCGACGAACCACGTGACGTAGGAGCCGATGCTGATCGCATCGAGGGCCGGGACCACCATCGACCGGGGCAGGTGCCCGGCGTAGATCGTGTCCACCAGCCCCACCATGGCGGCCATCGTCTGCTGGACGAGGATCGGGAGCGCCAGCACCCGGATC
>JBFGEG010000114.1:0-10479 GCA_041580235.1 Phycisphaerales bacterium
AAGCTCCTCGGACCGCTTCCCGACGGCGTCGATCGGGCCGCTGCCACCCGCGGCACGTTCGACTTCATCCACCTGTTCGTGACGCGGCGGGTCGAGCTCGATCGCCGCTTCGGCGCTCTCAAGAAGGCCCTCGCTGCGGACGGCATGCTGTGGGTCTCGTGGCCCAAGAAGACGTCGCCGATGGCCGGCGAGCTGACCGGCGACGTCGTCCGGGCCACCGGGCTGAGCAACGGGCTCGTGGACGTCAAGGTGTGCGCGGTCGATCACGACTGGTCCGGCCTCAAGTTCGTCTTGCGACGCAGGGACCGCCGATGAAGGCGTGCGTGCTGCACCAGCCGGCCGAGGTCCGCCAGCGCCCGCTGGAGTATGGAGACGTCGAGACGCCGGCGCCGCCGGCGGGGCACGTGCTCGTCAAGGTGCGCGCCTGCGGTGTGTGCCGCACGGACCTGCACGTCGTCGAGGGGGAGCTGGAGGTGCGCAAGACGCCGCTGATCCCCGGTCACCAGGTCGTGGGCACGGTCGAGCAGCTCGGTGACGGCGTCACGCCGTCGCCCGAGGTCGGTGTGGGCGGGCGTGTCGGTGTCGCGTGGCTGCACGGCACGTGCGGGACGTGCCGGTACTGCGCCGGCGGCCGCGAGAACCTCTGCGAGCAGGCGCAGTTCACGGGCTGGACGCGTGACGGCGGCTACGCCGAGTACGCCGTCGCCCCCGCCGACTTCGTCTATGAGCTGCCCGGCGCGCTCCCGGACCACCAGGCGGCCCCGCTGCTGTGCGCGGGGATCATCGGCTACCGGTGTCTGCGTCGCTGCGAGCTGGAGAACTGGTCCGGGGCGCGGCTGGGTCTCTACGGGTTCGGTGCCGCGGGCCACATCGCCATCCAGATCGCCCGCTTCCGCGGAGCCGAGGTGTACGTGTGCACACGCGACCGCGACCGCCACCAGACGCTGGCCGAGCAGCTGGGCGCGGCGTGGGTCGGCGGCACCGTGGACATGCCGCCCGTCAGGCTCGACGCGGCCATCGTCTTCGCGCCCGCCGGGGAGATCGTCCCCGCCGCCCTCAAAGCCCTGGACCGCGGCGGACGGCTCGTGCTCGGGGGCATCCACATGAGCCCGATACCCGAGATCGACTACCGCGACCTGTACTGGGAGCGGGTCGTGGGCAGCGTGGCCAACAACACCCGGGCCGACGGCCGGGACTTCCTCGCCGAGGCCGCCCGGGCCAACGTGCAGACACACGTGCAGAGGTTTCCGCTGGCGCAGGCCAACGACGCGCTGATCGCCCTCAAGCACGACGCGATCAAGGGCGCGGCCGTGCTGGACGTGGCGGCCGGGCCATGAAGCGCCGGATCACGCAGATCGCCGTTCTTCTGATCGGCGGCGCCGCCGTGAACGTCGCCGTGGCGTGGGTCCTGGCGCTGCGGCCCATCCCCGACAGCCGGACGATCGCGCTGGAGCGGGTCGTCCCCGCCTGGCAACGGTACCGCGAGCCGTCGTGGGCCGAGATGCCCTCGAGCGGCAACCTGTACGCCCGTCTCGGTCAACGGTGCATCGTGGCCGGCGCCTACGACGAGGCCCGCGAGTTCTGCCTGGTGTACGACGTGGCGTCCGGTCTACCGGCCCGGAGCATGAGCTACGCGGTGACCCTCGTGCACGACACGAACGTCCACCGCTTCTTTGACGACATCCGTCTGCCGTTCTCGATCCGGGAGATCTGGTTCGGGCAAAACGGCAACCGTCTGCCGGCCCGCATCCGGCGGCCGGGCTTCGTCGTCAACACGCTGTTCTACGGGGGCGTGCTGTGGCTGGTGTTCTGCGGGCCGTCGGTCCTGCGGCGCCGGCTGCGGATCCGTGGCGGGCGGTGCCCGGCGTGCGGCTATCCGGCCGGGCCGGCGCCGGTGTGCAGCGAGTGCGGTGGTCGCGTGCGTCCTATAGACTCATGACCATGCCGCCGGTCTCCACCCACACCTTCCAGGCCCCGAAGGGAACACGTGACTTCTATCCGCCGGACATGGCGGTCCGCCGGTATATCGAATCGGTGTGGCGTGAGGTGTCGGTCAACCACGGCTTCGACGAGATCGACGGGCCCACCTTCGAGCACCTGGACCTGTACACGGTCAAGAGCGGGCCGGAGATCGTCTCGCAGCTGTTCAGCTTCCGCCGCGCCGGCGGCGACACGGACTACGCCCTGCGTCCGGAGTTCACGCCCACCCTGGCCCGGATGTACGCGGCGAAGGCCAACGCCCTGCCCCGGCCCACCAACTGGTTCTCGATCTGCCCGTTTTTCCGGGCCGAGCGGCCCCAGCGGGGCCGGCTCCGCGAGCACTACCAGTGGAACCTCGACGTCATCGGCGATGAGACGCCGGCCGCCGACGCCCGGATCATCGCCGGCGCCGTCAACGTCCTGGAGCGGCTGGGGCTGACCCCCGGCGTCGTGCGGATCAGAGTCAACCACCGCGGCCACCTGGAGGAGACGCTGACGTCGTTCGGCTTTCCCGGCGACCGCATGGAGCCGGCGATCAGCCTCGTTGACGAGCTGGACAAGCTCCCCGCCGAGGAGTTCAAGAAGCGGGCGTTGGGGCTGGGCCTCGACGAGACGCGGTGGGGCGAGTTCTCGCAGCTGCTGTCGGCGGCGACGCCGGCGGCGCAGGCGCGGGGGCCGGCGGCGCTGGATCCCCTGCACGAGGAGCTGGCCGCAATCGGCCTGCTCGACTGGTGCACGTACTCGCCGTCGCTCGCCCGCGGGCTGGCGTATTACACGGGGGCCGTCTTCGAGGTGCACGAGGCGACCGGTCAGGAGCGGGCGATCGCCGGCGGCGGCCGCTACGACCACCTCGTGGAGCTGTTCGGCGGCCCGCCCACGCCCGCGGTGGGGATCGCCATGGGCGACGTGGTGATCCGGCTCGTGCTGGAGCAGCACGGTCTGCTGCGGCCCGCCGAGGAGCTGATGCCGCGACCGGATGCGTTTCTGATCTCGTCGGGCAAGGACGAGGCGGAACGACGGTTCCGGCCGCTGCTGGGGCAGCTGCGAAGCGCCGGGCTGCACGTGCGCTGCAGCGCGCGGGCCACCCGCAACGTGGGCAAGCTCCTGGGCGAGGCGGCCCGCACGAGGGCCCGGCTGGCGGTGATCCTCGGCGACGAGCTGGCCGCGGGCCACGTCGCCGTCAAGGACCTCGACCGCGGCGAGCAGGACGACGCGGTGCCCGTGGACGAGCTGGCGCAGCAACTCAAGACCAGGCTGGGCAGGAGCTGACGATGACGCACCTCACAAGACCGTGGCTCGTGGCCGTGATCGCCGTGGCCGGATGCGCGCACAGCACCGGCCCCGACGCCGGTGTCTCCTATGAAGCGCAGCTCGGCGGCGAGATCACCTTCGCAGCGCTGTCGCCGTCGCCTGACGACAAGACCGTCGTGCTCTTCGACGGCGAGTCCTGGGACGGGTGGGTGCAGCGCGACCGCAGCCCCAGCCAGTGGATCGTCCAGCCCGACGGCTCGGTGCTCGTCAACGGCGGTGACGCCATCACGGTGCGTGACTTCCTCGACCACCAGCTTCACGTGGAGTTCTTTCTGCCGGTGATGGAGAAGAAGGAAGGCCAGGCCCGCGCCAACTCCGGCGTCTACGTGCACGGCCGATACGAGGTCCAGGTCCTGGACTCCTACGGGCAGGCACCGGCCCTCAACGGCTGCGGGGCGATCTACTCCATCGCCAAGCCCCTGGTGAACGCATCGCGGCCGCCGGGCGAGTGGCAGAGCTATGACATCATCTTCCGGGCGCCGCGGTACGGGCCCGTCGACGAGCTGCTGGCACCGGCGCGGATCACGGTGCTGCACAACGGCGTGTGCATCCACAACAACCTCGACCTTCCCCAGAGCACTCCGGGCGGCTTCGAGCGGGGCTTCGACACCATGGGGCCGCTGCTGCTGCAGGATCACGGCGACCCCGTCCGCTACCGCAACATCTGGGTGCGTCCGCTGAACTGATGCGGGTGCTGGTGGTGACATCGGTCCCCGCCGAGGCGAAGGCGATCGGCGACGGGGCCGGGGCCGCGGTCGTGATCATCAGCGGCATCGGGCGGGCCAACGCCGCGGCGGCGACGACGGAGGCGATCGTGCGTGACGGCCCGTTCGATGCGGTCGTCAACGCGGGCATCGCCGGGATGCTTCCCGGCAGCGGCCTCGATCTCGGCGAGGTGGTCGTGGCGTCGCAGTGCGTGTACGCCGAGGAGGGGCTGATCACGCCGTCGGGGTTTGCCGGCGTCGAGGCCCTGGGGTTCGCCCTGGGAGACTTTCCCGGCAACGCCGTGCCGGTGGACGAGGGGCTGCTGGCCCGCCTGTCGCAACGCTGGCCGGCCGGGCCGATCGCGACCGTGGCGACGTGCTCCGGCACGGACGACGCGGCGGCGGCAATCACGCAGCGCACGAAAGCGATCGCCGAGGCGATGGAGGGGGCGGCCGTCGTGCACGCGGCGCGGCGGCTGAGCGTGCCCGCCATCGAGCTGCGGTCGATCAGCAATACGACCGGTGACCGTGACCGGCAGCGGTGGGATCTCCCCCGGGCCTTGGCCGCACTCGGCGACGCTGTGCCAAGAGCCCTCGCTGCGCTTGGGGCGTGACGCCCCCGCCGCGCAGAACCTGGGTTCCGGGGACGCCGGGTTGTCCCGAGCGAAGCGAGGGTTCAAATCCGAGGCAGGATGCCTCGGTTTGGACAGGGCCAGTCCGCGGCATGGATGCCGCAGTTGGACCGGCAGGACGCCGACGGCGCACCGCCAACCACACGTTGCGCGACGCCGTTATCGGCCAATGCCACTGTCAATCCTGACACCTTCGGGCGCCTGCGCGTTCTGGCGTGCGCTTCACGGAGGCGCCGTCTCAACCCATCTGCAGATGGGGTCGATGGACAGGTCGTGGTATTACAAGGGCCTCGGAGGCGTGCGATGGGTTTGTCGATGTTCTCGGCCCAGACTTCTCCGATTGCGATCGACTTCGGATCGTCATCGGTGAAGCTGTTGCAGATCTCGCCGGGTGAGAAGCCGTCGATTATGGGAGCGGTCGGTCTGCGGATTCCGGACGAGATACGCCTCGACCGGGACATGCGGATCGATTACTTCGAGAAGCAGCTGCCGCGGATGCTCCGGAAGGGCAACTTCAAGGGCCGCCGCGTCATCTGTGCCATCCCCAGCGCGGACACGCTGGTGCAGCACATGCAGATCACCAGCGCCGACGGGATCGACGAGGAAGAGACCGTCAAGATGCAGCTGTCCAGCCAGCAGAAGATCGCGGCCCACAGCATGGTCGTCCGCACCTATCACGTGGCGGAAGTCCACCGTGACAACGAGCCGTTGTCGGAGATCATCTGTTTCGCGATCCACCGCGAGGCAGTGATGCGTTACGTGGAGCTGCTGCAGAAGTGCAAGCTCGAGACCGTCGGCGTGCACAGCGAGATCATCGGCATCGTGCGGGCCTTCGACCACCTCCAGCCGCCCCCGGACCAGCCCAGCCAGACCACGCTCTACGTGGACCTCGGCTGGGCCTCCACCAAGGTCGCCATCACCCACGACGTCCAGCTCGTCTTCGCCCGCTGCATCCAGGTCGGGGGCCAGCATCTCGACCAGCGGATCGCCGAGCGGCTCGGCTGCGACGTGGCGACGGCCAGGGCCCAGCGGATCTCCGAGCAGGTCCTCGCCGCCGGCGGCGGATCGGGCAAGAAGGGCGGGGTGGCCACCGAGGCCGCACCGGACCAGGAGACCATCGACATCGCCAACGCCATCACCGACGAGCTGTCGATGTGCGCGCGGTATCACCACAGCCTGTTTCGCGACCGCAAGATCGACAAGATCGTCTTTCTCGGCGGTGAGGCGAGGAACATCATGCTCTGCCAGCACGTGGCCCGTGAGCTGCGGCTGCCCGCGCAGCTGGGCGATCCGCTGACGCGTTTTGAAGTGAAGCGATCGCTGAAGACCCCGGGCCTGGCGCTGGGCCAGCCGCAGCCCGGGTGGGCGGTGCCATGCGGACTCTGCAGCGCCCCGACCGACCTGTAAGGAGACATCGGCATGGCCACCACGAGCTTCCTGCCGGAAGACTACCTGGACCAGAAGGCTGAGCGCCGCACGAACATGATCAGCCTGTCGCTGTTCGGGATCGTGATGGTCTCGGTGTTCGCGGCGTTCCTGGTCACCAACCGGCAGTGGTCGCAGGTCAAGGCGGCCCGGTCATCGATCAACGCCCAGTTCGAGGAGGCGGCCGTGCAGATCGATCGCCTCAACGAGCTGGAGGAGCAGAAGGACCAGATGCTGCAGAAAGCACGGCTGGCGGCGGCTCTCGTCGAGCGCGTGCCGCGCAGCATCCTGCTGGCGGAGCTGATCAGACGCATGCCGCCGCGTATGGGACTGCTGCAGCTCGATCTGCAGTCGGAGAAGCTCAAGCCGCCGCGGCCGGAGATGAAGCGCGCCTCCACCAGCCGCCTGAGGGGCGGCCCGATGCGGGCCATGACCCGCGAGGAGGCGGCCCGGCAGAAGGAAGAGAAGTCCGTTGACGCTCCCCGTTACCTCGTCAGCCTCAAGCTCGTCGGCGTGGCTCCCACCGACGTGGAGGTCTCCCGATACATCGCCGAGCTCAACGCGCATCCCCTGCTTCAGGATGTCACCCTGGAGTACTCCGAGGAGCGGAAGATCGAGGGGGCCAAGCTGCGCCAGTTCGAGATCAAGATGAAGCTGAACCCCAAGATCGACGTCCGCGACGTGGCGCCGCTGATCGACAAGAGCCCGATCTCCGATCCCATGAGTGACGAGATGAAGATCACGCCGCCGTCACGTCGCAGCACCGCCTCCGCGGTCGGCGGGGGAGGAGGGTGATCCATGCGATTCGGATTCCGTGAAATTGTCTTTCTCGTGGTGCTGCTCGTCGTGCCGGTGGCCTCGTACTTCTACGTGTTCAAGCCGCGCAACACCGAGATCCATCAGGCGCAGCGTGAAGTCGAGATCAAGCAGGCCAAGCTCGACAAGCTCCGCGAGGTGACCGAGAAGATCGATGACATCGGCCTCGCCATCGAGCAGGGACGATCGGCCATCGATCTCGTCGAGGCCAAGCTTCCATCCGCGCGCGACGTGGAGGTGATCCTCGAGGATGTGTGGCAGCTGGCCGCCACCGCCCGGATGGACGTCAAGTCGGTCAAGAGCGACACCGCCCTTCCCGCGGCCGGGTACATGGAACAGCCGCTCAAGGTGGCGATGGAGGGGCAGTTCGACGGCTTCTATCAGTTCCTGATGGCTCTCGAGAACCTGCCCCGCATCACGCGGATCCACCAGTTGAAGCTCGAGCGGAACAATTCGCAGCGCCGCAACGACGGTGAGCCGACCAGCGGAATGATGAAGGCGGAATTCACTCTCAGCATCTACTTTGAACCGACCTCGGTGGCCTCCAACCACTAACTGGGACCAGTACCGTGAGCCAATTCGAGAACACACCAGCGGAGCAGACCGGATACGGCGCCGACATGGGCGGGCAGCCCCAGGGCGCGGGAGGCGGCGCCCCAGACGGTGGCGGCGGCGGTGATTACAGCCTCGGCGCCCTCGGCGGCGAGCTCGGTGACGACTACGCCATCGATCCCCTGGCGGCGGCGGATGGTCCGAAGAAGAAGCACACGGGGGCGATGGTGCTCATTCTCACCGTGGGGCTGGCCATCGGCAGCCTCTTCTCCATGCACACGCTGACCAAGGTCACGGCCGCTTCGGGGAAGAACACGGAGATCGAGCGGACGATCGAGCAGTTTCTCAAGAACATGGGCACCGAATCGCCGGACAATCCGGACGGCGCCGGCGACCTCGTCGACGGACACAACGAGGTCGTCAAAGCGTTGACGGACAACTACGTGGAGCACCAGGTCAAGCAGCTCGATCGCAACCCGTTCTCGCTCTTCGGCGGCGCCACGCAGCAGGGCCCCGGCCCTGGAGCCCGCATCGACCAGGTCGAGCGGGCGTTCCGGATGCTGCGTCTCAAGTCGGTCATCGGCGGGCGACGGCCACTGGCCAACATCAACGGGCGGATCGTGCGGCTCAACCAGATCGTGCCCATCGAGCTTTCCAAGGCCGAGGGGACGGTCAAGTTCCGGGTGACGGCGATCACCGCCAAGTCCGTGACGGTGGTGGCGGAGGACGCCGACATTGAGAACACGTTCGAGCGGACGCTCCAGCTCAAGCGCTAAGCAGTTCCGGGTTCAAGGCGAGGGAGAACAATGAGGAAGGGGAAGCGACAGGCGGGTCCGCTGTCGGACCTGTACGTGCCCGAGGCCGGGGGCGGCGGGGGGCCGCAGGACATCGCCACGCAGCTCGTCAACGCCGGCGTGATCAGCGCCGAGATGGTCGCCAGCGCGCAACGCGTGGCGAAGCAGAGCCCGGGCAAGAGCGTGGCCGACATCCTGATCGACATGGGCGCCGACGAAGCGGACATCCTCGAGGTCGTGGCCCAGTACGCGCGACTTCCCTTCGAGCGTGTCGATGCCAACGACATGGCCGGCTTCGAGGCCAAGGCCGTCCAGCGTCTGACCCCCAAGTTCTGCCAGCAGAACCGCGTGCTGCCCCTGCGGCGCGAGGGCTCACGGCTCGTCGTGGGCACGGCCAGCCCCGATGACGTCTTCGTGCTCGACGACATCAAGCGGCAGCTCGGCGTGCCCGCCGTCAAGCACGTGCTGGTGCCCGCCTCCGACATCAAGGCCGTCATCGACACCCTCACCGAGGGCGAGGCCGAGGACTATGACGTCGAGGAAATGCTCGTCGACGTGGACGAGGACGACGTCGAGGTCCGCGAGAGCGATCTGCAGGATGCCGACATCAAGGACGCGGACTCCTCGCCGGTCGTGCGTCTGGTCAACCACCTCATCCAGAGCGCGCTCAAGGAAGGCGCCTCGGACATCCACATCGAGCCGGGCGAGAAGGACATGAAGGTCCGGCTGCGTATCGACGGCGTGCTGTTCGACCTCATGAACCCGCCCAAGAAGATGCACGCGTCCATCACCTCGCGCATCAAGATCATGGCCAACCTGGACATCGCCGAGCGACGTCTGCCGCAGGACGGCCGCATCCGGGCCAAGGTCCTGGGCCGATCGCTGGACCTGCGTGTCTCGACCGTGCCCACCTCGCACGGCGAGAAGACCGTGATGCGTATCCTCGACAACCGATCCATCATGGTGCCGCTTGGCGACCTCGGCTTCGCCGACGAGACGCTGCTCATCTGGAAGAACCAGATCGCCCAGCCCCACGGCATCATTCTGGTGACGGGCCCGACCGGCTCTGGTAAGACGACGACGCTCTACGCGTCGCTGCAGCAGATGGACCGGCGCCGGCTCAACATCTCCACCGTCGAGGATCCCGTCGAGTACAACCTCGACGGCGTCACCCAGATCCAGACCCACGAGCGGATCGGGATGAACTTCGGCTCGGCCCTTCGCGCGTTGCTGCGTCAGGACCCCGACGTGGTCATGGTCGGCGAGATCCGCGACCTCGAGACGGCCACCACGGCCATCCAGGCCTCGCTCACGGGCCACCTCGTGCTCTCCACCCTGCACACCAACGACGCCCCGTCGTCGATCACCCGGCTCATCAACATCGGCACCGAGCCGTTCCTGGTGGGGGCGGCCGTGCGAAGCGTGCTCGCCCAGCGGCTCGTGCGAAAGATCTGCCCGAAGTGCAAACAGCCTCTGAAGGTCGACCCCGAAGTGGCGGATCTCCTGATTGCCCACGGCGTCGAGGCGACCAAGCTCATGCACGGCAAGGGGTGCGGCAAGTGCCGCGAGACGGGCTACTCGGGGCGTCTCGGTCTCTACGAGCTGCTCGTGCTCGACGACTTCATGCGTGACGCCGTCGCCCGCAACCCCAACGTCACCGAGTTTCGCAAGGTCTGCTCGGAGCGAGGCATGGTGACGCTCCGCGAGGACGGGTTCAAGAAGGTCATCACCGGCGACACCACCGTCGAGGAGATCCTGCGGGTCACCGAGGCGACGATCTGAGGGAGGAACCGTCATCAGCGATCAGCCCTCAGGACGCCGCTGGACAAAGGCCGTCCTCGTCCTGGCCGGGCTCGGCGCGGCGGGGGGCATCCTCGCCTTCACGATGCTGCAGCCGACCTTCGACTTCAGCAACATGGAGCCGATCGCCGAGCCGAAGTGGGGCGACAACGGGTCTCTCGAGGGCGTCATCGAGCGGGCCGAGCAGCTGTCGGCGGAGACCAAGGCCATCGCCGACGCGGTGACGACGCCGGGCACGGGCTCGTCGGCCGACTCCCCCGCCAGCACCCGTCGCAACCAGGTTGAGCAGGCCGTCCGCCAGCTTCGCATCCAGTCGGTCGTCTCGGGGTCGCGACCGCTGGCGTCGATCAACCGCCGCCCCTACGGCGTCGACGACGTCGTCGAGGTTTCGCTGGGGCTGTACACGCAGCCGGTCAAGTTCAAGATCCTCACGATCAACAAGGACTCGGTGAAGGTGCGTGTCTC
>JBFGEG010000115.1:0-10374 GCA_041580235.1 Phycisphaerales bacterium
AGACGAGCGGGATGCGCTTCTGGTTGCAGTCCATGATGAACCGCGCGGCCTTGTCGGCGGAGTCGTCGTAGATTACCGCCGGCATGTTGACCGACTTGTGGGGGCCCGCCTTGCCGCCGGGCATCTTCTTTTCGGTGAGCTTTCTCTGGTTGGCGACGACGCCGCAGGGCCAGCCCTCGATGCGGGCGTAGCCGCAGACGATGGAGCGGCCGTACTCGGCCTTGTACTCGTTGAAGCTCTCGTCGTCGACGACGCACTCCAGCACCTCGACCATGTCGTACTGCTCGGTGGGTTCGGGCCGGAAGATGTCGTCGATGGTCTGGGGCTTGCGTTTGGAGGCCACGGCCTCGAAGGGCGGCTCGCCGACGGGCGCGACTGAGTTGTCGGCGTGGACCAGCGCCTGCAGCCGCGCGATGCACGCCTCGTCGTCGGGCTCCCGGAAGTCGATCGTGCCGGAGATCTGGGCGTGCATAGCGGCGCCGCCGAGATCCTCGCTGTCGGCGTCTTGGCCGATCGCCGCCTTGACCAGAGCGGGGCCGGCCAGATACAGCCCGCTGCCCTCGGTCATGAGCAGCGTGTCGCACAGCACGGGCAGGTACCCGCCGCCGGCCACGCAGTTGCCCATGATGGCGGCGATCTGGGTGATGCCCCTGGCCGAAAGCACGGCGTTGTTGCGGAAGATCCGCCCGAAGTCGTCGGTGTCGGGGAAGACGTCCTCCTGCAGCGGCAGGAACACGCCGGCGGAGTCGACGAGATAGATCAGCGGCAGGCGGGCGTGCTCGGCGATGGTCTGGGCCCGGATGAACTTCTTGCAGGTCATGGGGAAGAACGCCCCCGCCTTCACGGTGGCGTCGTTGGCGATGACCATGCAGAGCTTGCCGCCGACCTGGCCGATGGTGGTGACCAGCCCCGCCGCGGGGGCGCCGCCGTAGTCCTGATACATGTTCCAGGCCGCGAAGAGCCCGCACTCGAACTGCTCGGTGCCGGTGTCGAGCAGCCGGTCGATGCGCTCGCGGGCGGTGAGCCGTCCCAGACGGTGCTGGCGGTCGACGCCCTTGGAGCCGCCGCCGGCGCGGATGGTCTCCGCCTGCTTGAGAAAGTCCTGCACGGCGGCGCCAAGCGGCGATTCTTTCGAGCGGCGTGCCACGGCGAGCACTGTACACAAAGTGGATATGCTGGGTGCGACACACCCGCCCTACAATCGTGGTGCGCGCCGTCACCACGGCGGCAGGAGGATCAGAGGCATGTCAGCGGCGTTCACCATCAATCAGCTGTTCCGCAAGATGACCGAGGTCGAGGCCTCGGACCTTCACATCAAGATCGGGTCGCCCCCTGTCCTGCGGATCGCCTCGAAGCTGCACCCGATCGACTCGGGGGCCCTGACCGCCGAGGACACCGAGAAGCTGCTGACCCCGATCATTCCCGCGGGCCAGGCCGAGAAGCTTCATGAGCTCGGCGGGCTGGATTTCTCGCACATGGAGGGGACCGACTCGCGGTACCGCTGCAGCGTCTTTCACGCCGGCGGCGGGCTGCACGCCGCCATCCGACGGGTGAACCCCGTGATCCCCGGCTTCGAGGAGCTGCACCTGCCCGCCGTCTACCGGAAAGTCGCCGACACCGTGCACGAGGGGCTCGTCGTCGTCTGCGGCGTGACCGGCTGCGGCAAATCGACGACGCTGGCGGCGATGGTCGACCACATCAACGTGACGCGGCACAGCAACATCATCACGATCGAGGACCCCGTGGAGTTCATGCTGCGGCCGAAGAAGTCCTTTGTCAGCCAGCGCGAGATCGGCATCGACGTGATCGACTTCCCCACCGCCCTGCGGGCGGCCGTGCGTCAGGATCCCGACGTCATCATGATCGGCGAGATGCGCGACCGCGAGACGATGATGGCCGGTCTCATGGCGGCCGAGACCGGCCACACGGTGTTCGTCACCCTGCACACGGCGGACACGATGTCGAGCTTCGCCCGGATCCTGGAGTTCTTCCCCTCCAGCGAGCACACCTTCATCCGGTCGTCCATGGCCAACGGCCTCAAGGCGGTCATGGCCCAGCGGCTGCTGCCCTCGGTCCGCAAGGATGTCGGTCGTATCCCCGCCACGGAGGTGCTGCTCAACTCGCCGACCGTTCAGGACAAGATCCGCGAGAGCGAGGACGAGGACATTCCGGCCGTCATCAACTCCTCCGAGCACGAGGGCATGCACGACTTCACGATGAGCCTGGCCCGGCTCGTCGAGGAGGAGTGGGTGGACCTGCGGACGGCCGAGCGATACGCCCCCAACCGCGAGGCCCTGCGGTCCAAGGTCCGCGGCATCAAGGTCGCCGCCGACAAGCTCGTGACGCGGGTGAAGGGGTAAAAGGGGTTCGGGGTTGGGGGTGAGGGGCTGGAGTCAGGCCCGGAGGGCCGTCCGGAGCGCGTCACAGGGCGCACGATCAGGACCGCCGGATCGAATCCGGCGGTCCGTACCAGAGCGAGTGTCGGCCCGAAGGGCCGTACGGAGCGCTCTAACCAGCAATCGCCGAGCTCAACCGCAGCATCGGCACGATCAGCGCGACAAAGATGAACAGCACCACTCCGGCCAGTGCCAGCAGCAGCACCGGCTCCATGAGCCGCACGAAGAGCTGGAGCATCCGATCGATGCGTTTCTCGATCGTCTCGGCGATCGTGATGAGCACCTCGGGCAGGTTGTTGGCCGACTCCCCCACCGCGATCATCTCCGCCACGTCTTCGGGGAACATCCCGCAGTCTGCCAGCGGCCGGGCCAGGGGCTCGCCGGCGCGGACCGCGTCCGCGGCCCCGTCGATCGCTCCCGTGAGCACGGGGTGGCCGATCGCGTCGCGGCTGATCTGCATGGCGCCGAGCATGGGGACGCCGTTGCCCAGCAGCGTGCCCAGGATCCGCGTGAACCGTGCCACGGCGAGGCTGCCCACCAGCGGCCCGAGCTTTGGTACGCGAAGCTGCCACCGCGCGATCGCGAGCCTGATCTCTGGCCGCCGCGCCAGCCACGTGCCGGTCACCACCGCGACCACGAGCCCCAGGATCAGCGGCAACCAGTACTGGGTCAGCAGGTCGGAGCTCGCCATGAGCATCTTCGTCGGCAGCGGCAGCTCGATGCGGCTGTAGAACGCCTTGAACTTCGGAACGAAGAAGACGAGCGCCGCCACGACGATCCCCAGCCCCACCACGAACAGCGCCACCGGGTAGATCATGTTGCCGACGACCCGCGCCCGCATGTCCGCCTGGTGCTCCAGAAACGAGCCCAGGCGGGCGAACACCTGCTCCAGGAAGCCGCCGCGCTCCCCGGCGCGGATCATCGCCACCTGGATGGGCGGGAAGACGTCGGGATGGGCGCTCATGGTGTCGCCGAGCCGCGCGCCCTCGGCGATCTCGTCGGCGATCTGTCGCATCACCGCGGCCAGCCTCGGGTTGGACTTGCCTCGGCCCAGAAGCTGTATGCCGCGGAGCAGCGGCATACCGACCCGCAGCAGGTCCGCCAGCTGGCGGTAGGCGGTGGCCAGCTGCCGCGACGAGACCCGCCCCCGAAGACGGGGCATGGTGCGCAGCGGGTGGACCTCGACCGGCGCGAGGTCGCGGCTGTGAAGCTCCGCCAGCACTGCCGGCTCGCTGGCCGCGGCCAGCGTGCCGGTCTGACGCTGGCCCGATCCGTCCCGCGCTGTGTAGGCCCAGGTGGTCATCGCCGCTCGATCATACGTACCTGCCGATGAGGTCGTGGTTGCGGCAGAGTAGGGGTGAGGGGTGAGAAGACACCGCGACGCCCTCCGGCAGTCACGGCTGCATCGACCGGTAGCTCGACGCAAGCGCCGCCGCCGTCTCCGGTCCGGTCACCAGCGTGTCGTGGCAGCTCTCCGATCCGAAGACGGCCACCGGCTCGAAGCCGAGATCATCGACGGCCATGTCGAGAATATCCTCGGCCGAGAGCGTCAGCCGGCCGCCGCGGCGCTTGAGCTGGAACTTCAGCGACCCGATGCCGTCGTAGGCCCGGTAGACGACCTCCGTGCACACGAGCCGGTCGGCCGTGAAGAAATCGAAGTCGAAGTTGTAGAGCTTGCCCTCGTGGGTTATCGCCTGCGAGAGCGCGCGGGCGATCTGGTCGCGCGAGAGCTTCGGCCGGATCACGGCCACGGCGTCGACGGCCAGCGTGTCATCGAGGGCCCGGAAACGCACGCCGTCCTTCCTCGCCTCCAGAACCCGTCTGGGGCCCGACCACCGCCGGGCCCGCTCCTCGTCGACGGCGACGCCCAGCTGCCGGCGGTGGGCCGCGGTGCCGACGTGCAGCGAGGCGTGCGGCCAGAACCCCGGCAGAAACAGGTTGCTCACCGCGTCGTCGTGACGCGAGACGAGCACGTCTCCGGGCTGCAGCAGCTCGTCGAGCGCGCGGCGCGCATCGCCATGGAGCCGTTTGACATGCAACGGATTGCGCAGGTCGGCGACGACGCGACCGAACCCCTCGGCGAGAGCGAACATGACGTGCTGGACGGCGGTGGCCCGCCGGCGTCGGATCGAGTGCCACCGGTAGCGAAGCCGCGCCTTGACCAGGTGACGCACGTCCACCCGGAGCGCATCCTCCGCCTCCCGCAGGTGGGCGAGCACGACGGCCATCTCCGGATCGCCGGCGAGACCGTCGATGTCGGCGCGGTGCTCCTCGGCGAAACGCAGGGCCTGGTGCAGACGCCACGCGTTCACCGGGCTCGTGAGCGCCCGGCGGACGGCCGTGTACTGCTTGCGTGGAATGCGGAATCGCGGCTCCGCCTCGTTGAGCTTGCGCTGCACGAGCTTGTGAGCGGCGAAGTCGGCCACCAGGAAACGCCCGCCCCGCACGAGCTGGCAGGCGGCGGTGAAGGCGATGGCGAAGGCCCGCAGGTGAGTCGCAGGATCGACGCCCTCGCCGTCGATGATCGGGCGCAGGTCGTCAATCGTCTCCAGAAGGCCCGAGCGCGCCGTCAGGTACCGGGCGAACCAGGCGCGGACCCGCTCGTCCTCCTCGGGCGTGAAGTGGCCGCGATCGACGGCCCGCGCCGCATCGGCCCGCTCCTGGGAGTCGGCCTCCAGCCTCGATGTCGCCGGGCCCAGGGAGGCGATGGCCCGCGCCCCGGCCGCGATCAGGTCGGCCCCATCCACGATGGCACCATGCTAATGAATCTGCACCGCGACCGTGCAAGGAACTCTTGCGTGCCTCCGTGCCGGTGGCCGCCTAGAACTTGAGTGCCGTCATGCCGACTCGAATCGCCATGTGGTCGGGCCCACGCAACATCTCCACGGCCATGATGCGCTCATGGGGTACGAGGCCGGACACGGTCGTCTGCGATGAGCCGTTCTACGCGCACTACCTGGCCGTGACGGGTCGTGAGCATCCGGGGGCCGAGGAGGTCATCGCCCACCACGAGACCGACTGCGCGACGGTGATCGCATGGCTGACGGGTCCCGTCCCGAAGGGCAGGGCGATCTTCTACCAGAAGCACATGGCGCACCATCTGCTGCCGGACATGGACCGTCGATGGCTGGACGACGTGACCAACTGCTTTCTGATTCGCGACCCGCGGGAGATGCTGACCTCCCTGATCAGGAATGTCCCCGACCCCGTGATCGAGGACACCGGCCTGCCCCAGCAGGTGGAGATCTTCGAGCAGGTGCGCGGGCGCAGCGGTGTCACGCCGCCCGTGCTGGACGCGAAGGACACGCGGCTCAACCCTCGCCGGCTGCTGTCGCGGCTGTGCGGGGCCGTGGGCGTCGCTTTCGATGAGGCGATGCTCTCCTGGGCTCCGGGGCGCCGCGAGACCGACGGGATCTGGGCAAAGCACTGGTACGATGCAGTGGAGGCATCGACCGCGTTCACGCCGTACGTGCCCAAGCCCGAGGCAGTCCCCCCGCGGCTGGCGGACCTCTACGATGAGTGCGTGACCTACTACGAGCGGCTGCACGCGCACCGGCTGACCTGACATGCTCCAACGCTTCGACGAACGCAATCGCGAGATCAGAATCAACATCAACGGCACGCTCTACGCGCGGGACGAGGCGGGGATCAGCCCCTTCGACTCCGCCGTGCAGGGCGGCGATGCGGTGTGGGAGGGTCTGCGGCTCTACGACGGGCGTGTGTTCAAACTCACCGAGCACCTCGATCGGTTGCGCGACTCGGCGCTCGCCCTGGCCTTCGAGGACATCCCGTCGCACGAGCAGATCACCGGAGAGATCCGAAAGACGCTCGAGGCCAACGACATGACCGACGGCGTCCACGTCCGCTTGACGCTGACCCGCGGGGTCAAGGTCACCTCGGGTATGGATCCGAGGCTCAACCGGACGGGTGCGACCCTGATCGTCCTCGCCGAGCACAAGCCGCCGGTCTACGGCAGCTCGGGGCTGAGCCTGATCACGAGCTCGGTGCGTCGCCCGCCACCGGACGTGCTGGACGCCAAGATCCATCACGCGAACCTCATCCCGTCGATCATGGCCAAGATCGAGGCGAATGCGGCCGGCGCCGACGATGCGCTCATGCTTGACACCCGCGGGTTCGTGGCCGAGACCAACGCCACGAACGTGTTCATCGCGTCCGGTGGCACGATCATCACGCCCCGCTGCGTCGCCTGCCCCGAGGGGATCACGCGGGCGACGGTGCTCGATCTCTGCCGGTCCAACGACATCCCCCACCACGAACGAGACCTTTCCCTGGCCGAGGTCTACCGCGCCGACGAGATGTTCTGCACGGGCACGATGGGCGAGCTGGCGGCCGTGACCACGGTGGACGGCCGCGTCATCGGCACCGGCGAGCCGGGCGCCGTGACCAGGAAGCTGAGCGCTCTGTTTGCGTGCCTGACGGCCCGCGAGGGCACGCGAATCCTCAACCCGGTCTCCTGAGCCCGCGTTTTGCCGCCCCGAAGCCCCTTGCCGCTGGCATTGGCGACGACGCTTGATACCCTATGGGTGCCGTTCACTCGCGGGGTGCCGCATAGCGGGGCGGGCCCTGCCTCTCTCAGCCAGCTCGAGCCGTCACGCCCGCGGGGCGTGCGCAGTCGGGAGCGCTGTCATGAAGTCACGTCAGAGCAAGGGATTCACGATCATCGAGCTGCTGGTGGTCGTCTCGATCATCGCGTTGCTGGTCGGCATGCTGCTGCCGGCCATCGGGAAGGCCCGCGACAACGCCCTGGTCAACGTCTCCAAGAACAACCTCCGCCAGATGGGCATTGCCGCTCAGACCTACGCCGCCGACTGGGCGGGCCGCCAGGTCACGTACGTGCGTGACAACCTGGGGCTGTACGGCGGCAACGTGCAGACCTACAGCGAGAAGATCTACGGCGCGATCGGCGGCGTCGAGGGTCACCCGCCCATGGTCGTCGGCTGGGCGTGGTCGAACGGGCAGTACACCGGCCCCTGGGGCGTCTTCCCCAACACCGGTAACGTGCCGGGGTTTCAAGCGCTCAACTTCCCGGACTCGCCGCTGGGCGGCAGCGGGGTGGCCGGCCACGGGTGGTTCCGGCACGGCCATCAGCGCAAGCCGTTGCACGACTATCTCAACGGGAAATTCCACGACCCGGTCTACTACTCGCCCAAGGACCGCATCGTCCTGGACCGGATCGAGGAGTGTTTCGACATGCCCGGAGAGTACATTCTCGGCAAGTCCGAGGGCGGGCTCGGTCCCGACGACTGCATGATGTGGATCAACTACTCGAGCTACTGCCTCTCGGTCGCCGCGCTGTACTCGCCCCAGGTCTTTGCCGACAACGGCGAGGGCGAGTTCTGGACCGAGCCGTGGACCATGCCTACCGGTTACAAGGTGCCCTCGTTCGGCCAGGCCAGATACTCGAGCCTCAAGACCCATCTGCTGGAGTTCCGCTGGCTTCAGAACCTCAAGGTCCCCTGCAACGCCTCCTTCGTTGGTTGCGAGCCCTACTACTTCAACCACAGCTTCCAATCGATACCGGTCACGCTCTTCTACGATGGATCCGTTCGCATGATGAGCGTCTCGGAGGCGATGTCGTCGGACCGCCGGGCCGAGCGACAGACCGGTTACGGTCTCTGGAGCCGTGACACGTCCTTCGGCGACGATGGCTACTTCATCAACGACGGTTACGACTTCGCCAATACCAGCTACCACATCCTGACCATCGACGGCATCCTCGGCCGCGACACCGTGGGCTCCGAGTAGCGCCCGACCCGGTGGGGCGCGCGCTTCGGCCCGCCGGATCGAACCCTGTGCACACGATCAGACCGCCGGATCGAATCCGGCGGTCCGTACGAAAGCGAGAGTCGGCAGCGCTAGGACTCGCCCTCGCTCTCGCTCTCGCGCAGACGCGCCATGACGGAGAAGTCCTCCAGCGTGGTCGTGTCCTGGTGGCTGTCGGTGCCGGCGGCGATGTCACGCAGCAGACGACGCATGATCTTGCCGGAGCGGGTCTTGGGCAGGGCGTCCGTAAAGCGGATGAGGTCGGGCTTGGCGATGGCACCGATCTCGGTGCCCACGTGCCGGCGCAGCTCGTCGCGCAGCCCGGCCCCGGCGCGGTGCCCCTTCTCCAGGGTCACGAACGCGGCAATACCTGTGCCCTTGATGTCGTGGGGCATGCCCACGACCGCGGCCTCCACGACCGCGTCATGGCTGACCAGCGCCGATTCGACCTCCATGGTGCCCAGTCGGTGGCCGGAGACGTTGATGACGTCGTCGACGCGGCCCATGATCCAGAAGTAGCCATGCTCGTCGCGGCGCGCGCCGTCGCCGGTGAGATAAACCCCGGGCACGCGCGAGAAGTAGGTGTCGATGAAGCGTCGCCGGTCGCCGTAGATCCCGCGCAGCATCGCCGGCCACGGCCGGCGGATGACCAGCAGACCACCGACGTTGGTCGGCTGCTCCTGCCCCTGCTCGTTGACGATCGCGGCGTCGATGCCGAAAAACGGCAGCGTGCAGCTGCCGGGCACCGTGGGCGTCGCTCCGGGCAGCGGCGTGAGCAGCTGTCCGCCCGTCTCGGTCTGCCACCACGTGTCGACGATCGGGCAGCGTTCTCCACCGATCGTTCGGTGATACCACATCCACGCCTCGGGGTTGATCGGCTCGCCCACCGTGCCCAGGACCTTGAGGCTTGACAGGTCATGCTTCTGGGGGTGCTCGTCGCCCCACTTCATGAAGGCGCGGATCGCGGTCGGAGCCGTGTAGAACTGGGTCACCTTGTGACGCTCGACGATCTCCCAGAACCGGTCGTCGCCGGGGAAATTCGGCGCGCCCTCGTACATGAGAGTCGGCACGCGGTTGGGGAGTATCCCGTAGACGATGTAGCTGTGCCCGGTAACCCAGCCGATGTCGGCCGTGCACCAGTAGACCTGGCCGCGATCGGGCACGAGGTTGAACACGTACTTGCTGGTGAGGTACGTGTACACCATGTACCCGCCGGTGGTGTGCAGGATCCCCTTGGGCTTGCCTGTCGAGCCGGACGTGTACAGCAGGAAGAGCATGTCCTCGCTGTCCATGGGCACACAGGGGCAGTCAGCGGCCGCATCGGCCACGAGATCATGCCACCAGTGGTCGCGGCCGTCCGTCCAGGCGATCTCGTTGCCGCATCGCTTCGACACCACGACGGTCTCGATGAGGCTGGTCGCCTTCGCGGCGGCGTCGACGTTGTCCTTCAGCGGCACGATCTTGCCGCGGCGGAAGGCGCCATCGCACGTCACGACCACGCGGCTGCCGGCGTCCTCGACGCGGTCGGCGATCGCCTGGGAGGAGAAGCCGCCGAAGATCACCGAGTGCGCGGCCCCGATGCGGGCGCAGGCGAGCATCGCGATGGCCAGCTCCGGGACCATTCCCATGTACAGCGTGACCACGTCGCCCTTCTTGACGCCCAGCCCTTTGAGGGCGTTGGCGAACCTCGACGTCTCGCGCTTCAGTTCTGAATAGGTGACCCGCCGGATCTCGGGCCCGGCGGACCCGGCGCGCTCGGCTTCCCAGATGATCGCCGTCTGGTCGCCGTGGCCGGCCTCGACCTGCCGGTCCACGCAGTTGTGGCACATGTTGGTCTTGCCGCCGACAAACCACTTGGCGTCCGGCGGTTCCCACTGCGAGACGATGCTCCAGGGCTCGAACCAGTCGAGCTCGCCGGCGATCCCCGCCCAGAATCCATCAGGGTCGCGGAGGGAGCGGTCATACATCTCGCGGTACTGCTCGATCGAGCCGATGTACGCCCCGCCGATCGACTGGGAGAACCCCACCGGCGGATCGAAGTGCCGCTCCTCGTGGAGAACGGACTCGATGGCCGCGGTGTCCTGCGCGGTCTCAGACATGGAAGCTCCTTGCCGTGTCATGGACAACCGTCTCCCGTTGGAGGAGAGGGGAGAGCGAAGGTAACAGTCTCTCTCTCAGTCAAAGTACCCTCACC
>JBFGEG010000116.1:0-10336 GCA_041580235.1 Phycisphaerales bacterium
GAGGACCCGCGCCACGGCGTATTCGCTGCCCATGAGGATCTCCAGCACGACGTCCTGGGCGTTGCCGGGCAGGGTCACCTCCGAGAAGGTGGTGCCGTACACCGGATGCTGCAGCTCGATCGTCGTCTTGAGGCCGAGGCCGGTCGCGTAATGTAGGCCTTCCTGCGCCTGCGGCTGGGCCTTGACCATCATCCCCTCGGCCGTGCGGGCAGCCACCACGGCTTCTGCCAGCGGTGCTCCCTCCGGCGTGCAGACCTGTACGTAGATTGACTGGGTTGCGCCGCCGTCCTGGGCCAGGACCGGCGCTGCGCAGACGACCAGCGTACAGAGACCGGTCAGGCCGGATCTCAGTGCTTTACCAATTGGCATGATCCACTCTCCTTGGTTTTGAGATCAGATTCTCCTTGGCCGATTTGACTGGCATTGGTTTGAAGATGCTGCGTCCGCGCCCTCCTTTTCAAGGGAACAACGAGAAGTCCCGAAAACTCCAATCTGTCTTGATCACCCAGCCTTTTTCCCGGGGCCGGCCGCAAGGCGGGTGCCGTGATTCGTCAACGTCTCGGCGGGATCCCGGCCGCGACCGGTCCAGGACCCGACCAAGCTAGACGACGCTCGCCCGATATCAACCCGGGTTTCGCCCTGTTTCGGTGAGTTTGATATGGGACGCGCGGGCGGTATGACATGTCCGCTTCGAAGGATCGCGACTGCACGGCTGCGGCCGGACGGCCGATGCATTGGCATCAACGACGGGGAGACAGACCATGTCGCAGGATTCGTTCACGGAAGTCACGGGGACCGGCTGGTTTTCGCGTCTCGGCAACGCGTTCAAGGGGATCCTGGCCGGGCTGGCGCTGCTGGCCATCGGCGTCGGCGTGCTGTTCTATAACGAGGGGCGCGCCGTCAAGCGGGCAGAGGACCTCGACGCGGGCGCCGGCGCACTCGTGCAGGCCGCCGCTGACCACGTCGATGCCGGCCATGACGGGCGGCTCGTGCACTTCACGGGCAATGCCGACACCGACGAGACGGTCGCCGACCGCTCCTTTGACCTGTCCGCCGAGGCGCTCCGCCTGCGGCGCCGCGTCGAGATGTTCCAGTGGACCGAGGACAAGGACACCGAGACCCGCAACAAGATCGGCGGCGGCACCGAGACGAAGACGACCTACCGCTATGAGAAGACGTGGTCCGAGCAGCCCATCCGGTCGTCGTCGTTCCGGCAGCCCGAGGGGCACCGCAACCCCGTGGACATGCCCTTCCGCTCCGAGACGCAGAATGCCCGCGAGGTGACGGTCGAGGCCTTCGAGCTGCCGCAGGGGCTTGTCTCGAAGCTGTCGGAGTTCCGGCCGATCGGGCCCCCGGTCCCCGACGACCCGCGGTACGCGGCGATGGGCGACCTGCTGTACTTCAGCGTTGACCCGCAGCGCCCGCCGGATCCCGGCGACCCGCAGATCGGTGATGTCCGCATCGGCTGGTCGGTGGTCGATCCGGGCGCGGTCTCGGTGATCGGGGTGCAGCGCGGCACGACGCTCGAGCCCTGGACCGGTCCCTCCGGGTCGGAGGTCTTCGAGATCCGTGCCGGCACGCACAGCGGCGAGGCGATGTTCGGCCGTCTCCAGACGCAGAACACGACACTCACCTGGATCCTGCGGGGGGCAGGCACGATCGGGCTGTTCATCGGCTTTGCGCTGATCTTCGCCCCGCTGGGCGTTCTGGCCGACGTGCTCCCGCTGCTGGGGAGCCTGGTACGGCTGGGGACCGGGACCATCGCGTTCTTTCTCACGGCGACCGTCTCCCTGACGACGATCGCCGTCGGCTGGCTGACCTACCGGCCCCTGATCGGCGTGCCCCTGCTCGTGGTCGCCGCGGGGGGAATCGTCGCGCTGGTCATGCTGGCCCGCCGGCGCAGACCCGAGGCCGACACGGCCGGTTCGGTGCGCCCGGGGACCGGCACCCGCGAGGCTGCCTGACGGCGCGAACAGTCAGTCGCCGGTGGTCACCTCAACGACGGCCGGCCTGAGGTGCCGCACCCTGAAGGGATCGGGAAGCGGGGGCAGACCGGCGCGCTGCCGGGACTTGTTCTCCCACTCGAGGCCGCGCCGCCGGGTCGGATCGTACGTCGACGGCAGCACGAACAGCGATCGCAGATGGCCGATCATGATCCCGGCCTTCGAGGTCGGCGGGCGGTTGTACTCGGGCGCCAGCGCGAGGACGACGATCGGCAGGCTCTCTTTCGGCCCCGCCTCAAACACCATGCCGTGATACGTAAAGACAAAGTCACCGAGCCGGTGGGCGACGGTCCCCTCCGGTAGTTCCGCGATCGCCTCGTCCACGGCCCGCTGCTGCTGCTCGGTTTCGAGGGCGGGCAGCCGCTCCAGCGTTGTGCTGCGACCGACGAGGATGCGGTTCGGCACCGTCGCGCTGCCGGTGGCGATCAGGTCCGACGGCTCCAGGTAGCCCTCGGCGACCAGGGCGGCCGCATGAGCGGGCGGGCGGCCGCCATGGTCCCGGCCGTAGCGGTACAGCGCCCTGGTGACGGTGAATGTCTTGCCCTTCGCCGAGTGAGCCAGCCAGTCACGCTCGCGCTGCTCGCGCTGCTGCTCGAACCACTCGGGCAGCTCCTTGCGCGGCAGCTCGCCGCCCCACACGAAGATCGTCTGTGAGTACCGGAGGTCGTCGAACTTGTGGTCACGATGCGTGATGGTGACGAAGGGCGGTGGGAAGAGACCGTCGCAGTCGAAGTCCAGGCCCTCGGCCGTCCAGGCCCAGGCCAGGCCGCCGACGGCGATCGCGCTGATCACGGCGAGCCCGACGGAGCGTTTCAGAAGCGTCGTGTTCATGAACATCCTTCCGAGACCGGGCGGCTATGACATCGCGCTCATGACCCACCACGGCAAGCGAAGACCGAGCACGATCAGGAGCACCGACGCGATCAGCATCGCCCATCGCGGCGGCTCGAAGACCGCACGCGTGCCGGCCCGGCCCAGGGGCATTTGGCATCCGGGGCAGTCGTGTTCCATCAGCGTGTGCGACAGGGGGGAGCTGCAGGCCCGGCAGACCGGGTGGGCACGCCGCCTTCCGCGGGCCGCGGAGTGAAGGACCAGCCCGAGCGAGACGAAGCCCACGGCCAGGAGGAACCCAAGGGCGATGATCGCCGCACCCGCCACCGCTCCGCCCATGATGTCCATTGCGGTCGCTCCTTCAATGGCGTTGCCTAGCAGGCCGCCGCCCACGCCAGGCAGACGCCGATGATCCAGTCACAGAGCCCCGCTCCGGCAGCGAGCAGCCCGAGCAGGCCCGCCCGCGGCTGCCCCCGGTGACCGGGCGGGACGATGCCCGTGGTGGCCAGCGCCGCCCCGCAGCCCGGACAGGATGGCGAGCTGCCCAGCGTCCCCGACAGGTCGCCGGCGCAGGCGCCGCACGACGGATGCGCGCCGCTGCGCCGCTGCCCCGTGATCACGATGTACAGTCCGAGAACGACCAGCACGACCGACATCGACCTGAACAGAAGCTGAACCATGCCACCGACTTCATCGTCGGCCTGTTGAGTCTTCTGCAGCCGAACGGTCACGATTACCGGGACCCGGAGTGCGGGCCCGGCCGGACCTAACGGTCCTTTGTCTGAATCCACCGGTTGCCGCTGGTCAGAAGCCAGTCGTCGGGACGCGCCGCCTTGAAGAGCTCCCGGCCGCGCTTCTCGGCCACCGCCTCGACCGGCTGCCCACCCGCCTTCGCGATCTTCTCGTAGAGCATGCGGCGGCGGTCGTTCTCCTGCTCGATGAGCCTGGCGACCGCGACGTCTCCAGTGCGTACGGCCAGCTCACCCCCGGCCGTCTCGCCGATCATGCCCTCCTGCTTCAGCTCGAGGATCTGCCCGTAGGCAATCTCGTTTCTCTTCTGAACCCAGACACCGTCGGACATCTTGAGGTACTCGGCGGGCTTGGCGTTCTGGAAGTTGCGCACCGCGTTGCGCAGGGCAATGATCACCGGCGTGACCGCCTTGCGCTCCTGCTCGGAAAGCGACTCTCTCAGTTGTTTGGCCATGAGCTCGTAGAGCTTGTCGCGGTCGCGATTCTCACTCTTGAGGAGAGCGTCGAGCCCATCGTCGCGATAGACCTCGGCCACGAGAGCCACGTAGCCGTCAAACGTCTCGCCGACCTTTCCGTCCCGCTTCTGCTCGAAGATGTCGCGATAGCGCTCCTTGAATCGCTGCTGGAGCGCATCGAGGGAGTCCTGAGCGCTCGCCGTGGCGGAGGCTCCGAGACCGCCCAGCACGAGCAGGGCCGAGATCATCATGACTCGTGTCCGTCTCATCGCGAAGGCCCTCCTTTCGCGCCGGTCGCGTCGGGTTCCGACGCGAGCACCTCGTCCTCGATCTCGCTCTCGAAGGCGAAGAAGTTGTCCAGCTGACGATCCACCTTGAGGTTGACGTCGAGCGTGATGTGAATGGGCTCGACCTTGTGCTGCACGGTCGCGTGACATCCCGCGAGCAGAGCCAGCGCCCAGACTGGAATCGTCTTCAAGAGCCTGTTCATGGTCCGAGCTCCTTCTGCAGCATAACCGCCAGGTACAGGTACTCGTCAAACCCTCGAACGTTCAAGGTCAGGCTGCCAAGCTCGAGAGGCTCGGCCCCGCGGCGACCCCTGCCCGCGAGCTCGATTCGGACAAGCGTACCCTGTTTGTCATCGAGGAAGCGAAGCCGCAGTGTCGTGAACGAGAAGTCCTGCAGGGCCGCGACGATCCGGTCGCCGACATCGTCGGAGAACTTCCGGTTTCGGAACCGCGGATCGCTCGCCTCCAGCAGCGCCCGCAGCTGCTTCTCATCGCCGATCACCACCCACCCCGTCGCGGGCTGCGCTTCGAGCAGCCCCGCCCCGATGGTGATCGGGCGATCCGATCGAGTGGAGTCGTATCTCAGCTCGAGCGACCCGTGGACGGAGCCCTCGGCCCGAACCCGATCGCTCGTCAACAGGGCCAGCCAGGGTCCCAGCGCCATCCCGCTGGCCGTGATCTCGGTGGCAAACGCGGGCTTCTTGACCGCCAGCACAAACGGCGCGGCGCGGAACTCCCCGTACTCGCCCATCCGCCAGCCGAGGCTCTCAACGGCGAGTGTTCCGTCTTTGGCAAGGCTCAGCGTCGCGTGACCGTTCGTCAGGGGCAACTTGCCGATTCGACCGTGGCCGAAGGTGAGACGCTGCGGGCGGGTGGTCACCGGCGGCGCGAGGCCGCTCACCCCGATCTCGGCCTCCAGGCCGCCGATCTCGATCCCCCTCGCGGCGCTGGCCAGGGAGCCGTCGACGATCCGCACCTCGAGCCGCGCGTCCAGGTCATCGCCGACCAGGGTCAGTCGGCCGTCGAGGCCGATGGTCCCGCCCAGCCGCCAGTCTCCCGCGTCGGCGCCCAGCGCCAGCCGCGCGAGGCCCGCCGGGTCACGAACGACGAACGGCGGCCCCTGCAGGAGCACTTCGACGCGAACCGGCTGCTCGGCGATGGAGGCGGTCACGGCGACATCGAGCTCGGCGGCGTCCGTCGCCCGCCACGCCCCGCGGACCGTCAGCTCGTCATCGGTCTGCGTCAGCGTGCCGGATACGCCCCCGAAGCGGCGGTCACCGAGACGGACGCGCTCGACCGAGAAGCGTCCGGACCCGATCGCGGCGGTCCGCGGCGGCGTGCCGGCGGCCCGACGCACGGTGAAGGGAACGGTTGCCTTGGCGCCGGTCAGACGCAGCGCGGCATCCGGAATGGCCAGGTCGGCTCTCACCGTGACTTCTCCCTCGAGCGCATCGAGGCTGCTCGCTTCAAAGGACACGCCGGCGGCGTGCACTGTTCCCGTGAGGGCTCTGCCGACCAGGATAAGCGGATCAGCGGGCGACAGCGTCACGCCGACACGCCAGGGGTCTCCCGCCTCGAACACGGCCGTGCCGCCAAGACGCGTCTCGTTGCCGCCGGCGAGATCGAGACCCCGCAACGCGGCGCGCCACGGCGGCGGCACCCGACCGGCCAGCTGCCATGACCACTCCGTGCGCCAGCCGGTCTCTCGTGCAAGCAACCTCGCCAGCCCCGGGAGCTCGCCGTCGCTCACCTGCGCCTGCCACGTCTCGCCTTCGGCGGAAGCCTTGTAGCCGACACCCGTGTCCGTGCCGCGCAATTCCAGCACGGCACGTTCGACGCGCTCGCCCGCCACCGTCACCGGCGCCAGGACGACGGTCATGTCCACGGCGTTCGGGTCCGTCGCGAGGTCGAGAGCGCCGTCGACGCGCAGATCGTAGGTGTCGCGATCGAGCGCCAGCCTCAGGATGCAGGACTCCAGCTCAACGCGATCGAAGGGCAGGTCGGCACTGCCGCCCGGCAGCGCAGCCGACCGCGGCCGCGTCCGGGCCGCGGCGTCGCCGACGACGCGCTCGGTCCAGACGCCGTCGCGAACGACGACCTCCCGGACACGCCCGTCAAGAAGGGCGCCGAGCGTATAGGTGACCTCCACTGATCGCGCCGTGAGCCACGCGTCGGGGCCGAGATCGACACCGGAGAGACGCAGCGCGTTGGAGTGGACGCTGTCAACGCGGAGGCTTGTCACGGTCACACCGCGCTTCTCGAGGGCGCGCACGATGATGTATCGGGCCAGGGTCGTCCCCAGGGTCAGGTAGACGAGCACGGCGAGCAGGGCCGGGACCCCGACGGCCCAGGCCAGCCGCCGCAGCCACGTGCGCAGACGCTTCATCCCGGCAATCGTCCGTCAGCCATTCGAAACCTCCCGCCACGATGCCGACCGCGAGGTCGGCGGTGTGTTCCCAAGAGGCTACACTCCTTTCGCGTAGACGGAGAGGACGACATGAAGCCTGTTTTCGCCTGGATCGTCATGCTGCTGATGTGCTCCTGCTCGCCCATCTCCGGGCAGGCCCCCGTGGCCGCTCCCGCACCGGCGCCCGGAGCCCCCGCAGCCCCAGGAACGCCCGGGACACCGGGAGACAGGCCGGCGGCGGCGGGAGCCTCCGCCCCGGATCGACAGGAGCAGGAATTGAAGGAGCAGATCGCCAACGAGCTGGCCGGCCTCGCCGCATGGTGCTCCGAACGAAACCTCAACGAGCAGGCACGCCGCCTCGTCGACGAAGTCAGCTTCGTCGATCCGCGCAACCGCCAGGCTCTCGCTCTTCAGGTCCCGCTTGCCGACGATACGAGTCCGCCGGCGGTGGAGGATCGCCAGGCGCTTCGAGAGCTGCAGGCGTCAACGGGCCGGGCCGTGGCCCCCTTGTACCTGGAGCTCTTTGCCCAACGGCACCGGCCTGCTCAGAACGCCCTCTACGACGTGTACCTGATCCGTGCGCTGGAGCACGACCCCGGGCTCGCCGCGCCGGTGTTCGACAGGACGTGGAAGACTGCGTTGCGGAAAAAGGACTGGAGCCGCGCCCGGATGCTCCTGTCCCAGGGCCACGAGTACGTCCCCGTCAGCGGCTACGAGTCGCGGCTGCGCGACATCGATGCCTCCGAGATGGCCGAGATCCGCCGGCAGCTCGTGCCCGGCGGGACCTTCCTTCTGAAGTTCCCCGAGCTCGGACCGACGATCAAGAAGGACTACCGGCTGATGCAGATGCGGGTCGTCCTGCCTGACAACTACTCCCCCAACCGGCAATGGCCGCTCTATATCAGCTTCGGGGGGGGGACGGGCAGCGACCGGCCCAACCGCCTCACCGACGGGCTCGGCTTTGTGGCCACCGCCCTTCCCTTCCCACGCAACCCCCGCAACCTCGCTCAGGGGAGCTTCGACCCGGTCACGCTCTGGTCCTCGTACAAGCCGATGCTGGAGAAGCTGGAGCGGGTGCTCCCCAACCTGGACCCGGCCCGGCGGGTCGTCTTCGGGTTTTCCAACGGCGCCAATGCGCTTACCGCGCTCGTGGCCTTCTCCGACGGGCAGTTCACGCAGCAGTTCCGGTACCTGATCATCCACGAGGGGGGGATGTATCAACGCAACTGGTCCGACGAGGTCTGGAGGGAGCTCGGGTCCTGCTCGCTGCTGTACAGCGGAGGGGACAGGGGCTCGGGCGTCCTCATCAAGAAGATGTACCGGGAGGCCCTCGACCGGAACGTGGACGCCGAGCTGCTGATCTTCAAGGGCGGGCACGAAATGAACCCCCAGATCGGCGCCGAGATGCGGCAGTGGATCCAGCAGAAGGCTCTCGACTGATGCGAGGCGCGACGGCGCCGCTCACCGAAGATCAAGACGCAGCAGCTCCGCGGCGACCGTGTCGGCGGCAACCGCGTGGCCCGCGCGGCTGTAGTGCATGTCGCCGTCGGGCAGGTAAAGCGGCGCGGTGTCTCGGGCGGCGACAAGGGCCGGCACCAGGTCGATGCAGACGATGTCACGCTGCTCGCAGAACGCGGCGATGCGGCGGTTGGGTCGGCCCAGGTCGAAATCGGCCTCGTCGAGGTTCCAGTAGTCGCGGATGACCGCCCAGTCGGCAGGATTCACCTGGAAGCGCTGGGGGTGCAGCACGACCACCAGACGCGATCCGGCCTCGCGGGCACTGCGATCCATCGCGGCGAGGATCTCGAAGAGACGGGTGAACATGCGCTGCACCACCGCGGACTCCGCCTTGTAGAAGCCGCCGAGGTTGGCCGTGCCGTCGATGAGCCGCATCCGGCCGTCCTCCCGCTCGAAGGCGTGCGCGTAGCTGTACATCAGGGCGGGACGCGATCGCCGCCCCAGGCCCGCTCCCAGCGCCCGCACCAGACGGAACTCGCCGAACTTCCGCATGACCTTCCGGGCGCTTCGGGCGAGCTTGTCCAGGTTCTTGCTCAGCTCACGATGCACGGGACCGATGTCCGCGTCGGCGAGCGCCCGCGTGGACACCGCCGGATAGGCGAAGTCTCGGTACCGGCTGACCGCGCGGGGGAGCTTCGGATTGAAGTCGGGGTTCGGCGCGATCTGGCCCGTCGGCAGCAGGTGAAAGCGCTTGTCCGGCCCGCAGAAGTCCTCCGCCTGCATCATGTCGTTGCCGCAGAGGCCGAAGATGACCAGTGACGGACGGTAGCCGAGCCCGTGCCGCTGCAGATAGAACAGCCCGTAGGCGGGATCGGAGATCTCGGCGTTCAGGACGGTGACCTGGCGAGGTGCCAGGGCGGTCCCGAGCGCGGCCTCCAGACGGGCGCCGAAGAACTCGTCCTGGTCGATCTGCATGCCGATGGACATCGAATCGCCCAGGCTCAGCACACGCAGCTCACCCGGAGCCGGCGTTGGCGTGACCTGCTCGGCATTGCGAAACCCGTTCGAGTTCGTGATGATCCTCGCCCCCTGGGATCGCTCCTTCGAGCTCATGAGCACATCCACGTTTGGGCGGAGCCGCCCGCCGGGGCCGATGTAGGGAGCCGCCGTCGGCATGAGCGTGGCGAAGATCGTCGGGTCGCCCCAGCTCGCCCGCGGCCGCACGACCTGACGCTGCCCCACCTGAAAGGCGAACAGCACGACGCCGGCACCGAGGACCGGCAGCATCAGCAGCATCGGCTGCACACGATCCCACACCCGCGACCAGGCCAGCACCAGCACGCCCGGCAACAGGAGATACAACAGGACGCTGACAAACGAATCCGGCGTGTGGTGAGCGAAGTGAAGGCCCAAGAGAAGCGCCGCGGCCAGCGCCACGGCCCGCAGCCACGACGGCCCCGCGCGGAGCCTGGGGCTGAGCCGCCCCCACCATGCCGATGGCGTCACGGCAATCGTGACAAACCCCATCACGATCAGCAGGGTGGGCACGAGCACCCGCCCCGGATACGTCGCGGCGTTGTCGAGCACGAACGGCAGACCCACGCCGGCGAGGGCGAGAAACAACACGACATAACCGTGGGTGACGCAACGCCGGACCCGGGGCGACGGCGCGGCGCGATCGGTGGCCGGCATCGACATCTCGATGCGGGACGCGCTGATGGCGACGATGGGCTGGGCCGTGTCGAACTGGCTGGTGGCCGGCGTCGAGGCGGTGCCCGCCGGCAACGAAAACCTCACCTCCGCGCCGTCGGCCGCCTATGCCTGCGCCGACGGCCCGCTCAACATCGCGGCCAACAAGCAGGAGCAATGGGAGGCGCTGGCGGCGCATCTCGGGCTTGGCCATCTGACGGACGATCCCCGGTTTCGCACCCGCGCCGACCGGAAGGCGAACCGCCGGGCGCTGAATGCCGAGATCGAGACGGTCTTGCGCGCCCGTCCCGCCGCGACGTGGGAGACCGAGTTGAACGCGCTCGGCATCCCGGCGGGTCGGGTCCTGAGCCTGCCGGAAGCGCTTGAACAGGCCCGGGCGGCGGGACAGATCGCGGAATATGACATCGGAGGCCGGACGGCGGAAGTGTTCCGCAC
>JBFGEG010000117.1:0-9994 GCA_041580235.1 Phycisphaerales bacterium
GATCAGGACCGCCGGATCGAATCCGGCGGTCCGTACTGGAGCGAGTGTCGGCCCAGAGGGCCGTACGGAGCGCTCAAACCAGCCAGCGAGTGTCGGCCGGAGGCCGAACGGAGCGCGTCACTGTGCGCACGAACAGGACCGCCGGATCGAATCCGGCGGTCCGTACGAAAGCGAGTGTCGGCCCGAAGGGCCGTACCGAGCGCGTCACTGTGCGCCCGCCCAGGACCGCCGGATCGAATCCGGCGGTCCGTACGAAAGCGAGTGTCGGCCCAGAGGGCCGTACGGAGCGCTCTAACTAGTACCGCGTAACAGCCGCCGGCTCCAGCCCCAGGTGCTCCAGATACGCTTCCATCCTCGGATCCCGGCCGAGGTAGTCCTTCACCAGGTCGAGACCGTCGAGCGAGCCGCCGCGGGACAGGATCTTGCGGCGGTAGTAGGCGCCGGCCTCGGGCGAGAGCATGCCGAGCTCCTTGAATCGCTGGAACATGTCACACGCGTAGACGAGCGACCACTGGTAGCCGTAATAGCCCGCCTGGTAGCCGGTGAGATGACCGAACGCGGCGTGGAAGAACGTGTCGGGAACCGGGTCGTACAGCTCGACGTTCTCACTGTCCGGGTCCCACAGGTCGAGGGCGAGCTGCGTCGTGTCTACCTGCCCACCCGGCGTCGTATGGCACGTGAAGTCGAACAGGCCGTAATAGAACTGCCGCTCCGCCAGCATCCCGGAGCCGAGATGGCGGGCCCGCATCATGCCCTCCAGCAGGTCATCGGGAAAGGGCTCGCCGGTCCGGTAGTGACGAGCGAACGTCCGCAGGACGTCGGCGTCCCAGATCCAGTTCTCGAACATCTGCGAGGGTGCCTCGACGAAGTCGCGCTCGACCGACGTGCCTCCGAACCGGTAGTAGTTCGACTCGCTGAGAATCGTGTGCAGGCAGTGGCCGAACTCGTGGAAGAAGGTCTCCACGTCATCGTGAGTGAGCAGAGCCGGCCGGTCCGCCGTGGCCTTGGGGAAGTTGCACACCAGCGCCGCCACCGGCGTCGTGACGTCACCGTTGGACCACACCTTGTGCTGGGCCAGGCCCCATTGGGCAGCGTGGTTGTACTTGCCCTGACGCGGGTGCAGATCGAGGTAAAACTTGCCGAGCATCTCGTTTGTGTTGGTGTCCCAGACCTGGTAGACGACCACGTCCTCGTGCCAGAGATCGGGCTCCGCGCCCGTCACGTCGCGGTACTCGAGGCCGTAGAGGTTCTGGGTGATCGAGAAGAGGCCGTCGAGAACGCGGTCGAGCGGGAAGTACTCGCGGACCTTCTCCGAGTCCACGGCGTACCTCGTCTTCTTGAGTCGGTTGATGTAGAAGGACGAGTCCCATGGGTAGAGCTTCGCCGCGCGGTCACCCGTGTGCTGGCGCTTCGCAGTCACGAGCTCCTGATAGTCCGCCAGCGCCTTGGCCCGCACCAGCGGCCGCAGCTCCTCGTAGAAGGTCCTCACGGTGTCGGCGTTCTTGGCCATCCTGATCTCGATCTCGAAATCGGCCGCGTGCGCGTAGCCCAGACGCTGCGCCGCGTCGGCCCGAAGCTCGAGAATCTTCTCGATCACACGCACATTGCGAGTGCCGCCGCGGCGCTTGTATGCCAGCCAGACCTTCTTGCGCGTCGTCTCGTTGTCGCAATAGTCCTGGATCGGGATGAACTGCGGATACGACATGCCGATGAGGTAGATGTCACCCACCCGCTTGAGGTTCGGGTTGTCGAAGTATTCGTCCGGCAGACCAGTCAGCTCCTGGCGCGTGAGCGGAACGAGCGTCTCATCCTCGCGGATGTTTCTCTCGAACTCGATGCTGAGTCGGGTGATCTCCTTCTGGATGGACTTGAGCTCCTCGCGTGCTCCGGGCGACAGGGCCATGCCCGCGCGGCGAAAGTCACGCAGCGTGTGATCGAGAAGGCGCTTCTGCTCGCCGGAGAGCGTCGGCTTGCGGTCGGCGAACTCCCTGATCGCCCGATACAGGTCCTCCCGCTTCTGCATGTCGATCAGCCAGTTGGTGACATCCTCCTCGGCCCGCTGGCCGGATTCGCGCTGAGCGGAATCGGTGGAGACGTAGGCCAGGAACATCGGCACGTTGGTATCCAGCTCCAGCCGAGCCAGCACATCGTCAAGGGCCACGATGGTGTTCTCGAAGGTGCGCTGATTGGCGGGAACGGCGACGATGCGCCGGACGCCGTCGTCGGCGCGGATCAACGCGTCACGCACGGGTGAGTCCGCGGGCACTTCGGCGTGCGTGCCGCACGCGATGCCAAGGACGGTGAGGGTCAGCAGTGTGTGGATCGTCTTTCGATGCACGGGAATCTCCTCAGATTGGTGCGTGTGCAAGCACCCTTTTTACCGTTCGGCGCAGATGTCGGGGCGGCGCGAGGCGTGGTGCTCGACATGCTCGGTCCGCCAGCAGCCGACCCAATGGTTCGGCTCGATCTCATAGAGTACCGATTCGGCGTCGGAGGGCGGTTCGGCCAGCCCCGCCGGAGGCGGCATCGTCGGCCACCACGGCACGACCCCGCTCTCGTAGCCGGGCAGCTTTCGGAACTCGTTCGGGTCGCCGACGACCTCGTCAACGGTGGTCAGCCGGTCACGGGCGCGTCGGAGGCTGGGAATCGAGGCGAGCAGCCCCCGCGTGTACGGGTGGTGCGACTTCGTGAACAGGTCGGTGACGGTCGCGTACTCGACAGCCCGCCCGGCGAACATCACGCAGACGACGTCGGCGTTCTCCGCCACCACGCCTAGATCGTGGGTGATCAGCAGCAGGGCCATGCCCCTTTCACGCTGCAGCGTCTTGAGCAGCGAGAGAATCTGGGCCTGGATCGTCACATCCAGGGCCGTGCTCGGCTCGTCGGCAAGCAGGAGCTTCGGCCGGCAGGCGAGGGCCATGGCGATCATCACCCGCTGTCTCATGCCGCCGGAGAGCTCGTGCGGATAGGCCTTCAGACGGCGCTTCGGGTCGGGGATGCCGACGTCGCTCATGGCGGTCACCGCGATCGCGGCCGCCCCTTCGCGATCCACGTCCTGATGCAGCCGGATCGCCTCGAGGATCTGGTCGCCGACGGTGAAGACGGGGTTCAGGCTGGTCATCGGCTCCTGGAAGATCATGGCGATCTCACCGCCGCGCACCCGGCGCATGGCCTTCTCCGGGAGATCCAGCAGGTCGCGATCCTCGAAGCGGATCGCACCGCGGTCGATTCGAGCCGGCGGCCGCGGGATCAGCTGCAACACCGTCATTGCGGTCACCGACTTGCCGCACCCCGACTCCCCCACCAGCGCCAGCGTCTGCTGCGGGTGGACCGTCAGGCTCAACCCGTCCACGGCCCGCGCCCCATCAAACGAAACCGCAAGGTCCTCGATCTCCAGCAGCGCCGACTCCCGTCCGTCCATCCCTAACCCCTGACGCCCGACACGCTCTTGTTCTTCGGATCCATCCCCTCCCGCAGCGCCTCCCCTACGAAGTTGAGCGCCAGCAGCGTCACCCCGATCAGCAGGCACGGCCAGAACAGAAGCCACCATCGCACACGCACGGTGTTGAGCTCGCTGAGGCCGTCGGCCGCAAGGTTGCCCCAGCTGGGCAACGGCTCCCTGACACCGATGCCAAGGAAGCTCAGAAACGACTCCGACAGGATCGCGGCAGGAACGGTGAGCGTGGCATAAACGATGATCGGGCCCATCAGGTTCGGCAGCAGGTGATGCGTGAACTGACGTCGTAAAGGGACACCGATGGCGCGGGTTGCTTCCATGAAAGGCTGGTGACGCAGGCTCAGCACCTGCCCGCGGATGACGCGAGCCATGGTCAGCCAGCTCACCCCGCCGATCGCCGCCAGCAGCGTGACGACGTTGACGAGCTGGCGCAGGCCCGGTGCGAGGTCGCGGCCCGAGCGCTCGACCAGCCCGTCGGCGGCCACCGCGAGCAGGACGACCAGCAGCACGGCGGGCAGGCCGTAGAGGATGTCCACGAGACGCATGAGGACCGCGTCGACGCGGCCGCCAAGGGCGCCGGCCACGGTCCCGTACACGGTGCCGATGACAACGGCGATGGCCGCCGCCGACAGGCCGATCCCGAGGCTGATCCCCCCGCCGGCCAGGCATCGCGCCAGGAGATCACGTCCGAGCCGATCGCTTCCAAGCGGAAACCTCACGGTGCGGCCGAGGTCACGCTCGGCCTGCGCGCGGCGATCACGCTCGTCCGGTGCGTGGGCGGCCCACGCCGGGGGCAGAAGGGCCAGCTGCAGATTGGTGGCTTCGTAGCGCCGCGGACTTGTCGCGGCCGGCCCGGAGTCGTCGCCGGGCGTGCCCAGCGTGTACGGCAACGTCAGCAGACACGCGAAGGTGATCGCCAGCAGAGTCGCGGCCCCGACCAGACCCATGATGCGGCCGGGCCGCGAACGTCGGCGGCGGGGCCGAAGTGGAGTTCGACCGGTGGGCGAGGCCGCCATGAGGGGGTCATGGTAGCAGCTCCCGCGTTTCGTACGGCCCTCCGGGCCGACAGTCGGCCGCAGCGAGCGCCCAATGATGCGCCGAAGCAGCGCTATCGAGCCTCGTCGGCCCGCTCCAGCAGCTCCTGCATGCGGCTCTTCACGGCCGCCTGGAAGTTCGCCGGGTTGGCGTCGTGCTCGAGCTGCTCCCGCAGCCCGTTGACGTGATCGCTGAGCCGCCGCAGATACATGCCTCGGGCGATGAGCGAGTAGCCCACCTGCCGGGTCACCAGCTTGTTGAGCTGATCCTCGAGCTCGGCGGCGGGGGCCCCGGAGAGCTGCCGGGAGACGACCACGGCATCGACGAGGCGATCGACCTGGGCGTCGAGCTGCAGCGACTTCACCTTGACGTCATAGAGCTGAGGATCTTCCGTCTTGAGCTGGGCGAGACCGACGAGGTGCCGGGCGTTGCGCATGGCGCGGGCCAGGTCCTGCTCGGATCTCGTCTCGCGGATCGTCTCAAGACGGTCGGCCAGTTCCGGATCGACGTCGCGGGCGACCTCCAGGCACTGCGCGATGAGCTCGGGGCTCAGCGTGTCGGCGGCGCCGACACGCTGGCGTATCCGGTCGATCGACGGAGACGTGGCCGTGGGCTGGGCCATGGCCAACGCGGCCGAGACGGGCAGCAGCGGCTCGGCGACCACCGGCGCCGACTCGGCGCTCTGGTGCATGAACGACGGGATCGCGAGGATCCCGGCCAGGACCATCGCGGTGCCGAAGATGGTGATGTCAGCGGTGCGGGCCATGCGTCACATCTCCAGGTCTTCGGCGAGCCGAGCGAGGTCGCCCGACAGGTCGCGGAAGGTCATGTCGCGGGTGACCAGCAGGCTCTCGACCGCGCCGTAACGGGGATCCTCGAAACGCCAGAGTCCCTGAAGGTCCGCCGGGGCGGCGCCCGCCGATTCCAGCAGAACCAGCTCCACGGCCTGCGAGAGCGGCGAACGGGGCCGCTCCTGGGGCATGGACCGGATGGCCACGACGAAGGCCACGGCGATCGACGCGGCCAGCGCCAGCCGGCCCCACACGGAGCCGAAGCTCACGGGCTCCAGCTTGAAGAGGCGGGCACGTCGCGGCCGGCGCGCCGGCAGGAGCCCCACCGAGGCATCGAACACACGGCCGGCAAGGCCCGCCGGGGCGTGCCGGCGGCGGGCCATGCGGAACAGCGCGGCCTCGATCTGAGCCAGTTCCGGATCGCCCTCGGAGGGCAACCCCGGCCCCGGCAGGATCGGGTACTGATCGGAGGAATCGGTCATTCCGGTCGTCAAACGCCCCGTGGGCCCGTTCATTGCAGGTCCTCCTCTCCCATGTGCTGTCGCAGCTTCTTGAGGGCCCGGTGCTGCCGGGCCAGGACGGTCCCCAGGGGCTCTCCCAGGACCTCGGCGATCCTGGCGAAGCTGAGGCCGGCGAAGTGCCGCAGATGGACAATCCGGCGGTCGGCCTCCGATAAGCGGGCCAGGGCGGCCTCCAGGGCCTTCATCTGCCCGGACGCCGGCGAGGCGATCGGGTCTTCCTCGGCGGCCCCGGCCAGGCCCACCAGGGCCTCGCTCTCGACGGGCCGGGCCTGCCGCTTGCGGCGACGCATCTCGTCGCGGAGCCGGTTCATCGCGATCCGAAAGAGCCAGGACTCGAAGCGGCCCCGCTCCGTATATCTGCCGATCCGCTCCACGATGGTGCAGAACGTGGACTGTGTGATCTCCTCGGCCAGGTCGCTGTTGCCGCACTGTGCACGGATCAGGCCGAACACCCGCGGGGAATACGTGTCGACGATGCGTCGCCAGGCCGTCTCGTCGCCCTCCGCCGCCCGTTGAAGGGTCGCTTCAATTGTCTTTTCGGGCGTTGAAGCCATACGTGGAAGCTCATGGTCCTTCGCCTCTCCCGGCCGCCCAGTGTACGAGGCACGCCATGACGGGGCGCCTGGTCGATGCGGTCCTGAGAGGGCCCGTACAATCCGGCCCCGATGCTCCAGCTACTCGAGCGCATCGCCCAGAACCCGCTGGGGGCCGTCGTCATCCTGGTGATCGGCGTCACCGTGCTGCTGCTGGGCGGCAACTGGCTCGTGCAGGGGTCGGTCACGATCGCCCGCCGGCTGGGGATGTCCAGTCTCGTCGTGGGGCTGACCATCGTTGCCGCCGGGACCAGCGCTCCCGAGCTCGCGTTCAACGTGATCGCGGCGGCCGGGGGCCACAGCGACTTGAGCTTCGGCAACATCGTCGGATCGAACATCGCCAATATCGGGCTCATCCTCGGCTTGACGGCCCTGTTCAGGCCCCTGGTGGTCCACGGGCGAGTGGTCAGCAACGAGCTGCCTTGGCTGATCGTCGTCTCCGTGGTGATGGCCGGCCTGGCTTTCCCCTGGCCCTGGAACCGGCAGGCGGGCTTCGCCTTCGACCGGTGGGACGGGGTGGTGCTGCTGTCGTGGTTCGTGATCTTCATGGTCGGCTGGTATCGGCTGGGTCACCGCGAAGCCGCCGATCCGCTGGTGATCGAGCTCGGACAGGAGGCGCAGGCGGAGACCGTGGGGTCACTCACCGTCGCGGTGGCGTTGTTCGTGATGGGTTTGGGCTGCCTGACGGCCGGCGGCAAGCTCAGCGAGATCGGTGCCGTGCACATTGCACGATTGATCGGGCTTTCCGAGGCGCTCATCGGGCTGACGATCGTGGCTTTTGCCACGAGCCTGCCCGAGCTGGCCACCGCCATCATCGCGAGCATGAAGGGCCACGACGATCTCGCCGTCGGCAACATCGTCGGGTCCAACGTGTTTAACCTCCTGCTCGTGATGGGCGCGACGGCGTCGATCACGCCGGTGGCACTACCGGCGCTGTGGGGCTGGTGGGACCTGATCTCCATGATCACGATCACGCTGCTGCTGATGGCGATGGCGCTCACGCACCGCAAGATCACACGCTGGGAGGGCGCGATCCTCCTCGCGTTGTATCTGGCCTACATGACCTTCAGCATCACACGCGAGTTCTGACTGAGATCCGGGCCGAACCGAGCGCTCAGACGAGCAAAGCGAGTGTCGGCCGGAGACCGAACCGAGCGGTACACCTAGATCGGCACGTCCCCCCCCACATCCGTCTCTTCGTAGGCGCCGGCGTACTCGATCGGGGCCACCGCGGGCGAGTAGTCCTTGAACCTCGTGCAGCGCTCGATCCATGAGAGCTTCACGGTGTCGGTCGGACCGTTGCGCTGCTTGGCGATGATCAACTCGGCGGTGTTGGAGGGGTCGTAGTCATCGTCGCCGGCGTGGTAGTAATCCTCGCGGTGCAGCAGGGCCACGACGTCGGCGTCCTGCTCCAGCGAGCCCGATTCACGCAGGTCGCTGAGCCGCGGGCGATGCCCCTCGCGCTGCTCGGGCGAGCGGTTGAGCTGGCTGAGACAGATGACGGGGATGTTCAGCTCGCGGGCCAGCGCCTTGAGGCCGCGGCTGATCTCGCTGACCTCCAGCTGACGCGACTCCACGCGACCGCCCGCCGTGATCAGCTGGATGTAGTCGACGAACACGGCCTTGATGGAGTGCTTGACGACCATGCGTCGCGAGCGTGCCCGAATCTGGAGGAGCGTGGACGCGGCCAGATCGTCGACATAGATCGGGGCGTCCTGAAGATCACCGCAGGCCGCAAAGAGACGGCTGTAGTGCTCCTTGCCGAGCATCATCCGACGCAGCCGGTGCAGCTCGATGCCCGAGCGCGAGGCGAGCAGCCGCTCGACGAGCTGGTGCTTGCTCATCTCCAGGCTGAAGACACCCACCGCGTCGCCCCGCATGGCCATGCTTTCCGCGATATTGAGGGCGACGGCTGTCTTTCCCATGGAGGGCCGCCCCGCGATGATGATGAAGTCACCGGGCTGGAACCCCCCCGTGATCTCGTCCAGATCGGCGAATCCCGTGAGCACGCCGGTGGCGCATCGACCGTCGCTCGCCTGCAGCTTGGTCACCACCTCCTGCACGAGACGCCCGAGCGCCTCGACTTCACTGTGCTCGTAGCGCTCCGCGATCGAGAAGATGCGATGCTCGGCGTCGTCGAGAATCGACGACGCGTCATCACGAGTCTTGTATGCCTCCGTCAGAATGGCGCCCGCCTCCTCGATCAGCTTTCGAATCATCGCCTTCTCGCGCACGAGGCGGGCATAGTGATTCGCGTTGGCCGCGGTCGGCACGCAGCTGGCGAGTTCGACGAGATACCCCTGGCCGCCGACGGACCCGAGGATGTCACGATCGATGAGCAGCTGGTTGAGCTGCACGATGTCGACGGACGCGTTCCTGTCATACAGCTCGATCAAGGCGTCGTAAATCGCGCCGTTGGTCGGCTTGTAGAAGTCGTAGCCGTCCTTGATGATGAACGTGACGTCACCGAGAACCCGCGGCTCGATCAGGATCGATCCCAGCAGGCACATCTCCGCCTCGATGGCGTGTGGCGGAAGCTGCTCCAGGAGCCGCGCCACCCGCTGTGGATCGCGGTCACGCGCCCCTCGGCCCGTCGTCATGATTTCCTGGGTCGAACCGGTGGTGGGAGTCGTGGTCATGAATGCACCTCGGGCTCCCGCCTACCGCCAGCGGGAGGACACACGCGTCAGTTGATCCACCGTTGTTCCCGTACCGTCTTCCCCCGGCGGACCGCGATCAGGATAACCTCACTCGCTGATCACCGGCACTCTCATGCGGTTTTGCTGCCTGACCGCTTCGACGGCCTTGTCCTCGAGAGCAATCTTCATCAGGCGACCGACCTTGAACTTGACCGTCTTCTTGGCCGGGACCGGGACGCGCTCGAGGGTCTTGGGGTTCTGCGCAACGCGCGGCGCCCGCTTTCGAATCTCGAAGACGCCGAAATCGCGGAACTCCAGCCGGTTGCCGCGGCTCAGCTCCTCGATGACATTGTCCAGGAAGCTCTGCACGGTCTTCTTGACCGCGGTCCGCTTCTGGTCGGTCTCCTCGGCGATTCGATCGATCAGGTCTTTCTTCGTGGTGGTCGGCATGCTTTGCAGCCCCCTCTTGGAACCCTTGCCGCGAGCAAACTGCTCCAGGATTGACTCAGCGCCTCACCGGTGCACCGGAGAATTTCAGCCGTTCCCCGGATGGCCCAAGTATCCCAATGCCGCGCAGCCGTGTCAAGGACAACTGCGTAACCCACAAGATGTTAGCTGTAGGAAGGCTCCTGCCGTTGGAGCCTGCGGTTTTGCCGCGTCACGGCCGATGTCGTCGCAAGGGTCAGCCCTGAAGTCGACCCCACGGGCCCACGACGCACGAGAATCTCTCGATCCCCCGAATCCGACGGATTGGGGGCAAATCGGGCCATCCGTCACCAGGGCTGACGCGTTGTGACCGTACGAACGAACGTGCTGGACGATTCCCGGGGCGTGCCGTTGCTGGTGCGTGTCTGATCGCTCGTGCGGATCAGGGCCCATCCGCTGTCGTCGATGAGGGGTGCTCGCCCCGCGTTCAGGATCGCGTCATTGCGCCCATACTCCCACTCGCCGGCATCGA
>JBFGEG010000118.1:0-9987 GCA_041580235.1 Phycisphaerales bacterium
CGTCGTAATCGGCCGCATTCTTGAGCAGGCGGCGGATCAGTTCGAGCGCCACCTCCTCGCTGATCTGAGTCATATGACCGCCACAACAGTGCGACTTCAGCGGGAAATCCACCACCTCGACATCTATCACACCCTCGACGCGATCGTCGAGGCCTTCGCCCGATTTGCGCGTCTCCTGCCGGAGTCAGGCCGGCTGCTGATCGCCCACGACGGCGCACACCGCCGGCGTGTCACGGCCGGACTGACCTGCGCCGTCGAGACATTCGGCTTCGACCCGGCCGCCGACTACCGGGTCGCCTACGAGCCCGCCACGAGATCCGTGACGCTGCACGACCGGACGACGACGCTCGCGCGGTGGACCAACGTGATGCCTGGCGAGCACAATGCGCTCAACGCGTCCGCGGCGGCCGTCCTCGCCCGAGCGGCGGGCGCCCCGTGGCCGCGGATCGCCGCGGCGCTCGACTCGTTTGGCGGCCTCGACCGGCGGATGCAGCGTCTCGGCCGGCGGCCAGTCGGCGACGGTGAGGTCGTCATCTACGACGATTACGGGCACCACCCCAGCGAGATCACCGCGACACTTCACGCGCTGCGAGAAAGCGAGCACCCGCGGCGGCTGATCTGCGTGTTCCAGCCGCACCAGCACAGCCGAACGCGGTTCCTGCTCGAGCAGTTCGCCACGAGCTTTGCCGCGGCGGACGTGGTGATCGTGCCCCACTTCTACTTCGTCCGTGACTCCGAGATCGAGAAGCAGCGTGTCACCGCGGCGGATCTCGTGGACCGGCTGCGCCGCCAGGGCGTCACGGCCATGCACCTGTACCCGTTCGAGGCGATTGTCGAGCAGCTGGACGTCATGTGCCGGGACGGGGATCTTCTGGTCATCATGGGGGCCGGTCCCGTCTGGCAGGTGGCCCGCCAGTTCCTGGCGCGCCAAGAATGAGAACGGGGTTCGCGGAGCCGGCACTGGAACCGGAATCCGAGTCCACTCCCTGCCCTGGCCCCTTCTTCCTCACCCCTAACCCCTTCTTCACCCCTGAGCCCTTCTTCAACCAGCCTGTTCAGTGATCTCGACGTCGAGGTGGTTCCCGACGCGCCCCTGGGCAACATGACCTGGTACGGCATCGGCGGCCGGGCCGATCTGCTGGTGCGTCCCAACTCCATCGAGTCACTGGCCACCCTGGTTCAACGGTGCCGGCGGAGCGGCGTCGCCCTGCGGGTCTTTGGCGGCGGCGCCAACCTGCTGGTCGCCGACGAGAGCCTCGACGGCATCGTCGTCCGGCTTGACACGCCGGCGCTGCGGGAGATCAAGTACACCCGCGTCGGCGAGGTCAAGATCATGCGGGCCATGGCCGGGGCGGACCTGGCCCGAACGCTGATGGACGCCACCCGCCGGGGGCTGGGGGGCCTCAGCCAGATGGCGGGCATACCCGGCACGGTGGGCGGGGCGACCCGGATGAACGCGGGAGGCACGTTCGGGTGCATCGGCGACGCCGTTCGCAGCGTCACGTGCATCACGCGTCGCGGCGATCTGGTCACCTACCCGGCCTCGGAGCTCCGCTTCGAGTACCGTGCGACCAACATTCCCGATCCAGTGATCCTCGCCGTCGCCTTCGACCTCACGCCCGGTGACCCCGTTGCGCTGCGGCATCGAGTCAAGGAGATCTTCGCGTTCAAGAAGAGCAGCCAGCCGCTCGCCGACCACTCGGCCGGCTGCACGTTCAAGAACCCCGTCGATCCCATCTCGGAGCAGCGGGTCCCCGCCGGCCGCCTCATCGACGAAGCGGGCCTCAAGGGCACCCGGGTGGGCGGGGCGTCGGTGAGCCGGCAGCACGCAAATTTCATCGTGACCGAGCCCGGCGCGACCGCCGACCACGTTTTGCAGCTTCTGGAGCTGATTCGCCGACGAGTTTATGTGCACTGCGGCGTGGAGCTCGAGCAGGAGATCGTGGTGTGGCGACGCGGTGATGGCACGGAAAGCGACGACCCGGGTGGATGAGCAACAACAAGACGCGCGCACGATCAGGACCGCCGGATCGAATCCGGCGGTCCGTACGAGAGCGAGTGTCGGCCGGACGGCCGTACGGAGCGCTATGACGAGCATCAGGACCGCCGGATCGAGTGTCGGCCCAAAGGGCCGTACGGAGCGCTCTCAATGAAAACGAACCGGCCCGCCGTCCTGGTGCTGATGGGGGGACCGGACGCGGAGCGCGAGATCAGCCTCCTGTCGGGGCGTGAGGTTGCGCAGGCCTTGCGCGAGTGTGGCCGCTTCCGCGTGCTCGAGCACGTCGTGAACGAGCCGTCGGCGACGGAGCTGGATGCCCTGGGCGGTGACGTGGTGTTCCCCGTCCTGCACGGGCAGTGGGGCGAGGGCGGGCCGCTGCAGGAGCTGCTGGAAGCGCTGGGAAGGCCCTATGTCGGCACGACCCCGCACGAAGCCGCCGTGGCCATGGACAAGCCGGGCACGAAACGAATCGTGTCGGCCGAGGGCGTGCTCACGCCGCCCGACTGCCGACTTGATCCCGGCGGGCTGTGCGAGCTCGACCCCCCCCTCGTCCTCAAGCCGCTCGACGACGGCTCCAGCGTCGACCTGCACATCTGCCGCACGAGCGAACAGCTGGCCGCGGCCCGCACCGCGCTGCACCCGAAACGGGGCCCCATCATGGCCGAGCAGTTCGTGGCCGGACGCGAAATCACGGCGGGCGTGGTGGACGGCGAGGCGCTGCCCCTGATCGAGATCATCCCCGCCCCGGCCGTCGAGTTCTACGACTATGACGCCAAGTACTTCCGGGACGATACCCGCTACATCGTGGAGCCCGAGCTCGCCGACGGCGTGACGGAGGCGTGCATGGAGGCAGCCCTGCTTGCGTTCTACCGGGTCGGCTGCCGCGACCTGGCCAGGGTCGATTTCATCGTCAACGAGGACGGGCCGTGGTTCCTGGAGATCAACACCATGCCGGGGTTCACCACCCACTCGCTGCTGCCGATGGCGGCCGCGCGACGGGGCCTGAACATGCCGGCCCTGTGCTCGAGGCTCGTGGACGCGGCCCTCGCCCGCGCCCCTGGCGGTCGTGCGGAGGCGTTCCTGACCAGGTGACACCGACCATGGCCAAACGACGAGGAGGCAAGTCCCGACGCAAGACCGTACCCGGCTGGCTGCGGCCGCCGGAGGTCGATTGGGCGCAGACCGGTCACACGCTCATGGGCGTCGCCTGGGTCACCGCCGCCATCGGCCTCATCGTCGCCTGGGTGATCGGAGTGCCGCGGCTGGAGGCCTACGCGTCGAGTCGTCAGCCGGCGGGTGAGACCGTTGAAGGCAGCCCCGATGAGCTGTCGGTCCGGTTCGTGGACCGCCCTGCCTGGCTCGCGCCGGAGCTTGAAGCGTCGCTGGCGCGGCTCGCGGCCGAGCAGGTCGGTTCCGACCCGCTGCGGCGAAGCGATCTCGTCGGTGTGCGCAGCGCGTTGCTGGCGACCGGCTGGTTCCGCGACGTCGAGCAGGTACGTCGCAGCCACCACGGACCCGTCGAGGTGACGGCGACATTCGCGCGGCCCGCGGCGGTCATTCGCGACGACCGGACGGATCATCTCGTGAACCGGCAGGGGCTGCTCCTGCCGCGGTCCTTTCCCGCGGGCAGCGCCGAGGGCTTCATCGCCATCGTCGGCGCGCGGTACGCCCGGCCGAGCCGCGCCGGTGAGCCGTGGCCCGGCGCCGACGTGACCGCCGCCCTGCAGCTTCTTCAGGTGATTTCGGCCCGGCCCTGGGCCGGCCAGGTCGCCCAGATCGACGTCGCCCGCCACGGACGCGACGCCTCGCTGCGTCTCGTCACGGACCGGGGCTGCACCATTCTCTGGGGTCGAGCCCCTGGCGAAGAGCAGGGTGGTGACGTTCCCGCCGCCCAGAAGCTCAGCTACCTCGACTATCACCACAGCGAGTACGGCCACATTGACCGGGGCCTGCAGGAACTGGACATCACCGGCGACGTGGTGGTCGGCCGGTGAAGCTGTCGCGACCTAGACTGTGGCCGTGTCCGAGCCTCCCGCCCCCTCACTGGTCCTTCCCCGCGGTCTGATTCTGCTGGCCTCGCTGTGGCTGGTCGTATCGTGGACGGTGGCCATCGGCTTTCGCACGCCGGTGGAGGCGACATCAGCCAGCTACACGCCGGGCGTGCGGTTGATGCTGATCAGTGCGGCCATCGGTCTGATCATCGCATGGCCCTTGTTGCGGCTGAGCCAGACAGCCACACCGTTTCCCGTCAGACAGACCATTCTGGACCTGATCGTCCTGGTCGCCTTGCTGCAAGTGGTGATCTGGCCCTTGCGGCTCGTGACGCCGTGGACGACCGCCCGCACCGCGGCTCTCGACGCGACGCTCCTGGCGTGGGCCGCCCTCGCCGGTGCCTTCGTGGCCTCGGCCGTGGGGTCCCCTCGCGCCGGCCCCCGCAACCTGGCCATCGCGGCCTGCGTCGGAGTGTGCCTCATCGGCCCGCTGCTGGCTCTTGCGAGCCTGATCGTCGCGCCGTCGTCGGGGCTCACCCCCCGTCTGCTGAACCGTGGACCGCTGCTGGAGGTCCACGCGCTCGGCCAGGGCGGGGGGACTCCGCCGGACCCGGCAACGTGGGGATGGATCGGCCTCGTCGCCATCGCCGCCGCGTTTGCCTGGTGCGGGCTGACGGGCGCCCTGCTGACTCGCAGCCGTGGCCAGGACGACGCCCGGCCGTAGCGCGCTCAAATACACCAAACTGTTCGTTTTTGACCCGAAAACCGACAACCCGCCCGCATCGTGGCGGCGGTTGACGACCGTGGTATCCTGAGGGCGTTGGTGGGGCCCGCAACTTCCTGGGCGACAATGACAGACCCGAACGACCCGATCAAGGAAGAAGCCTTGCGCCGTTTCCGCGACCTCGTGGGAAGCGTCGGCGTCAAGCGGTTCGCGCAGGAACTGGAGCTCTCCACACGACAGGTCAACCGGATCCTCTCCGGGGCGCAGCCGAACCCGCTCGAGCGTCTTCTTCGTTCACTGCAGAGCGCTGATCCTGACGCAGGCGATCAGGTGCTCGATTACGTGTGCCAGGAGATGGGCGGGCACTTCGTGCGTCACGAGGCGTTCGACGAAGCGACGGTCAACGCGGTGAGGGAATGCGCCGAGGCCATCGCGGCCATCAGCGACGGGCAGGTTTCGGAGATCGACATCAGGGAGGTCCGCGAAGCCATCAGCGCGCTGAGCAGCCTGATCATGTCCTTCCACCCGCAGGCGGACGACACCGGCGGCTCGACCAAGAACGAGTAGCTCCCCCACCCGACTCGCGCGTCCCGCGGCGACCGTGGCGTCTTCTTTTTCGTCTGCGGGCGGCAGCCCGGTCGATAGATCAAGTCCATGCCGTGCCTGCCGGACGAGGTCCTCTGTCGCGACTGCCTGGCGGCTCTCGACAGCCTGCCGGGCGACGTCTTCGACCTGGCGTACCTCGACCCGCCCTTCAACACCGGACGCACCCATTCGGCCACGAACGGGAGCTTCCGGGACGCGTGGCCGAGTCTCGAAGCGTATCTGGATTTCCTCCGCCCACGTGTGCAAGCCGTTCACTCCGCGCTGAAGCCCAACGGCTCGATCCTGCTCCACTGCGACTGGCGCACATCGCATCATGTCCGGCTGCTGCTGGACGACGTCTTCGGCCCGGACAACTTCGTCAATCACCTCATCTGGTCGTATGGACTGGGCGGCTCGTCGGCCCGGCGTTTTGCGCGCAAGCACGATGACATTCTCTTCTACGCCGCGGGCCGCGAGTACTTCTTCGAGCCGCCGCTCGTGCCCGCGACCAGCAATCGCATGAAGGGCCGACTCAAGAAATCCTGCGACGTCCTTCAGATCCCCTCCATCAACAACATGGCCGCGGAACGCACCGGCTACCCAACCCAGAAGCCGCTGGCGCTCCTGTCACTGCTTGTGGAATCCTGCTGTCCCCCGCGCGGCACCGTTCTCGACCCCTTCTGCGGCACCGGCACCACCCTCGTCGCCGCCGCCAAGACGCAACGCCGTTACCTCGGCATCGACACCAACCCCGCCGCAGTACGAATTGCAGAGCGCCGGCTCGATCCCCTCGTACCTTCGTGCCTTCGTGCCTCCGTGGCTTCTTCCTAGAATCCCCCCTTCCGCATCACGTCGAGGCTCTCGGGGAACGGGAAGCTCGCGAAGACCCCCGTCGGGGCGAGCTCCCACATCCGCAGCGACGGGTAGACGTCGCCGCGATACCCGGACTCGTACATGACGCGGAGGACCGACTCGAAGCTGGGCTCACGATTGTTGGATCCGGCCAGCCGGTTGGACTTCGCGCCCAGAAACGACACGCTGGCGACCGGAAGCCTCTCCCGCCGCCCGCGGAGCATCTTGGCCACGGTGGCGAACCCGCGTGACAGGTCCTCGAGCGTGAAGTGGTCGCGACCTGCCGGTCGCAGCAGGGCCAGGATCAGCAGGCTGTCGAGGTCGTACTTGAGCACGTACGGCTCGTGGTCGCCGACGGCGTGGATCGACACCGACTCGGAGAACATCCTGGCGTACGACGTGACGGCCTTGGGCGTCCACTGGCTCGTGGTGGTGAGCGAGACCACCTGGTTGATGAGGCCGTGGTCGTTGTCCTCGGTGTTGACACCACACACGAACGATCGGTACCGGCCCGCCACCAGGTCGGCAAGCAGGTGCTGACCCCACAGAATCCGGATGCGGTCTCGCTCCGGGCTCGCTCGCCGTGGATCGCCGGCGGGCAGGATCACGACACGATCCGAACGCTGATCGGCCTGCATGAGCAGGTCGCCCTCGTCGTCGTACAACCGCGGAGTCTGCTCCTCCGACACGGCCTTGGCCACGGCAGTCACCTCCTGTTGAGGCAGTATACCGCGCAGAAGCTGGTTCCCGGTACGCCAGGGATTCCGAGCGAAGCGAGGGTTCGAATCCGAGGCAGGATGCCGCGGATTCGACAGGACCAGTCCGCGGCATGGATGCCGCGGTTGGACCGGCACGACGCCGACCGCAGTACGACAGAACGCCCCGTCGCGCACCGTCCGACGGTCACCCGTCGCGCAGCCGCTCGAGCACGATCGGGATCGCCGGCGGGGTCCTCTGCGATGGAAAGACGTTGACGATCATGCTGAGATGATCCGCCTCGACGGTGACGACGTCGGCGATGCCGTTGAGCCGGGCGGACTCGATGGAGACGACGCCGTCGCCCACGCCGCGCACCATCGACTGCAGCATGCTTGAGACCCGGTCGCCGTTGTCCGTGCCGGCTCCCGTGATCCTGTCCAGCCGCTTGATCAGGGCGTCGACCTCTTCGGGGCTTACCGGGCTCACGCGTCCCGCGACGATCGTGTAGACGGTGGGCGAGGGGTGCGGCCGGTGGTTGAGGCGGCGGAGGAAGTCGGAGTCCGGCAGCAGGTCGCGGCCCGCTTCCCCGGCGCCGTCGGTCAGGGAGTCACCCCACGATCGTCGGCCCGAAATCCACCGCGAGAGCACCTCGCCGAGCTCCGAGATGCCGCGAAGACGGGCCATCGCCGAGCCGTGATTCGGGGTGCCGAGCATGATCAGACGTGCGACCGCGGGGTACTGCTCACCGCCGCCGCCGTCGCCGGCGTAGTACGCCGGGCGTGTGAGCACGTCGCGTGAGATGAGCCCCCCCATCGAGTGCGCCACGATGCTGACGGTGTCGAGCCCGGCCCGACGCAGCGCCCTCAGGCCGGTGGCGAGCAGGTCGCCGGAGTCCGCGATCGGCTGATCGTCGGGGTACTCGAAACGCAGGATCACGTGACCCTCGCCCTCCAGGGCGGGGATGAGGTCGCGCCACAACCAGCCGGGATCGTCCAGGCCGTGAATGAGCACGACCGCCCGTGTGGTCCCCGGCGGTATCGCCTCCAGGGGCGCCAGCGCAACGTCGCGGCTCGCCACGAACAGTCCGAATCGCTCGGCGTCGGGGTCGGCGGTGAAGGCCTCATCCAGCCACCCTTGGATGTCATCGAGCACCGCTTGACCACGCTGCGCCACCGCGTCGCGGTCGATGGTCACCACGACCTCGCCGGGCCGAATCTCGGTCGTCATCGCCCCCGGCACGACGTGATCAAAGAAGCTCAGCTGGAGCCGGCCGAGCCTGGATCCGACGTCGATCCTCCAGTCGAGCTTGCTGAAGTCCGGGCCGGGCTCGATTCCCACCTCGCGACAGATCGACTCCAGCAGCACACGAACGTCCAGTTGACCGTGTTGCAGGGGAAGACGGATGACGACCGTGTCCTGGTCAGGAGCCGGCGCGGGCTCCGAGACGGGCGCGGCGGCGCCTCCGAACACACCGAAGACCAGCAGCACGACACCCAAGAGAGGCCGGACCATGGCAGTGCTCCGTCATGAGACCAGCTCAACTGTAGGGTGCTCTGGAGAATCAGGCCGCCTGGGGTCGACCAAGGGTTCTCAGAGGCGGTCGGCGACCATCCGTGGATCGGGGATGACGGGACGCGGCGTTGCTCGCCACCGCGAGCGCTATTCGGACCCCGCCGCGATCAACGGTGCCGTCATCAGAACCTGGCGTTGCATGAGGACCCAGACCTCATCGATCGCCTTCTTATCGACTCGAGGCGCGCCGTTGACGGAGGTCTTCACCCGCACCGTGCAGCGATCCGGGTCCATTTCCCGGACCAGAACCGAGATGGCGAAGTGCGTGTCCTCGATCTTGTCGCTCTTGAAGATCCGCCGCTGACGCGACCGATCCGTGGATTTCGTCCCGCTGATGAGACCACCCTGGCGGTCGGACATCGAGATGATGTAGCCCGCGTCGAAGAGCGCGCCGGACGCGGCATTGAAGGTCTCGTTGAAGTCGGCATCGACTTCGCGTGTCTCGATCGCATTCATCGCCGCCTGAGACAACCGGGGCTTGGCAAACATCGAGCAGCCGGCTGTCGCGAGCAACGTCAGGCAGATCAGCGCGGCACAGAGCGTCTTCATTCTTTTCCCCCGTCAAAAGCGCGTCGAGATCATCCGGTAGTCCTGGACCACGTCTGCACCGTCGAAGTACACGATGAGCATCGTCGATGTCGAGGACGAGCTGGTCTTGTGACCCTGCCGCCCGTACACGAGAAGCGCGAGGTAGTCGTTGGACTGCTTGATGTCCTGCCGGATCTTGTCCCACGTCCAGATCTGCATGTCGTCGCGATGGGTCACCAGGTCCGGCGGCCCGAAGACCTCAATGACCTCCGCCTGGGTCGTCTCACCCTTCATGATGACCCTCTTGGCCATGCCGGGCGTGAGGTTGCTCGGCCCCGGCGGCGTCGAGGCGCAGCCGGCGGCCAGCATTATGAGAACCGCGACGAGCGTGGTCTTGCATCGCATGCTGATTCCTCCCGGATCGGATATATCGACCGCGGCCCGCGCAGCCTTCACCCGATGCCCGCCGGCCGGTTGGGGGTGTAACCGATATGAGCCCTACAACCTGCTCGAATGGCGGCCCGGCCCGTTCCGCGGCAGGGGCCGGGCGATGGCCAGTGCGGTCAGCGGCGGCTACCGCGCTCGGCGCGCTCGTGGGCCTCGCTGACCTTCAAGGTGCGCCCGTCGAGATCCTGGCCGTTGATCGCGTCCATGGCTGCGCGTCCCTCGGCATCGTTCGCCATCTCCACGAAGGCAAAACCGCGGGACCGGCCGGTCACTCGATCGGTGATGATTGAAACGCTGCTGACCGAGCCGTGCTGGGCGAAGAGGTCTCTCAGCCCGTCCTCGGTGGTCTGAAAACTGAGGTTTCCCACGTAGATGCGGAACATGAGAAGCTACTCCCGTGTGATGGGAGCCGACGTCGGTTCGAACTGGAACACAGCGGCGACCCTGGGAAGAAGGTTGACAGACCGATCCGCAGATCGGCCGAAGCGGAGCTGGACCGTCCGGCGCCGCATTCACCGCGCTCGATCCGCCGCGGCGGGTCAAGGCCGGCGCATTGTACCACGGTGGTCACGGGCGCCGGCGGCCGCCGC
>JBFGEG010000119.1:0-9970 GCA_041580235.1 Phycisphaerales bacterium
AACGCCCGTCGACCACGCGGTGCTGCCACTGCACACGCGAAAAGTTGATTCGCCAGACGTCGCCGGGCCGCGGCGGGGCGGGGGCACCCTCGGGGGGCTTCAGTCCCGCCCACGGCAGCGCCATCTCCACCGTCCAGCCGACGTCCGTGTCGGTCGGATCGTTGAGCGTGCCCTGGATCGCAACGGCGGTCTCGAGGCCTTCGAGATCCCAGTCGTGCAGGGCCGGGCCGCCGTCGATGTAGGTCTTGACCAGGAACAGGTCGAAGATCGTGTTGTGGGCGTTGACCTCGATCTCGTAGTACTGCCGCGTGTCGCCGTCAGGATCGATGAAGACTTCGAAGTCGTTGTCGTGAAAGACGATCTGGTCGTGCTCGGTCAGCGTGGCCCACACGTGCGGCTCCTGGAGCACGGCCCCGACATAGAAGTGGTCGTCATCCCAGAGCATTCTCACGGTGGTCGTGAACTGCGGCCGGGGCTTGTGCTCGCCCTCAATGTCGATGAAGGGGTCCGTGAAGGCCGCGGCCCGCCACGCCGGCTCGTCGAGGCGGCCGTCGATGACGATCGTGCCCGCAGCCCGCGGGCACGCGTAGTGCTTTGGCGTGGCGGCGCATCCGAGCACCGACAGCGGCAACAGGAGGGCCCATGTGCGACTCACGAGACGGCTCCGGGTATTCTGGGTTGCCGGCACTATAGCAGGAGGTCCGCATGCCCACGGTCCGCGAGCGATTCCAGGAGCAGGGCTACTACCTCGCCCGGCAGGTCTACTCGCGGGACCAGATCGAGCGACTCGAGCACGCGTTCGATCGGATCGTGCAGCAGCTCACGGGCGCCGGCGAGGATGTCAACGCCCGCTGGTCGGGCCCGGAAATGGACCGCCTCGCGGCCGATGACACGGTCGTCGTGCACACCCACCAGGTGCAGCAGTATTCGGCGCGGTGGCTGCGGGCGATGCTGCACGATCCGTTGCTTGACGTCGTCGAGCAGCTCATCGGCCCCGACATCGTCCTGCATCACAGCAAGCTCTTCATGAAGCCGCCGGGTCGCGGGGCGCCGTTCCCCGTCCACCAGGACTGGAGCTACTTTCCGACCGTCAGGGACACGATGATCGCGGCGGTGATCCACGTCTCCGACGCGACCGACGAGATGGGCTGTATCCGGGTGCATCCCGGCTCGCACCACATCGGTCGGGCCGAAGGCTCTTCGGGCCAGGGCAGCGGCTCGTTCGCCGAGCAGTACCCGCTGGAGACCGCCGTCCCCCTCGAGGCCCGCGCCGGCGACGTGGTGCTCTTTCACTACTTCACGTGCCACGGCTCGATGCCCAACCGCTCGCAAGAGGTCCGCAAGACGGTGCTCGCCCAGCTCATGGCCGGCGACGACGAGCTGGAGCCGGGCCACGACCATCCCCATGCGAATCTCGTGCTGCGGGGGTGGAATCACGCGATGACGCGATCGCGTGCGAATGTGTAGGGAGGGGTTCGGAGTTCGGGATGAGGGGTTGGGCAAGAGACGCGCGGCGGGCTCCGTCTTCCCCGACCCCTAACCCCTAACTCCTAACCCCGACCCCTAACCCCTTCTCCCCCACAATCCGATGATCCTCCACCCGCCCGTCCTCATCGGGGTTCTCGCGGCGGCGCAGATGGCGGTACAGGTAGACGACGTCCTTGAAACCGCCGATCGTGAACCACACGATGATCGCGATGCCGGACACGAGGATGAACCAGGTCCAGCCATGCCAGAAGGCCAGCCACGTCTCGTCGGGCACGTCGTAGATCCAGTTGTAGATCGTGCCCGCGATGAAGACCAGCGTCCACGCCACGGGCCAGCCGATCGTCAGGAACGTGACGAACCGGTCCCAGCCGGTGAACTCGCGGCTGATGCCGAGACGCTCCAGCCACGTCGTCGCATCGCGGTAGTTCACCGACGTCTCGCCCGCCACCGCGTACTGCCCGCGGTGCAGCAGTCGATCCATGTCGAACGAAGCCCGTGGTCCGAGCAATGAAATCAGCACGTACGCGGCCACCGAGGCGGCGATCGCGAAGAACGTCATCTCCTGGCCCGTCAGGAAAAAGCCGTCCACGTTCTGCTTGAGCAGGATGCCGCCCAGGGACAGCGTCATCCCCGTGATCATCGCGCCCCAGGCGCCGGCGGTCGTTCCCCGCTTCCAGTAGAGGCCGCCGATGATGGCCGAGCCGGCGCCGCCGAAGAACACGGCGCCGCTGATGGCCAGGAACATGATGATGTACTGCGTCTGGCGGAACAGAAGGCTGAAGAAGAAGATGAACAGCGCCACGCCGAAAATCGACGCCCGCAGGACCCACAGGTGCTGCCGCGGTGTGAAGGGCTTGCGTCGCAGCGGCAGGATCACGTCCTGCACGAAGATCGAGCCCCACGAGTGCAGGTACGTGTCGTGGGTGCTGACGAAGGCGGCCAGCATCGCCGCGCACATGGCCCCCAGCAGGCCCGTGGGCAGGATCACGGCCAGGGCCAGCGGCGTTCGCATCTGGTTGCGCAGCGCCTCGGTCGCGTCGGGCGTGGCGGCCGTAATGCCGGCCAGCGCCTCGTGGACGACCTGCCCCTGCTCGGCGTAGTCGGGGTGGTGCAGCACCGTGCGGACGCCGATGGGCACGACGATGGTGATGAGCAGCAGCACCCGGAAGCGCCAGCCGTTGAGAACGCCGGCCATCTTGGCCTCGTGGGCGTTCTTGGCGCAGTAGCTGTAGCTCTGGGCGCCCTGCCAGGTGAGCACGCCGTAGAAGATGATCACCGCGGAGATCAGGTAGAACCAGACGTTAAAGTGCGACTCCTCGCCGAGGCGAAACGGGTGCACGAGGGACTCCTGCGGGGGCGCCTCCAGCAGCACCTCGCCCACGTGCTGCCAGTCGAAGGCGACCAGAATGAACACCATCACCGTCACGAACACGACATTGGCAAAGACGCCCTGCACGAAGTCCGTGACCATGACCGCGATGTGGCCGCCCAGGAACGTGAATGTCAGCGACACCGACAGCAGGCCCGCCATGAGGACCGGAAAGGTAGACACGCTCAGCCCGCCGACGGCGAGCTGCTCCGGCAGGCCGCACAGCGCCATGAAGAACCGCGCTCCGACGGCGGGGAAGATCCCGAAGTTGATGATGCCCGCCAGGAACGCGACCCCTCCCGAAAAGATCCGGAAACGCCGGCTGTAACGGATCTCGAAGAACTGGGCCAGCGTCATCGCCCGCGTCTGGCGGAAGCGATAGATCACCCAGCCCGACAACGCCAGCACGATCAGGACCGGCTCGGTGACGGCCCCCCACCAGAAGGACGTGAAGCCGACCTTGTAGTTCTGCTCGAAGAGGCCCACCAGCGTGATCACGCCCAGGCCGGCCATCGCGTTGGCCATCGAGATGAGGTACCGCCCGCCGCAGCGATTGGCCACGAGAAACGCACCGACACTGCGTGTGTACCGCAGGGTGCTCAACGCCGCGGCGGCCAGGACGATCATGAGCCCGGCCACGATGCACCAGTCGATCGTGGTCATGGCCAGAGCGTCGGCCAGGGGTCACCTTCGAACGGCGTGCCGGGCTGCCGGCCCAGACGCTTCATCGCGCGGGCGCACAGATGCTCGTCGGCGTGCGGAAGTGACTGCCACCGGCATGCGCCGGACTGCAGGTGAAGCGCGATGCTGCGTCGCGGCCGACCCGATCGGTTCGGCCCCGACGCGTGCAGGGTCAGGGCGTGATGAAAGCTCACCTGGCCTGCCGACATGGCCGCGGTCGCCGGCGCGAAGACCGCGCCGGGCGGCATGGCCGCCTCGATCGCGCGACGCTGGGCGTCGTGGTCGGACCCGAAAAACGCACCGGCGGTGTTGAACTCGTCACGCAGCCCCCAGCGGTGACTGCCCGGCGCGAACAGCAGCGCGCCGGTCGTCTCGTCCACGTCGTGGAAGGGGACCCAGGCCGTGATCATGGCCGGCCGGTCGCTGCACTGCCAGTAGCCGTAGTCCTGGTGCCAGCCGACGATGCCTTCGGTGGGGCCGCCGTTCGGGCCCGTGGACGGCGGCTTGTAAAGAAGCTGGTCGTGCCACAGGCGAACGGACGCCGCTCCCAGCAGCTCGGCGGCGATCCGGCCGATGCCGCGGTGACGGACGAGCTGTCCAAGCGTCTCGCTGACGACATGGGCGTTGTCGATCTTGCGCAGGGCCGCAGGATCGTCGCCGGGGTTCCAGCTGCGATACGCCGGCTGCCCGCCGCCGTCGTAGTCGCCCGCGTGGACCCGGTCCTGGGCCGCGGCGAGCGCGGCGAGCTCGACCGGGTCGAGCAGCGGCGGGCTGATCCAGAAACCGTTGGCCTCGAAAAAGGCCCGCGCATCGGCCTCGAGCTGGAGGGTCGCGGTCATCGTGTCCGGGTGCGACGCTTCGTGCCCGTCTTGCGACGCGGCGACTGGAGCTGCTTGAGCGCGTCCTCGCACCACTTGAGGTGGGCGGCGGCGACGCGGCGGCTCAGCCCCAGTGTCAGGGCGAGGTGCTGGCGGCCGCCGGCGTCGAGATCCATGCCGGGCAACTCACGCTCCAGATCATCCAGCTCGTGGTGGCGCTCGAGCATGAGCTCCTGGTGACGCTTGACGTGCTGCACGCTGATCCGGGCCGGCACCGCGTGACCGAACAGGACCTTGAGCAGCATCTCGTCGCGGATCTTGAGCGGCTTGGCGGGCTCGGCGAGCCAGTCCTGCAACGCGCGTTGCCCCTTTTTCGTGATGCGGTAGACGACACGCTCGCGTTCACCGCGGTCCTCGGCCCGGGCCGACGCCAGGCCGTCGGCGTCGAGCTGGTCGAGCGTCGTGTAGATCCAGCGGTAGCTCTCGTTCCAGAAGTGGCTGATGTTCTCCTCGACAAACTGCTTGATGTCGTAGCCGGTCCTCGACGACAGGTCGAGAAGCCCCAGGACGGCATACTGGGTCAGGTTCTGCTTGGGCATCGATATGCTACTCTCCCATATGCGCGCCGCTCGCAATATGCTACTGTCCCATATTGCCCCACCGCGGTATATGGGAGGATAGCATATGGGAAGGGATTGAGGCACGAAGGCACGAAGGCACGAAGGGCGGGTGCTTGTCAGTCTGCCGTGGGCGTCCTGTGATGCTGCCTCTACGCCCGATCCCCGTCCCCATACCCCTGCGGATTCGCCCGGAACCAGCGCCACGCCGTTGCGATCGTCTCTTCCAGATCGGTGTGCGGCGCGGACCAGCCGAGCTCGGTCTTGATCTTCGACGGGTCGGCGTAGAGGACGGGCGGGTCGCCCGGGCGACGGGAGCCCTCGACGGTCTTGAAGTCCACGCCGGTGACACGCCGGCAGGCGTCGATCACCTCGCGCACCGACGAGCCCCCGCCGATGCCGATGTTGTACGCCGCCGCCGCGCCGGGGCGCAGGGCGGCCATCACCTCGACGTGGGCGTCCACGAGGTCGTCGACGTGCACGTAGTCGCGGATGCAGGTGCCGTCGGGCGTGTCATAGTCGGTGCCGAAGATGGTCACCGCCTCGCGCTTACCCAGCGCCGCCTCCAGGCAGATCGGGATCAGGTGTGTTTCGGGGTCGTGATCCTCGCCGAGGCGACCGGAAACATCGCAGCCCGCCACGTTGAAGTACCGCAGCGCGGCAAAGGAGAAGTCCTCGCCGCGAGCGGTCCTCGCCGTGAGCTGGTCGCTCAGCAGGTGCTCGACGGCGAGCTTGGTCTGACCGTAGGGATTCACCGGGTGCTGGGGGCACTGCTCGGTGATCGGAATGTGCTCGGCGTCAGGCTCGCCGTAGGTCGCGCAGGTGCTGGAGAAGACGAAGCGGCTCACGCCGCACGCCTCCATCGCCTCCAGCAGGGACAGAGCGTTGGCGAAGTTGTTCCGGTAGTACTTGAGCGGCATCTCGACCGACTCGCCCACGTAGGTCAGCGCGGCGAAGTGCATGACCGTCTCGATGCGCCGCTCCAGCAGCAGGCCCTTCATCGTCTTGCGGTCGCCGACGTCGGCCTCGACGAACCGCAGCTCGCCCGCAGCCTCGAGCACCTCGATCGCCCCGCGATTGCCCCGCGACAGGTCGTCCACGACGGTGACGGCGTGACCGTCGGCCTGCAGCCGCAGCGCCGCGTGGGAGCCGATGTATCCTGCACCACCGGTGACGAGAACGTTCATCGCGATTCACCCGTAGGGCAGTACCCTCGCACAGCCGCCGACCGCCCCGGCCCGGAGCCCAGACGTGAGCGAATCCACGAGCAGCCGCAACGTGATCCAGGCCGCCCGCGGCGGCGTGGGCGGCGTGCTCATGGGGCTGGCCAACCTCGTGCCGGGGATCTCCGGGGGCACCATGCTGCTGGCCGTCGGCGTGTACCCGCAGTTCATCCGGGCCGTGGCCGAGGTCTCGACCTTCCGCTTCCGGGTGCGGTCGCTGCTGCTGCTGGTCAGTGTCGTGGGCGGTGCGCTGGTCGCGATCGTCGCCCTTGCCGGCGTGGTCAAGGATCTCGTGCTCGATCACCGCTGGGTCATGTACAGCCTCTTTATCGGACTGACCCTCGGCGGCGTCCCGCTGCTGTGGCGGATGGTGCGACCGCTGTGCTCCACGGTCGTGGTGGGGTCCGTGGCCGGCATCGTGGTCATGGTCCTGCTGGCCCTGGCCGAGCTCGGCGACGTAGGGACGGACTCAGGGGCGGCCAGGGGCCATCTGCTGATGCTCCTGCTGGCCGGGGTTGCCGGGGGCTCGGCGATGATCCTGCCCGGCGTCTCCGGCGGCTACCTGCTGCTGGTTCTCGGACAGTACGTGGTGATCCTGGGGGCCATCGCCAGCGCCCGGGACGCCGTGGCCGATCGCGACTGGGTTCAGGTGGCCGAGGAGATGCGTGTGTTCATCCCGGTGGGTGTCGGGGTGGTGATCGGCGTGGTCGGCGTGAGCAACATCGTGAAGCTGTGCCTCGACCGGTTCCCAAAGGCGACGCTCGGTTTCCTGCTGGGGCTGCTGCTGGGGGCCGTGGTGGGCCTGTGGCCGTTCCAGGGGCCGGCCGGTGATGCAGGGGCCCCCGCGGCCGAGCCGACCCTGCTGCGGCTGGCCGGGTCGCTGGGGCTCGTGGCGGCGGGCTTCTGCGCCTCGGTCGCCGTGTCACGCCTCGGCGGCAACGGTGCCGACGCCGCCGACGAGCCGATCACTGGCCGACGTCGCTGATCTGGCCGCTAAGACCACACGCTCCGCCCCGGCGGCAAAGGCCCTTCATGCCTCGGACCGCGATCATCATTGGACTGCCCCGGACGTGCCGCCGGCTGGAGGGCCAGCTCGGCCTGCTGCCGCTGCGGCCCCGGACGCTGGGCTGGGTGGTCGTCGAGAAGGCAGCCGACGGTGATCCCGTGCTGGGACGCCTCGACGATCTCGATACCATCGTCGCCGAGCACGGCCCCGACCTGGCCCTGATCACACTGCCCGCAGCGATGGCGGAGCTGATCACCGACATCCGCACGCGGCTGCGCCGCCTGGGCGTGCCCGACCGCTTCATGCCCACGCTGGAAGACCAGATCGCCGGCATCGGCCCCCGCAGCCGATTCGAGATCGACCTCGGCGAGCTGCTGGACAGGCCCCCACGCTCGATCGACGAGCCGGCGATCCGCCGCGTCATCGAGGGCCGGCGGGTGCTGATCACGGGCGCCGGCGGCTCGATCGGCGGCGAGCTGGCGCGGCTCGTGACCGGCTTCGGCGCGCGGCAGCTCATCCTGGTGGACCGCTCGGAGAACGCGCTGTTTGAGATCGACCGGCAGATCGCGCGGCGGTCTCCGGACCTGTCCCGCGAGGCGCTGCTCCACGATGTCGTTGACGCGCCCGCCACGCTCAAGCACCTGCGCCGGCTCCAGCCGCAGGTCATCTTCCACGCCGCGGCGCACAAGCACGTGCCGATGATGGAGGACCATCCCGCGGCGGCCGTGGACAACAACTTCTTCGGAACCATCTCGGTCGCCGACGCCGCCCACGTCGCCGGCGCCGAGCGGTTCGTCCTGATCTCGACGGATAAGGCCGTCAACCCGCGCTCGATCATGGGCGGCACGAAGCGGCTCGCGGAGCTCTACGTCCAGCACCTCAACCAGCGCTCGCGGACGGGCTTCGCGGTGGTCCGCTTTGGCAACGTGCTGGGCTCCAGTGGAAGCGTGCTCGACATCTGGTCGAGCGAGCTGGCCGAGGGCGGGTCGCTGACGGTCACCGATCCCCGCATGACCCGCTACTTCATGACGATTCCCGAGGCGGCCGCCCTGGTGATCCAGTCCGCGGCGCTCGTGGACCCGCGGGCCGCCGGCGGCGAGGTCTACCTGCTGGACATGGGTGACCCCGTGCGGGTGCTGGATCTCGCCCGCCGGTTCGTCGCCCTGCACGGCCTCGAGCCCGACACCGTCGGCATCGCCTTCACCGGGGCCCGGCCGGGGGAGAAGCTCCACGAGCAGCTCGCCTACGACGCCGAGGCCGTGCGCCCCACGGCCCATCCCGACATCCGCCTCTGGTCCCAGCCCGCCCCGACCTCGGCGTTCATCGAGGGCCTCCTGGCCGTGCTCGCCCCCGATCGGCGCGACACGGCCGCCGTGGCCGAGACCGTCCGGCGTCTCGTGCACATGCCCCCGCGGCCGGCGGCCGCCTGAGAGCACGGGCTCTCGTCGAGCGCCGGCTCAAGCTAAGATCCCCGCAATGGGCAAGTCCCACCACCAGAAGGCCCGCAAGGGCTCGCGGCGGCCGCGTCGCGTCGGGCCGCCTGACGGCGCCGTCTACATCGGGCTGTTCATGATCGGCGTCTTCGCCATCGGCCTCTGGTGGATCATCGCCCCCGACTCGTGGAAGGAGGCGCTGATCGGCTACGTGCTCGCCATGGCGATTCTGGTGAACCTGTACACCTGGCGGGTGTGCACGGGCAAGCGGGTGGCCCCCTGGCAGCAGAGCCTCGCCCGGCTGCCGCTGCGCTGGGTCGGCTACGGGACACGCGGCGGCAAGCCGCTCGACGCCGCCCACGGCTCCGACCGGGCCAGAATGATGCTCTTCGTGTCCATCGCCACCAGCGCCGTCGGAATCGCCCTGCTCACGTGGTGGCTGATACCGCAGTGAGCGCCGCGCCCGGTTACACTTCCGCCCCATGAGCACGGTGCCTCTCAAGATCAAGCGCTTGTCGACGCACGCGGTTCTGCCCGAGTACCACAGCGAGCACGCGTCAGGCATGGACCTCCACGCGGCGATCGACGAGCCGGTGACCGTGGACGTCGGCCAGATCGTCAAGATCCCCAGCGGCATCGCCATCTCGCTGCCGCACGGCCATGAAGCGCAGATACGTCCGCGCAGCGGACTGGCGAGCAATCGCGGGCTGGGTATTCCCAATGCTCCGGGAACGATCGACCGCGACTACACGGGTGAGCTCATCGTCGCCCTCGTCAACCTCGGCCGGGCACCGGTGGTCATCGAGCCGAAGATGCGCATCGCCCAACTGGTGGTGGCGCCGGTGGCCCGCTGTGCCGTCCAAGAGGTCGAGGAGCTGGACGAGACCAAGCGCGGCGCCGGTGGCTTTGGCTCGACGGGTGACTAGTTCGTGCTTGGTACGGCCTGGAGGGCCGTACCGAGCGCTAGAACGAGACGACGTCGCTGACGGGCTTGATGTCGGTTGGGGGGTTGTCGGCGTCGTGCAGGTGCGCCTCCCAGTAGCCTACGTCGTGCCAGCGGCCGAACTTCCAGCCGACCTTTTCCAGCAGCGCCACCCGGACAAATCCCATCGACTCGTGCAGCCGCACGCTCGCGGGGTTGGGCAGCGTGATCCCGCCCAGCAGCGTGCGGTAGCCCTGGGCCCTCAGCGTGGCCACCAGTTCCTGGTAGAGGGCCCGGCCGAGGCCCTGCCCGTGGTGGTCCGGGTGGACGTAGACCGTGGTCTCCGCCGTCCAGAGGTACGCGCAGCGCCCCTTCCACGGTGAGGCCTTGGCGAACGCGACGACGGCGCCGTC
>JBFGEG010000120.1:0-9943 GCA_041580235.1 Phycisphaerales bacterium
ACACCGAGATCGTCGCCGCCTTCGACGACCACGGCCTGTTCGAGGCGTCGATCCAGTTCGACTTCCCCGCCGGCCTGCCTGCGACGGTCGAGCCCGACGGCGGCACGTCGGTTCCCGTGACCGTGTCGGGCATCACCACGCCCCCGGCGCCGGGCACCGGCAATCTGCACGTGGATACGGGCGGCGGCTTCGTGACGATCCCCATGTCGGAGACCGCCCCCAACGAGTACGACGCGATCTTCCCCGCCGCGCCGTGCGGCCAGCAGGTCCTCTACTTCTTCAGCGCCGAGACCTCGACGGGCCTGCTGATTCTCGAGCCGCCCAACGGGGCGGCCACCCCCCTGGAGGCCATCGCCGCCAGCTCGATCGACATCGACTTCTCCGACGACTTCGAGACCAACCAGAACTGGTTTGTCTCCAGCAGCGCCGCCGACGGCCAGTGGGACCGGGGCGTGCCGATCTCCAACGGCACGTGCGACCGCGGCAACCCCGGCGGCGACGCCGACGAGTCGGGGCAGTGCTACGTCACCGACAACGATCCGGGCACCTGCAACAGTGATGTTGACGACGGCAGCACGACGCTGACCTCGCCCATTCTGGATGCCAGCAGCCCCAATGCCTACATCCGCTACTGGCGGTGGTTCGACAGCACCACCGGCGACAATCCCTTCCAGGACATCATGGAGGTCGAGGTCTCCGACGACGCCGGTGTCAACTGGGTGAACCTGGAGACGGTCGGCCCCGCCGGCGCCGAGGTCTCCGGCGGCTGGTTCCAGAAGTTCTTCCGCGTCGCGGACTTCGTTGACTCCACCAGCCAGTTCCGGGTCCGCTTCATCGCGTCGGATACCGATCCGGCCTCGATCGTGGAGGCGGGCGTGGACGGGGTGGAGATGATCATCCTGAATTGCGGCGGCGGTGTGCCCGGTGACGTCGACGGCGACGGCATCGTGGGGATCATCGACTTCCTGGCGGTCATCGGCAACTGGGGCCCGTGCCCGGGGCCGTGCCCACCCTCGTGCGCGCCGGATCTCGACGGCGACTGCGAGGTCGGGATCAACGACTTCCTGATCGTGCTGGGCAACTGGACGCCGTAGGGCGGCTCGCGTCCCGTGGACCGGCCGGGCCGGCCGGTGGGATCACTGGCCGCCGAGGGTGTCGCGCCCGCGAACGCCGTCGGCGGTCAGGATGTGGTAGCTGGTCTCGGCGAAGTCGTAGGCGTCGTTGATGAAGTAGCCGTTGGACCCGAGGGGCGTGTCGCGGCTCCACAGGCCCGAGCCCGTCTGGTGGAGGTGACGCCGATCGGCGGACATCGCCTCCGGCACGCTCATCATGCGGACCGACCCGTCATAAAAGAGCGTGACGGGGATCGAGTCGAAGCTGTGGTTGAAGTAGAACGGCTCGCAGCCCAGGAACGACAGGTTGCACTGCGTGGTGAGGTTCTGCAGCCAGAGGTGCTCGAGCATGTGTGTCTTGAGCGTCGGGAACTTGACCTGGCCGAACGACGGCACGCGGTAGCCGGCGGGCATCTCCCATGGGGCGTTCCAGTATTGTCCTTCGCCGTTGTCGGCGAAGGTCTGCGGGGCGAAGAGCCCCGCCGGTGACAGGCAGTAGCTCGACCACCCCGGGTTGCACCGCGGGGGATAGGCGACGAACTCGCCCGGCCGCTCGAAGCACGGCGTGAGATGCTCGACGGTCTTGTGGTCCTTGGGCGCGTAGAACAGCTGGTCCTGCGCCCGGCCGTTGAGGTAAGCGTTGAAGGGCTTCGGCTGCACCCCGAAGCGGAACCAGCCCCAGCCGTTGGCCGCCCCGGCGGGGTAGGGGGGCCCCGGGAAGTTCATGGGCTGAAACATGACCCGGTTCCCCGTCGTGGCGAAGTAGGCCCACGCCAGATACTTGCCGTCACTGCGGTAGCCCCAGCCGGCGATGATCGGGGGATGCACGTCGAAGCCCGTGCCGGCGCCGTACAGCGCGGCGTTGTACTTCATGATGTCGCCGCCGTAGATGCCCAGGTTGTCACGGGTGTAGGTGACGTGCCGGTCGGCCCAGTCGGCGGCATACATCTTGTGGGCGATGCCAAGCTGACGCAGGTTGCTCTTGGAGACGTTGATCCACGCGTGGTCGCGGGCACCGCCCAGCGCCGGCAGCAGCATGCCGACGAGCAGGGTGATGATCGAGACCACTACGAGCAGCTCAATGACCGTGAAGCCTGAGCCTCGCCGATCGGGCATGTCTTTCTCCCCTGACACAACGCGTCGGGCGTCGCGCCAGGGCCGCATGGTACCCCAACCTCACGCGGTGCAAGGGGTGAAATGCCACTATGTTGCGAACGCCGGGCGGACCTTGCGGCCCGCCCGGCGTGTCAGTGCCCAGGAGAGGACTCGAACCTCCACGGGAGTTTAATTTCCCACCAGCACCTCAAGCTGGCGCGTCTGCCAATTCCGCCACCTGGGCTGAGGGAGCCGGAGCCCGGCTCCGGATGCGCGGCACAGTATAGTCACGATGGGCCTCGGCGGGGTTCGCCTATCATCTCAAACATGGCCGAACGGCGCCTGCGCATCAACGAGATCTTCGAGTCGATCCAGGGCGAGTCGACCTGGGCGGGCTGCCCGTGCGTCTTCGTGCGGCTCACCGGCTGCCACCTGCGGTGCACCTACTGCGACACCGAGTACGCGTTCAAGGAAGGCGAATGGCGCTCGGTCGACGCCGTCGTCGAGCAGGTGTGCGGCCACGAGGCAACGCTGGTGCAGATCACCGGCGGCGAGCCGCTGCTCCAGCCGGCCGTCCACGATCTGGTCAGGCAGTTGTGCGACCGGGGCCGGACGGTGCTCATCGAGACCTCCGGGGCCTGCGACATCAGGGGGACGGACCCGCGGGCGATCCGCATCCTGGACCTCAAGACCCCCGGCAGCGGCGAGATGGACGCCAACCTGTGGTCGAACCTCGATTACCTCAACGACCACGACGAGGTCAAGTTCGTGATCACCGACCGCGCCGACTACGAGTGGGCGAAGGCCATGATCGACGAGCACCGGCTGGGCGAGCGGGTGCGGGCGGTGCTGCTGTCGCCGGTCTTCGAGCAGGAGCCTGGTGACGAGATCGACGGCTGCCCCGGACTGGAGATGCGGCAGCTCGCCGAGTGGATCCTGCACGACCCGCCGGCGGGCGGCCCGGTCCGTCTGCAGCAGCAGCTGCACAAGCTGATCTGGGATCCCCAGATGCGCGGAGTCTGACCCCATGCCGCCGGCGACGGGGAGAACGGGCACCGGCACGCTCACCGTCATCCTCACGCTCGTGTTCTGGACGAGCGTTCCGCTGTTCCTGCGTTACTTCGCCGAGCAGATCGACGCCTGGACCGCCAACGGGTGGCGGTACGGGATCTCGGCGTTGCTGTGGCTGCCGGTTGTGGTCTTCGGCCAGATGCGGGGAAGCCTGCCCCACGGGATCTGGCGGGCGTCGCTCGTGCCCAGCCTCGTCAACGCACTGGGCCAGGTCACGTTCTGCTACGCCCACTACCGGATCGACCCCGGCCTGATGTCCTTCGGCCTGCGGAGCCAGATGCTCTTCGCCGCCGTCGGCGCCTACGTCATGTTCGCGGCGGAGCGGCCCATCATTCGATCGCCGATCTACCTGGCGGGTCTTGCTGCGCTGCTGGTGGGAACGTCCGGGGCGGTGCTGCTGGGCGAGGGGTCGGCGGTCGCCCTGTCCGCCGACCGGGCCGCCTACGTGCAGGGTGTGGTGCTGTCGCTTCTCAGCGGAGCGCTCTTTGCCGCCTACGCGCTGGCCGTCCAACGGTACATGGGCGGCTACGGATCGGTCGTGTCCTTCGCCGTCATCAGCCAGTACACGGCGGCGGCCATGGTGGCGCTCATGCTCGTCTTCAGCGGCCGCGGCGGCCTGGAGGCCCTGGACATGAGCCGCGGTGACTTCATGCTCCTGCTGCTGTCGGCGGTCATCGGTATCGCCCTGGGTCACGTGCTCTATTACATGTCGATCGCACGGCTGGGGGTGGCCGTGTCCTCGGGCGTTCTCCAGCTGCACCCGTTCACCGTGGGCGTGGCCTCGTACTTCATCTTCAGGGAGGTCCTCACCGCCGCCCAGTGGGTCAGCGGCGCCGTGGCCGTGGCCGGCGCCATCCTCATGCTCAACGTCAGACGACCCGCCCCCCCGGTCACGACCCCCGAGCCGATCTCCCCCCTTGCCGGCGCCACCGCAACCCGCCGCCGCTAAATTGACCCCAACCCCAACCCCGAATCCATCCCTTGCACATCCGCCTCATCAGATCCTTCACCTTCGAGGCCGCCCACTGGCTGCCGAGCTTTCCCGAGGGCCACAAGTGCCGCCGCCTGCACGGGCACTCCTTCCGGGTGGAGGTCGCCGTCGAGGGAGACGTGCCGCCCGAGACCGGCTACCTGATGGACTACGGCGACATCGCCAGGACGATCGAGCCTGTGCGCGACCAGCTCGACCACCGCTGCCTCAACGACCTCGAGGGCCTGGAGAACCCCACCAGCGAGGTCCTCGCCGCCTGGCTCTGGACGCGTCTCGAACCGGCACTGCCCATGCTCGCCGAGATCACCGTGCAGGAGACCTGCACCTCCCGCTGTGTCTACCGCGGGCCGTGACCTTTCGAGGTGCCCTGACGATCGGACCGGCACCCGCGGCGGGTGACTCCCAGTCGGCTGCGGGCGTCCTGCCCGTCCAACCGCGGCATCGCGCAGCGGGGGTCTACTTGTCGTCCATCGGCATCCTGCCGGTCCAACCGCGGCATCCATGCCGCGGACTGGTCATGTCAATTGCTCGGCATCCTGCCTCACAATTGAGCCCTCGCTGCGCTCGGGATCACCCGGCGTCCCTGGAACCGGGTTCCGCGCGGTGGGCAACTCTTCCTCGAAGCGTGAACCGCTGACTCCTGGCCCCTGTTATGATCTGAGTCCCATGCCCGAGCCCACCCTCGATCACCCCACACTGCCGCTGGTCAAGGCCGCCTTTCCCGACGTGAAGCTCAAGGCGACGGAGTTCCGCGGCCAGACAACGCTCATCGTTCCGGCCGAGAACCTCCATGCGGTGATGGTTCACCTCCGCGACGACCCGCAGTGCGACTACAACTTCCTCAGCGACGTCGTCGGCGTTGACTACCAGGGATACCCGGCCGAGACCATCGGGAGGTTCGCGGTGGTGTACCTGCTGACGGGCCTCACCCACGGGCGTCGTCTGGCCGTCAAGGTCTTTCTCGACCCCACCCTCGACACGAGCGGCATCACCCCGGACCCCGCCCTGGAGCTGGACACGGTCACCGACATCTGGCCCGGCGCCGAGTGGCCCGAACGCGAGGTGTACGACATGTTCGGCATCCGCTTCAGGAACCACCCCGACCTGCGTCGCATCCTGATGTGGCGGGACTTTCCCGCCCACCCCCTCCGCAAGGACTACCCCCTCCGAGGCCGCGGCGAGCGCGAGACCTACGCCGTCATCGACCGCGAGTCGAGCTGATCAGACGCCGGCTGGGCGGGTCGGCCCCTCCCGGGGGCATAGGGATTCCACCTCATTCCGTTGCCCGAACGCGGTGAGGCGGTCACGACGCGTATTTCCGCGAGCTACCCTTCCTCCGTTCAGGAGAGGGCTGTGCATCCAGCTCTCTCAGCGGAGACGAGCCATGAATTTGACTGCCGTGTTCGACGCGTCGCCCGTCCGCCGCCCCTCGCGACCGGTCGCAGGGGCCGGCCTGCTGCTCTGTGGGGCCATCCTGCTGCCGGAGGCGGCCGCTCTCGCGGGCGGAGATGTCTACGCGATGACCAACCTCGGAGCGCCCCCGAATGCCTACATCACCACCGCGGTGCGGATGAACAACCTTGGCGAGGTGGCCGGCTACTCGATTTACATCAGCCAGGGGGAGCCGAGCATCAAGCCGTGGGTCTGGACCCCGGCCGACGGCTTCACGATCCTTCCGCCGCCCCCGGACATGTTCCTGGGCCGGGCCCGCGCCATGGACATCAGCGACTCCGGCATCATCGCCGGCGACGGCGGCTTCGACGCCGGAATCGCGTGGCGGTACGAGGACGGCGTCTACGAGACCTTCGGGGCGGTCGGCGGCATGCCCATCGCGTACCTCGGCGCCGTCAACGAGGCCGGCGACGTGGTGGGGACGGCCAAGGACGCGCAGTTCGGGACCGAGGACGAGGTGTTCCTCGACGTCAACGGCGTGGGAACGCTGCACCTCACACCAGGCGACCTCGGCGGCCGGGGCGTCGACATCAACAACGCCGGCCAAATCTGCGGCTACAGCCAGGGGTTCGAGGCGTTCCTCTGGGACGAGGTGAACGGCTTTCAGTTCCTGGGCACGGCCGGTCTCGCCCGCAGCTTCGCCAACGACATGAACGACCTGGGGCAGGTCGTGGGCTACGCGCAATCGGCCAGCGGCAACACCCACAACGCCTGGATCTACACGCCCGGCTCGGGCCAGCAGGTATTGCCGACCCGCGGCGCCGCGGCCATCAACAACGACGGCCACGTGGTGGGGACGATCACGTGCTGCGGACCCGACGAGCCCTGGCTGTGGCGGCCGGGCGCGGGCACGCAGATGATCTTCGATCTCTTCAACTACGCCGCGGCCGGACTCTCCGGGCCCAAGGCGCGCGACATCAACGACGCGGGCCAGATCCTGCTCAACGCCTATGACGGCAACGCGGGCGGGTATCGACCGATCGTGCTCACGCCGATCCCCACCGGCCTCGGCGCGTGCTGCCTGGACGATGACAGCTGTCTGGCCGGTGTGAGCCCCGGCGACTGCGCCGCCCAGAACGGGACGTATCTGGGCGACAACTCCCCGTGCAGCGCGTGCACTCCGGTCGGCGCATGCTGTCTCACCGACGGTAACTGCGTGGCGTTCCTGTCCGTGGACGAGTGCAACGCTTACGCGGGAACGTGGCAGGGGCCCGACTCCAGCTGCGCGCTGGCGAGCTGCCCCGCCGGCGTTCCCAACGACGACTGCGCCGATGCGGCGCCCATCCAGCTCGGCGACACGCCGTTCAGCACCCTCGGCGCATCCACCGACGGGCCCGACCTGCCCGACTCGTGCATGGAGCCGGCGGGGCTCTTCTTCGGGATGGACGTGTGGTTCGTGTACGAGCCGGACGGTCCCGGCACGCTGACCGTGAGCACGTGCAACCAGGTCAACTGGGACACCCGGCTGGCCGCCTACACCGGCGCCTGCGGCAGCCTGAACCTCGTCGGGTGCAACCTCGACGGCCCCGGCTGCATTCCCTACGGCTCGCTCATGGAGTTCCCCGTAAGCTGCGGTGAGCCGGTGCTGATCCGGCTCGGCTCCTTCTCGGTGTACACGGGCACGGGCACGTTGAGCCTCAGCCTGGTGGGGGACACGTGTGCCACCGGCTGCCCCGGCGACACGAACGGCGACCTGGTGGTGGACATCGTGGACTTCCTGGGCGTCCTCGGCACGTGGGGCACGACCGGCCAGGGCGAGGGCCTGGACACCGACCTGGACGACGACGGCATCGTGGGCATCCTCGACTTCCTGATCGTCCTCGGTTCGTGGGGTCTGTGCCCCTAAGCACACGAAAGACCTGCCGCGACGACGGGCGTAGGGCGCACGATCAGGCCCGCGGCGAGGCGGGCCGTACGGAGGGCTCGAGACAGTCTCTAGCGGGCCGCGCCGCCGGTGCCGCCGAGAACGCGGATCTCGTCGGTCCGGAGGTTCCATTCGGCGTGCCGGACGCTAATCGGCTGGGGAACGTTTCGGGTGTAGATCGTGACCACGTTGTCGCCGGTGGCCGAGAGCCGCGACAGGCCGCTGGGGACGTCGTACTCGAAGAGGTCGCACTCGACGTCGCGGGCGGCCGTTCGCATGAAGACGTCACCCTCGCCTTTCACGCGGAGCAGCTTGCCGCCGCCGGTGCTCTCTCGCGCCGTCGAGGCCTCGGGTTCCTCCCGGGCGCGGTCGATCGTCGTCTCCAGCCGCCGGCAGGTGAGCGTGGCCGTCTCGTCGTTGAGGTTCAGGTGACGCATCTCGATGTCGTCGAGCATGACGATGTCGTAGATCGTGCCGATACGCCGGGTCATCTGCAGCTTTGTCTGCCAGCGGAACGAGGTCGTACCCCTGGCGGCGAAGGTGTCGCCGCGGTCCTCGTCCGGGGGCCGGAGGTCGCGGATCAGCAGCTCTCCGGGGCCCGGCACGAGGGCCTCGCCGCTGCGCTGGTCGTAGTCGAGACGGTCGCTGCGGATGAAGAAGATACGAGGAGAGTCGCGGCGGTCTTCATGTGTCCAGCTGCGGTGGTCGAGGCTGGCGTTGCCGCGGGCGCTCACCCGACCCAGGGTGCGTGTGTCGTCGAGGCCGGTCGGGTCGGCGGCCGCCGACTCCGGCTGGGCCGCGGGCGCCAGCTCGATCGAGACCGCGTCGGCCTCGAACGTCGTGCGCTGCAGGCGATCGGGCTCCGACGCGAGCTCGACCCCGCCCCGCAGGTCCACGATGCCGGCCTCGCCCGCCGCCCCGTCATAATGCATCGAGCCCTTCCACGACGCCTCGACCTCGGCCGGCAGGTCGAAGTCGTCACGGTTCATGCGCCGGTCGACGCCGGTCGCCAGGACGCTGGCGAACATCCGCGCCTCGCCGGGGCCGTCCCAGTCGGCCGTATCCGTCTGCTGGCTCATGGTGATGCGGTGACCCTCGTCCAGCCGCCACTGCTCGTGGGCGATGGCGACATCGACGCCGGTGAGCTCGACCGTCTCGGTGTCGGCGTCTGCGACGAGGCGATCGGCGAAGACGCGGGCGCTGTTGGGCAGCCGGACCTGGACGTCGCTCTCGGCGACCACACGGTGCACCTCGGTGCCGCCAAGCTCGTCGGATGACTCGTCGGGCCGCTCGCCGTCGGAGGGCCGGAAGGTCACGTGGACGCGGTCCGCCCAGACGGTCTGCGTCTCGTCGGTGGCCCTGACCTCGCCGGAGGCGGTCATCGTGGCCGGGATCATCCGGCCCCGTTCGTCAGACGCCAGCTCCAGGTCGATCTCCTGGGCCGCCAGGGCGCCCCGCTCGGCCGTGGCCTCGACGTCGCCTCGGAACACGGCGCGACGCAGGGCCAGCTCGTCGTTCTCGCCGTCCCCGGCCGGCGCCGCCGGCGCGGGCGTGTCGAACGCGAGGTCGAGAGCCCGGCTCCACGTCATCCGCAAGAGCGTGGGGGCGTCCTGGGGCAAGTCGTGCGCGGCGCCGCCGGGGAGCTCGCCGATGAGGGCGGCGGGCTCCGGCTCGGCGCGAGAGGCGACGAGCCAGCCGGGGCCGGTGAAGCCCCCGTCGCGCCGACGGATCCAGAAGATCTCGCCGCCGGCGACGAGCTGCGCCGTCCGCATGCTCAGCGGGTGGGCGGTCGAGCCGATCAGCTCCGCCCGCTCGTCCAGCGCGTGATAGACGACACGATCGCACTCGGCCTGGGCGCCACGCTGGCGATCGAGCATCTCGACCGGCGCGCCGGAGAGGGTGACGAGAGTGTCCTCGGGCGAGGCGAGCATGGCGATCTCGGCCGGATCAGCAAGCGGCACCATCGTGAGGCCGCCGGTGCACGTGACGTAGATGTCGTCGTCGCGCAGGGGCGGCGCGATCGACAGCGGGCGGTCGGCGGGTCGCGGGGGTGCCGTCACGGCGAGGCCGGCGAAGGCGATGTGCACCGCCAGCGGCAGGTTCGGTGCCGCGAGCGTGACCTGCGGGGGCCCGCCACGCGACTGGGTCGAGAACACGGCAGTCAGCGTGTCGCCGGTGGCAACACGCTGACCGATGCCCTCCTGGATACGCACGTTGTCGCGCAGGGTGAGGCGATAGAACTGCGGGGGATCGGACGCCGGGGTTGGTTCGGGCGTGGCGGGCGCTTCGGGCGTGGCGGGCGCTTCGGGAGCAGCCGGTGGCGGCGACGGGCTCGTCGAGGTGTCACGCGGGGTGGGG
>JBFGEG010000121.1:0-9844 GCA_041580235.1 Phycisphaerales bacterium
CCCACGCCGCCGATTCCCGTGAAATCAGCCGTCGAACGCGAGCTCGAGGAGCTGGATCAGAGATCCGCGAGGTTCTCCGATCGTTTCGACGGGCACGCCCTGCTGCTGCTGGCGGGACGAAAGGGATGCCAGTGGCTCCTCAGTCGAAGCCGCGGGGGGTGGATCCTCTGGGACGAGTACATCGAGCTCGTGCCGGAAGCGCTGCTGGACTACTGCCGCGCCAACAACTGGCGGCTCACCATCCTCTATGCGGGGGAGCCCCCGGCGTTCACCAGGGAGCGGCGCAGCTACAGCGAGCGTTTTCCGGATTGTGTGGACGAGCTCGCGACGCACAGCGTTCGTGCTCTGCTGTTCGCGAAGCACTCACAGCTCGAGGACCGGTACGCCCGGGCCGTCGACGAGCTGCTGGATGATCGCGGGTTCGCTGCGGCCTTCAGTTATCAGGGCGTCCGATTCTCCGATCAGATCAGCGACCTGGCGTACGACAACATCCGCACGCTCGGGCTGCACTTCCTGAGCCAGGTCCACGGCTGGAGCCAGGTGCTGGGCCGCCTCAAGCCCGACGTCGTGTTCGGCGGCCGCATGGAGCACAAGCCTGCCATCAATCTCGCCTGCCACGCCTGCAAGGTGCCGACGGTGACCACGAAGCTGGGCATCAGCGAGGAGATGCTCCCATCGGTCATCGCGGTGCGCCCTGACGGGGCGTTCGATCACGCGTCGTACCCGGACCTCTTTCTCGTGTGGGGCGACCGGCAGCGCGACTATCTCCGGCGAAAGATCCCCCAGCTGCGCAGTGACATCGCAGCGTCGGGGCGCACTCGAAACGACTCCTTCGTCAACGAACTCGGGCACGTCGATACAAAGCGCATCCTCCGCCGGCTGAAATTCGCCTACGACGATGTCATCGTGATCTTCGGGGCAACCTGCCGGACCCGATACGGGCAATTGCCCGAGGCACAGTGGGGCGCGTGCTGCATGTGCCCCCGTGAATACCGCCGCAGTCTCGAGAGCCTGATCGAGCTCATCGACGCGGTACCCCGGCTTCGCATCATGGTGAAGCCGCACCCCGCGGACGATGTCGCCATGATCGAGCGTCTGATCCGGTCGATCGGCTCCCCCCGAGTCTCGCTGGTCACGCGGGATATGGGCTATCACAATTCGGAGCTGCTCGCCGTCTCAAAGCTGTTCGTGAGCAGCGTCTCGTCCATGTTCGCGGAGGCGGTTCTCTCCGGAAGGGTCGCCGTCAATATCTGGACGCCGGACGTGAACTACCTGTACGAGCAGGCGCGAAACGATCTTTACGGGACGATTTCCGTCACGGTCAAGGGCGGTGACGAATTGAGGGACACGGTCCGCCGGCTGCTTCATGACGAAGCGTTGTACACGCGGGAGCATCAGCGCGCGGTCTCGAATCTCGGGCATCTGTTCGGCGACACCGACGGGCACAACGCGCGGCGAGCGGTGGAGCTGGGGTGTGCCATGGTCCGCCGGCCGGAGATGTCCCCGCCCACGGTGTCAGTCAGCGCAGGGCTGCATGCCCGGCACGACCGCGGCTGAGCCGCCCGGTTCCGCCTCGCAGCCGGCGATGATCGCCGACACGCTGCAGAAGGTCTCCTCCGGCGGCACGACGGGACGGCCCGTCTGGATCATCGCGATGAACGCCTCCAGCGTGCGGCGAAACGCCGTGAAGTTGTCGAGCAGATCGACCGTGAGGCTCCCGGCCGTACCGTGGAAGGACAGAGTGAAGACCTTCGCGACATCGCCGAGCGCGTTGATCGTCAGCAGCCCGCCGTCGGACAGGTCGAGGGCGAGGCTGTCGTGCTCCGCGGGCAGCCGCCTCACGGCGACGGGGCGAAGACCGGTCGCCCCCATCACGGCGTCGAGCATGTGGATCCCGTAGGTCGCCCAGCCGTTGACGACGGTGCCCTGCACGAGACGCAGGACGCCCAGCCGGGAGGGATCGGCGCGCAGATCGTCCAGCTCCCGGCAGAAGCGCAGGCCCGAGCAGGACATCAGCCCGGCCTGTTCCAGATGAGGACGAAAGGCGTCCAGCTCGCGGCGATCGAGCGTCAGAGGCTTGTCGATGAACACGGGCAGGCCGGCCTTGAGAAACGGCATGGCGAGACGAAAGTGGCTTTCGCTGTCGTCCCTGGCGATGATCACGCCGTCAACGGCCCCGACGAGATCATCCGGTCGGCCGACGGCGTGATCGATCAGGCAGGCCCGGCACAGCCGGGCCGTCGTCGCCCCGTCCTGCGTCCAGGCGTGGGTCACGCGGACGCCGGGAAACCCGAACTCCTCCGGGGAGCGCCGCTGCAGGTACTCGCGGATGCCGGGCCAGCCCGCGTCGGCGATCTCGTGGCCGCGGTAACCGTTGATGATCGCGGAGAACGAGAACGGATGCCCGTTACCCGGGCTGACGCCGATCATGCCGAGCCGCATCACCACACGCCCCACCCGCCGTCGACGCAGACGTTCTGCCCCGTCATGTAGCTGGAGGCATCGCTGCACAGCAGCGCCGCCGCGCCCTTGAGCTCGTAGGGCCGCCCGATGCGTCCCAGCGGGTTCTTCTCGCCGAGGCGTCTGATGAACTCCGGGTTCTCCTTCTGCGTCTCCTCGTAGGGAAACGGGCCGGGGCTCACGCAGTTGACGCGAATGCCGTACGGCGACAGAAAGCTCGCCAGGTAGCGGGTGAGCTGGATCACACCCGCCTTCGCCGCGCCGTAGCTCGGCGGGTTGGCGTATTTCTCACCGTCGTAGAGACGGTGATCCGGAGCCGTGTGGCCGTACATCGACGCGACGTTGAGGATGACGCCCTTGCGCTCGCGAAGGATCGGGAAGGCCGCCTTGATCATGCGAAAGACGCCGTTGAGCGACACGTCGATGTCGTTGGTCCAGTCGGCCTCGTCGATGGACTCGAACGTGTTCTTACGGCCCGACCACGAGCAGTTGACGAGGATGTCGAATCCGCCGGCCCGGGCCGCGGCCTCGCCGACGCATTTCGACACGGACTCCGGGTCGGTGATGTCCAAGGCCAGCGGATGGCCCGTCACGGTCGGGTGACGCGTCGTGATCTCATCGCACCGCGCGGCGCAGACGCTCCGATCGCGGCTGGCGATGATGACGTCGGCCCCCAGCTCGGCCAGGGCGAAGGAGATCTCCGAGCCGAGGAGGCCGGCGCCGCCGGCCACGAGGGCCGTTCGGCCTTGCAGCGAGAACAGTTCCTCAAGGGTCGGCGAGGAGGCCGGATCTGAGTATCGCATCTGCCACCGTGAAGTCGAGTTCGTCGTCAATGTCGATTGCCCGCAGCCGATCCACGAGCACGGCGCCCGATCTGCCGAAGAGCAGGCCCGGGCTGTCGTCGGGAAGACTATCCATCACAAACGCATAGGCCGACCCGGTCAACTGGTAACTGCGTGGGAGGGCCTGACGCGGCAGCCACGGGACCGCGCCGTCGATGAAGGTGACGGGCCGGCCGTTCTCGAGACGCCACGCGCGGTTCGGGTTCAAGCTGGCTTCCATGAACGTGGCGACCGAGTCGAGACGCTCGTCGTGGAGCTTGCGCAGGCACGCCGTGACGTCCGCGGCCCGCCGCAACGGCGACGTCGGTTCGAGAAGGACCAGGTATCGGGCGGTCTCGCCGGCGGCTCGCAGCTCGGCGATGACGTGCCGCAGAACATCCGCCACCATCGACGTGTCGGACGCCAGCGCCGCAGGGCGTATCAGGACCTCGGCCCCGCACCCCTCGGCCGTCCGGGCGATGTCCTGACCGTCCGTGGAGACGATGATGCGGTCGATCTCGGGCACGGCCCGGGCCACGTCGATCGGCCAGACGACCAGGGGCCGGCCGCCGAGCTGGCGGAGGTTCTTGCCGGGCACCGACTTGCTGCCGGCCCGGGCCGTCACGACCGCGACCACACGCTCACCGTTGATCACGTCTCGCCTTTCCGGCCGGACTCGCTCATGGGGCCGCCCTCATGGCCATCGCCGCTCGCCGCCTTTGATCATCGTCTCGTACAGCCCGGTCGTCGTCTCGAGATGATCCTGCACGCGCAGAAGATCATTGTGCCCGGTCGGGGCCAGGAATGCCTCGACCTGGCGGTACAGCCCCGGCTTGAACGTCCGATCGAGCTCATCGTCGATGGCGACGGGTTCGACGGAGAAGCCGCCGCGACGCTGCACGTGGAGCTGCTCCATCGGCCGCAAGATCAGCCGCCGCTGCGTCGTCATGAGCTCAACGCCCCACCGCCCCGGTGCATCCCAGTCGGCAGAATACGTGAAGAGCGCCCCGGTCTGCGTCTCCCCCACGCCGGCGAACCGCGCGGCGGCGGGATGCCAGGCGAGGCTGCCCGCGGTCCGGGCCGCGATCCGCGCGGGCCGTCCGCCCAGCTGGAACGCCAGGTCAACGACGTGCGTCGAGTTGGCCAGAAACCAGTTCTGCTTGACCCGCGGCGAGAACGACGACTGCGCCACCACATCGCCCAGCTCGGTGAACTCGAACGAGAACGAGGTCACCCCCCCGTCTTCGGCGATCATCCGGCGGGCCCGGTCGGCGGCGGCGAAGAACCGCCGGTTATAGGCGACGAAGACCTCGGCCCCGCTCGCCTCCGCCGCCGCCGCCGTGGCGGCGATCTCGCCGGCGTCCACGCCTGCCGGCTTCTCGACCAGAACGCGTCGGGCTCCCGCCTGCAGCAGACTCGTCGTGCACGCGGCCAGATCATCCACGTCGATGGCGACGATCGCGGCGTCCGGGATCTCGTCGGCCTCGTCGAGTGAGCGTTGCAGGCCCCCCGTCGCCGCCTCGCCGCCCGTCGCCTGGGCAAAGACGCCGGCCGACTCCTCGCCCCGGCCGATCGCCCGGAACGGCACCCCCATGGCCTTCAGGACCTGGGCGTACGCCACGCCCATCCGGCCGACCCCTACGAGCCACAGCCCCCTCAGGTGATCGGGCATGTCGAGGTGACCTCGTTGGTCTCCGCGCGATAGCGATCCAGGAACACACGCAGCAGATCCTGGTGCAGGCGGCAGGACTCGGCGAACTCCGCCAGATCGCACCGGCCGCGGGCGAGCAGATCGGCCACCGCCCGGTTCGTGATCCGGCTCTGGTAGACGAGGGGAAACGCCTTCTCACGCCAGGCCCAGTCATCCTCGGCCTGCGCGATCCACGCCGTCTGCTCGAACTCGCGCACGATCAATCGAGCCGCCGGCGAAGCGATCTCCACGAGCATCGGGGCGGCGCCCGTCGGATAGACGGTGTACTCGAAGACCCCGCCGGCGGAGCTGAAGCCGTACAGGGTGCCGGTGAACTCGACGAGCCCCTCGTGACGGCTCGACTGGCGGTCCAGCACGAGACGATCGCCGGCCAGCTCGAACCGCTGTCCGGGGTCGAGGTACGACAGCAGATCCAGCCAGTGCACGGCATTGGACGCCAGCGGGTTGCTCGTCGAGGCGGTCACGCGGCAGGAGAACGGCCCGCCGCCCAGGGCCAGCAGCCCCGCCGCCTCCCGCCAGGCCGGCCAGAGCCGGCGCGGGCAGTTGACCCAGGCCGTGGTGCCCGTCGATTCGAGGAGCCCGGCGACGGCATCGCAATCCTCCAGCCGCTGGAACAGGAACTTCTCCAGGATCAGATGTGCAACCCTCGTCCGGGCGAGCAGGTCCTCGACCACGCCCCGTCGCACCGACGCGGTGGTGGCGACGATCGCCACGTCGAGGGCCGGCGGCAGGCCGGCGGTGTCAGGCAGATCGTGCACGGGGGGGGTCCGCCCGTTGGTGACCTCCCCCCAGCGTTGCAGGGCGGTGACGCGGGACGCCTCGGAGGGGTCGACGAGCAGAATCTCCGCCGGCTCCGGCAGCAGGGAGAGCGCCTGAAGATGCCGCGAGCCGATCTCCCCGCAACCGATGATGGCGATCGTGGACATGTTGGTGGGCCGCGGGGCCGGGCGACGAGTATAGTCGAACCGCAGGCGATCCGTAGCAGTGCCTACCGATCAACTGCGGGCACCTTGCCGATAGGGATCAGAATGGCAAAAAATGACCAAAGAGCCTTGCCATATGTGTAGCGTATGCTACATTTTCTAGAGGTCTCCCCGGATCGCCCGCCCATGGCCCACCACCGTTGGATCCATCATCGCCCCGCCGGCCCCGGACGCTTCTTTCGCAAGGTGCGGGCCGACCATGCGGCCGAGACCGCCCAGGATTACGTGGAGGCGGTTTCGGACATCGTGCACCGACAGGGCGTCTGCCGCGTCAAGGACCTTGCCGAGCACATGGGTGTCTCGCACGTCACGGTGAGCCGCACCGTCGCGCGTCTGCTCGAGGAGCAGCTCGTCGAGACCGAGCCGTACCGCCCCATCCGGCTTACCGCCAAGGGCGAGCAACTCGCGGCCGAGAGCCGCCGGAGACACGAGATCGTGTATGGCTTCCTGCTCGCGCTGGGCGTGCCGGAGGCGGAAGCCGGCCCGGACGCCGAGGGCATCGAGCACCACGTGGGGCCGGCCACGCTTCGATGCATGAAACGATTCCTGGAGCCAAATGAATGAGCAGATGCACCACCCTTGCCCTGATCCTCGTCTCGATGCTCAACCTGACGGCGTGCGACCGCGCCGGCGCCGGCGCCGCCCGGCACGAGTACACGGTGACCGCAACCGTGGGCATGATCACCGACATCGTGAAGCAGGTGGCCGGCGATCGCGCGCAGGTCGAGGGCATCATGAAGGAGGGCATCGACCCCCACCTGTACAAGCCCACCCGCAGTGACGTGGTCAAGCTGTTGAACGCCGACGTCGTCTTCTACAACGGATTGATGCTCGAGGGGAAGATGGGCGATGTGCTGATCAAGGTTGCCAGGAAGAACCGCCACGTGTATGCCGTGACGGAGATGCTTCAGGAGCAGAGCGAGGGATACGTCATGACCGACCAGCTGGGTCACTACGACCCCCACGTGTGGATGCACGTCGGCGGCTGGATGAAGGCGGTCCAGGCGGTGGCCCGGGCCCTGAGCGACTACGACCCCGATTACGCCGACTTCTATCAGGACAATGCCCGGTCCTATCTGGAGCAGCTCGGCAGGCTCGACGAATACGCCCGCGAGGCCATCGGCTCCATTCCCGAGCGCCAGCGTGTGCTCGTGACCGCCCACGACGCCTTCAAGTACCTGGGACGCGCCTACGGCATCCAGGTTCGGGGCATCCAGGGCATCTCCACCGAGTCCGAAGCCGGCGTCCGGGACATCAACGAGCTGGTCGAGTTCCTGGTCGCCAACGAGATCGGCGCGGTGTTCGTGGAGACGAGCGTCGCGGACAAGAACGTCCGGGCCCTGGTGGAGGGCGCCGGAGCCCGGGGCCACACCGTGCGAATCGGAGGCAAGCTCTTCTCCGATGCCATGGGTCCGCCCGGCACCTACGAGGGCACCTACATCGGGATGATCGACCACAATGTCACAACGATCACGCGGGCCCTGGGCGGGACGGCACCGCCTCGGGGCATGCAGGGCAGACTGGCGATCGATGACGGATGACACGCTCATTCAATCCGCGAGCGGCGGTCCGCCCCCCCCGGCGCCGGGCACGTCACCGGTGGCGACCGGCGAGGAGCATCCGGCCACCGCGCCGCTGTCGATCCACGACATGACGGTGGCCTATCACCGCAAGCCTGTCTTGTGGGACGTGGACTTCGACGTGCCGGAGGGGCGGCTGATCGGTATCGTCGGCCCCAATGGCGCGGGCAAGAGCACGCTGATCAAGGCCTGCCTCGACCTGGTCCCCAAGGCGTCGGGTCGCGTGCTCATCTACGGCAAGCCCTACCGGCGGCAGCGAAAGCTCGTCGGCTACGTGCCGCAGCGTGAAACCGTCGACTGGGACTTCCCCGTCAACGCCCTGGACGTCGTGACCATGGGCTGTTACGGCCGGATCGGCTGGTGCCGTCCCGTCACCCGTGTTCACCGCCGCACCGCGATGGCCGCCCTGCACCGCGTCGGCATGGCCGACTATGCGCACCGGCAGATCAGCCAGCTCTCCGGAGGCCAGCAGCAGCGGGTGTTCCTGGCCCGGGCGCTGGCACAGGACGCCCGGATCTACTTCATGGACGAGCCGCTGGCCGGCGTGGACGCGGCCACGGAAAAGGCGATCGTGCGGATCCTGCACGATCTCAAGAAGGCGGGCAAGAGCATGCTCGTCGTCCATCACCACCTGGAGACAGTGCGCGACTTCTTCGACTGGGTGCTGCTTCTGAACATGCGGGTCGTGGCCTTCGGACCGACCGAGGAGGTTTTCAACGAGGAAAACCTTCGCAAGACGTATGGTGGAAAGCTCACGCTGCTGGAGGAAGCGGCCCAGGCCGTCGCCCGGGCCAGACGGTGACCCATGACGGCGGAGCTGACATCGATCACCGACGTCTCGGTCGAGTGGCCGACCTTCAGGGAAGTCCTGCACGTCCTGCTGCTGCGCGACTACAACACCCGTCTCGTCGTGCTGAGCACGGCGATGCTCGGGACGGCCGCCGGTCTCATCGGGACCTTTCTCTTCCTCCGCAAACGCGCGCTGATGGGCGATGTTCTTTCCCACGCCACGCTGCCGGGCATCGCCCTCGCGTTCATGGTCATGGTCGCCCTGGGCGGCGACGGCAAGAACCTCGCCGGGCTGCTGGCCGGCGCCGCGGTGTTCGGGCTGCTCGGCGTCGGCTGCGTCCTGCTGATCCGGGGGCTCACCCGACTCAAGGACGACGCGGCGCTGGGCATTGTGCTCAGCGTCTTTTTCGGGCTGGGCATCGCCCTGATGGGCCTCGTGCAGGACATGCCCCAAGGCAGTGCGGCGGGGCTCGGCTCGTTCATCTACGGCAAGACCGCCTCCATCGTGCGCAGCGACCTCTGGCTGATCGCCGCCATGGCGGTCTCGATCTCGATCGCGTGCCTGCTGCTGTACAAGGAGTTCGCGATCCTCTGCTTCGACGAGGGGTTTGCCGGCGCGCAGGGGTGGCCCGTCCACGGCCTTGACGTCGCCATGATGGCCTTGGCCACGGGGGTCACCGTGATCGGCCTCCAGGCCGTGGGGCTGATCCTCATCATCGCGCTGCTGATCATCCCGCCCGCCGCGGCGCGGTTCTGGACCGAGCGTCTCGGCCACATGATGATCGGCTCGGCCGCGATCGGCGCCGCCGGCGGCTGGGTGGGCGCCTCGATGAGCGCGCTGGTGCCGCGGCTCCCGGCCGGCGCCATCATCGTGGTCGCCGTGGCCGCGGTGTTCGGGGTGAGCATGATCGTTGGCGCCCGTCGCGGTGCCCTGGTCCGTCTGAGCCAGCAGTGGCGTCTCACCCGTCGTATCGAGCGCCAGCACCTGCTGCGCGCGATCTTCGAGCGAGCCGAGGTCGGGGGCACGGGCGCCGTGCGTCACGAGGACCTCCTCACCATGCGCTCATGGTCACGGCGGCGTTTGCGGCGGGCCGTGGCCTGGGCGCGGCGTCGAGAGCTGCTTGACCGCGGCCCCGGCGACACCCTGCGGCTCTCCGACGCGGGAACACGCGAGGCGGTTCGCCTCGTTCGCAACCACCGCTTGTGGGAGCTGTTCCTGATCACGCACGCCGAGATCGCCCCCAGCCACGTCGATCGCGACGCCGACCAGATCGAGCACGTGCTGGGGCCCGAGATGATCAGCGAGCTGGAGGCCCTGCTCGCCCAGCGGCCCGCGCCGGGCACGGTCCCGCCGAGCCCGCACGCCGTCTGACACACCGTTGGGCCGGAGTTTGACCACCGTGGAATGGACGCACGAGATCGACACCTGGATCGTGGTCACCGGCGTCCTGTGCGCGCTTTCCTGCGCACTGCTGGGGAGCTTCCTCGTGCTGCGCCGCA
>JBFGEG010000122.1:0-9811 GCA_041580235.1 Phycisphaerales bacterium
CGGGATCACCCGGCGTCCCTGGAACCGGGTGCTGCGCGGCGGGGGTTTCATCGTATTGCCGTCGGCGTCGTGCCGGTCCAACCGCGGCATCCATGCCGCGGACTGGTCCTGTCAAATCCGAGGCATCCTGCCTCGGATTCGAGCCCTCGCTTCGCTGGGGATCACCCGGCGTCCCTGGAACCGGGTTGCGCGGCGGACGCTTCTTACTGATGGCTAACCGACTATATCGGGAAGCTCGTCCAGCCCCTCGGTGAGGTTGCGCGGGCCGTCTTCGGTGACCAGGATGTTCGCCTCGTAGTGGACGCTGAGGGAGCCGTCGGCGGTGTAGATCGGCCACTGCCGTCCCTCGGAGATGATCTCCCCCGAGCCGATGGCGATCATGGGCTCGACCGCCAGCAGCATGCCCGGGGTGAAGGTCGCCCACGCGTCGGGCCACTCGCCCGGATGCCGGGGGGTCACGTTGGAGATGAAGGGCGGGCCGTGGAGCTTGCGGCCGTAGCCGTGGCCGCCGAGCCCGCGCACGAGGTGGAAGCCGCACTCACCCTCCACGTAGGACTGCAGCGTCTTGGCCCAGTCGAGCAGCGGCCGGCCGGCCCGGATGGTCTCGATGCCGCGTCGCAGCGACTCCCGCCCGCAGGCCATCAGGGCCCTGGCCTGGGGCGACGCCTCGGCGATCGCATAGGTCCATGCGGCGTCACCGATCCAGCCGTGGTGGAGGACGCCGATGTCCACGGAAAGCAGGTCGCCGGGCTTCACGGGCTCGTCGGTCATGTCGTGCGTGCCGTGGACGATGCAGTCGTTGAGCGAGAGGCACGCGTGCGACGCGAATGGAGGATGGCCCTTCATGCGGTAGCGGAGAAAGGCGCTGCGGCAGTCGAGCGACGACAAGACCTCCGACACGAAGCGGTCGATCTGGGCCAGGGTCTGGCCCGCCTTCAGAAACTCCACGAGACGCTCGTGCGTTCTCACGACGCACTGCGCGGCCGCGTGGGCGGACTCGATGTCGTGCTCGGCGGAGATGACCATGGCGAAGCGGGATTGTAATCACCGGCGTCGGCCGGTGCGCGACCCTGGAATCTATGTTCGGCGGTGCACGATGGTGCCGTCCAGGATCACCACCCGTGGGCCCGGCGAGGCGAGCTCGTACGCGAGCTCCCGCTCGTCGGTGGTGTCGAGGACCTGCAGGTCCGCCCGCTTGCCGGGCTCGATCGTGCCGACCTCGTCCTGGAGCCCCAGTACGCAGGCGGCGTTGATCGTGCAGGCGGCGATCGCCTCGGCCGGGGTCAGTCCCAGCTTGCGGCAGGCGAGGCTGATCACGAAGGGAATCGAGGGCGTGGGAGACGAGCCGGGGTTGTAGTTCGTTGCCAGCGCCAGCGCCCCGCCCCCGTCCACGAGCTCGCGGGCCGGCGCGTACCGGTCGTCAAGGTGAAAGCCGCTGGCGGGCAGCGCGACACCAATGGTGGCGCTGTGGGCGAGGTGCTCGAGATCCTTGGGAGTCGTGGCTTCCAGGTGATCGACGCTCACCGCGCCCATCTCCACCGCCAGCCGCGTCATGCCCAGACTGTTGAACTGGTCGGCGTGGACTCGCAGCGGACAGCCGAGATCGACCGCGTTCTCGAAGAGCCGTCGCGTATCGGCGAGCGACCAGGCTCCGTTCTCGCAGTAGGCGTCGCACGCGATCCCCGGGAACTCCGCGGCCACGGCGGGCAGGGTTTCGTTAATCGTCTGCTCGACGAAGTCCGCGTTGTCCCCATCGATCGCGTGCGCTCCGAGGAAGGTCGCGACGACGGTCTGCGGGGTCTGAAAGCCGCTGTCGTGAATCGCACGCAGCATCTTGAGCTCATCGGTCGTGGTCAGCCCGTAGCCGCTCTTGACCTCGACGGTACCCGTGCCCAGAGCGGCCATCCGCGCCAGTCGCCGCACCAGGTCCCGGCTCAGCGTCTCCCCGTCCGCCGCCCGAACGGCCCGCACCGTGGACATGATCCCTCCGCCGGAGGCGAGGATCTCCAGGTACGAGCGCCCGGCCCGCTTCATCTCGAACTCGTCGAACCGGTGTCCCGACCAGCAGGCGTGCGTATGGCAGTCGACGAAGGCGGGCATGACGACGCAGCCGCCCGCGTCGATCGCCGGTCCCTCCGCGGACCCGGCGGGATCGCCCGGCTGGGCGGCGGCGATGCGCCCCTCCTCGATGCGAACGAAGCCGCGCTCGATGATCTCGAGCTGGTGAAGCGCACGGCCGCGCCGCGGCGCCGCCGGGCCCGCGAGCGTGAGCACCCGCGCATTGGTGATGGTCAGGGTCTCCATCAACGTCCATCGTATCAGCCGCCGGTGACGTCGCGTCGCCTAGAGCTTGGCGCCGCAGAACTTGCAGTAGGTCGCGTTCATGTCATGGCCTTCGCGTGTGCACGTCGGGCAGCTCTGCGTGGTAATCGGCTTGGCCGGAGCCCGGGCGAGCTCGGCCGAGATGATTCCCGTGGGGATGATGATGAAGCTGTAGCCCAGAACCATGACGACGGCGGCCACGGCCTTGCCCAACGGTGTGAGCGGAGCGATGTCCCCGTACCCCACGGTCGTCATGGTCACGATCGCCCAGTACATGCTCTCCGGGATGGAGTTGAACCCGGCTTCCCTGCCTTCGATGAGGTACATCGCCGCGCCCATGATCACCACGACGACCAGAACACTCGTGAGAAAGACGATGACCTTGGCCCGGCTGGCCCACACCGCCCGCCGCAGGGCCCCGGCCTCCGACAGGTAGCGGCCCAGCTTGAGGATGCGAAAGACACGCAGCAGACGCAGGGCGCGGATGACCAGCAGGTGCTGCGCCCCCGGGAGCAGGAGGCTCAGGTAGGTCGGAATCACCGCCATGAGATCAACGATCCCGAAGAAGCTGAGGGCGTATCGATGCGGCTGGCGGACGCAGATGAGCCGAAGCACGTACTCGATGGTGAAGAGAATCGTGAAGCCCCACTCGGCAGACGCCAGCAGCGTGTGATACTCGGCATCGATTGCCTCCACGCTCTCCAGACACACGCTGGCAACGCTCAGCATGATCGCGCAGAGCAGAGCGATGTCGAACACCAGCCCGGTCGGCGTATCCGCCTCGAAGATGACCTCGTGGATGCGTTGGCGCCAGGGAGCCATTGGATGTGGATTCGGCAGGTCGGGGTGGTTTCCATGAGCCGAGTGCGTGGATAACCCGCAGCGAATTCGTCACGGCAGGCAAAACCGCCTGCATGGCCCCCGCGGGTTGGCCGACGATGAATCGGTCCCAGCTCTCGAAGGAGGTACGTCATGATTCGCCGCCTGTCGATCGTCGCCGTGGTCGCGCTGCCCGTCCTGCCGGCGACGGGCCCGGCTGTCTCACGGAGCCACGACGCCGCCCCCAGGATCGTCCTCAAGAGCATCCAGGAGGTCAGACGCAGCGAGCTCGTCAAGGACCCTCAGGAGGGGTTCTCCTTTGTGAAGCCGGGGCTCGTCCTGGCGTTCGACCTCGATCTTGCCTCGGGCCGGCGCGTGGTCGAAGTGCTCGAGCCGGATGCCGTCAAGGCCGTGGACTCGACCGGTGAAGATCTGACCGCCATCGAGCCCAACTTCTTCGGACGACGGCAGCACGTGGAGGTCATCGAGACCTACGACGGGTCGAGCAGTGAATTCAAGGAGTTCAAGTTCACCCTGGCGCTTCCCGATCGGCAGGCGAGCTCCGTTGATCTCGCCACGTCGCTCCAGGTCGTGACGGACAACGGCGCGCGCGAGGTCGTCCTCGACGTCGGCCGTGATTGGACACCGATCGATCCGGATCTCTTCCCCGGCAAGAACGTCAAGGCTCGCCTCAAGCAGGGACGAGAGAACGTGGAGCTGGAGCTCGTGCCCGGCACGGTCAAGGGTGCGATCGAGTCGATCGAGGTCGTATCTGCGGGCCGGTCGCTGGGGTCCTACGGCACCATGTGGAACGACATGCAGATCACCTACTCCTTCCAGGGCAGGCTCGCGACGGGGATGAAGGTCAAGCTCAGAGTGCGCAGGGGCCTGGAGACCGAGACCATCGACCTCGATCTCGAGGATCTGCCGCTGCCGTAAGAACCAGGGCTTCACGTCGCCGGCCTAAGAGTCGCGCATGGGGATGTCTGCCCCGAACTCGTCAGCGCACCGGCGGGCGATGTCGTAGCCGGCGTCGGCGTGGCGGAAGATGCCCAGCAGCGGATCGTTGGTGAGCACACGCTGCAGGCGAGCCGCGGCCTCGTCGGTGCCATCGGCGACGATGACCTGCCCGGCGTGCTGGGCAAAGCCGACACCCACGCCGCCGCCGTGGTGAAAGCTGACCCAGCTGGCACCGCTGGCCACGTTGACCATGGCGTTGAGCAGCGGCCAGTCGCTGATCGCGTCCGAGCCGTCGAGCATGCTCTCCGTCTCGCGGTTGGGCGAGGCCACGGACCCCGTATCGAGGTGGTCGCGGCCGATCACGATCGGCGCCTTGACGGCGCCGTCGCGCACCAGCTCGTTGAACTTGAGCCCGGCCCGGTCGCGCTCGCCCAGCCCCAGCCAGCAGATGCGGGCGGGCAGCCCCTGAAAGGCGACACGCTCGCGGGCCATGGTGACCCATCGCCGCAGCGACTCGTCATTTGGAAAGAGCTCGAGGATCGCCTCGTCGGTGACCCGGATGTCCTCCGGGTCGCCGGACAGCGCCACCCAGCGGAACGGCCCCCGGCCCCGGCAGAACTGCGGCCGGATATACGCGGGCACGAACCCCGGAAACGCAAACGCCTCCTCGAGGCCGTTGTCGTGCGCCCGCTGGCGGATGTTGTTGCCGTAGTCGAAGGTCTTGGCGCCGCGCTTCTGCTGCTCAACGAGCATCTGCACGTGACGCGTCATCGAGTGCGTCGCCAGACGAACGTACTCCTTCGGATCCGAGACCCGCAAGGCGTCGGCCTGCTCGCGGGTGAGCTCGTGCGGGTAGTAGCCATTGAGCGGATCGTGGGCCGAGGTCTGGTCCGTCAGCGCGTCGGGGACGATGTCACGTTCCAGCAGGGTTCGATGCAGCTCCACCGCGTTGCCCAGCCAGCCGATGGAGGCGGCCTGACCGGCCGCCTTCGCCTTCAGGGCCCGCTCGATCGCGCAGTCCAGATCGCGCTGCATCTCGTCGAGGTAGCGGTCGTTGAGCCGCTTCTCCAGACGCTCGACGCACATCTCGGCCATGAGGCAGACGCCTTCGTTCATGGTGATGGCCAGCGGCTGGGCGCCGCCCATGCCGCCGCAGCCGGCGGTGACGCACAGCCGCCCCTTCAGCGTGCCGCCGAAGTGCTGCCGCGCGCACTCGGCGAAGGTCTCGTACGTGCCCTGGAGAATGCCCTGGGTGCCGATGTAGATCCACGAGCCCGCGGTCATCTGGCCGAACATGGTCAGGCCCTGCCGCACGAGCTCGTCGAAGTGCTCCTGGGTCGCCCAGTGGGGGACCAGGTTGCTGTTGGCGATGAGCACGCGGGGCGAGTCGATCGTGGTCCGGCAGACGCCCACGGGCTTGCCCGACTGGATCAGGAGGGTCTCGTCCGGCGCCAGCTTCTTGAGAGCCTCGACGATCGCGTCGAACGCCGCCCACGATCGCGCGGCCTGACCCCGGCCGCCGTAGACGACCAGCTCCTGCGGCCGCTCGGCGACCTCCGGATCGAGATTGTTCATGAGCATGCGCATCGCCGCCTCCGCCTGCCAGGTCCGGCAGGTCATCTGCGGGCCGCGGGGGGCGCGGACGGTGCGGGCCTCTCCGGAGGCGCTGGATCGGGTGGGCGCGGTGGTCATGGTCAGCCGCCCATCATATCCTGCGAGAACACTGTAAGGAGACCTCGCATGGCCGACACAGCGTCAACCATCCCCGCCACCGGGACGATGTGCTGGAACGAGCTGCTCACGACCGACGTGGACAAGGCGAAGTCCTTCTATACCGGCCTGCTGGGCTACACCACACGCGACATGGACATGGGCCCGGCCGGCACGTACACCCTCTTCGTCCGGGACGGCAAGGACCTTGCCGGGTGTATGAAGACCCCGCAGGATGGCATCCCGTCTTCATGGCTGTCCTACATCGCCGTCGACGACGTGGACGCGAGCACGCGCAAGGCCGAGCAGCTCGGCGCTCACGTGTGCGTGCCGCCCACGGACATCCCGAACGTCGGGCGCTTCTCGGTGCTCACTGATCCGACCGGCGCCGCGATCGGGCTGCTCGAGCACGGTTGAGTCGTCAGGCGAACGCGCCGTCGCGAATAAGACCGGCGATGGCCGCGATGTCCGGGGCCGGCGGCCGATCGGCCACGAGACGCCCGACGACAGAGCGTACCTGCTCGTAGGTTCGCTCCACGCCGTCGCCGCTGCGCAGCGGCCGCTGGTACTCCATCGCCTCGGCCATCACCAGAAGCTCGATGGCTACGACCTGCGTGGCAAGATCGACGGCGGCCCGTGCCTGGTGCGCCGAGGTCGCGCCCATGGAGTTGTAATCCTCAATGCCCGCCGAGGTCGGGATGTTGGACACGCTCGCGGGCACAGCCAGCGTCTGCAGCTCGTTGCAGCAGGCGGCGGCGGTGTACTGGACGATCATCAGGCCGCTGTGCAGGCCCGGCGTCGGCGACAGGTACACGTTGACCGGGTTCTCGGAGTCCGAGGCGGTCAGCAGCCAGTTGACGCGGCGCTCCGCGATGCCTCCGATGTGGCACAGGGCGATGGTCAGCGTGTCGAGGGCGATCGCCAGCGGCATCCCATGGAAGTTGCCGCCGGAGACGACATCTCCCGACTCCGCGAAGACCAGCGGGTTGTCGGTGACTGCGCCGAGCTCGCGCTCGACGACCGCCCGCACGGCGTCAATCGAGTCGAACGCGGCGCCGAGCACCTGCGGGGCGGCCCGCAGCGAATAGGGGTCCTGCACCCGGGGGTCGCCCGTCCGGTGCTCTTCGATGATCTGCGAGCCCGCCAGCTGCGCTCGGAGGGCCGCGGCAACATGCCCGGGCCCCGGCTGGTTGCGGGCCTCGTGGAGGCGGGGATCGAGGGACTCGTCGGTCGCACGGCAGGCGTCGACGGCCATGGCGGCGGCCGCAAGCGCCGCGTCGCGGAGACGCTGCACGTCGTACAACGCCAGCGCGCCCATCGCGCTCATCAGGTGCGTCCCGTTGATCAGGGCCAGGCCTTCCTTCGCCCCCAGCTCGATGGGGGACAATCCGGCCGCCGCCAGCGCGTCGGCTCCCGGCACGGTGCCGGCGCCGACAGTCGCTTCGCCCTCGCCGATGAGCACCAACGACGCGTGGGCCAGCGGCGCGAGATCGCCCGAGGCGCCCACGGAGCCGCGTCCGGGCACCACGGGCGTGACGCCTTGGTTGAGCAGTCCGACAAGCAGCCTGGCCACGTCCGGGCGGACGCCCGAGCGCCCGCGGCCGAGGCTTGCCGCCAGGATCAGCAGCATGCCGCGCACGACTTCGGCCGGCAGCCGCTCACCCACGCCCGCTGCGTGGGAGCGGATCAGGTTGCGTTGCACCTCCCGCAGACCGTCGGCCTCGATGGGGGTGCTGGCCAGCGATCCGAAGCCGGTGTTGACGCCGTAGATCGCCTCCGAGCCGCCGGCGCACCGCTCGATCACCGCTCGCGCTGCGGCCATGGCGCTCACGGCCCGATCCCCGATCTCGACCGACCGGCCCCGGCGCGCAACGGCCTCGACGTCGTCGAGCGACAGCGTCGAGCCATCGAGCACGAGCGGTGGGGCGGTCACGGCCTCCTAGCATAGAGATTTGTCACCACCGGCGGTTGCGGGTACCAATGGCGTCCATGAGCCACGAGATTGAGGGATGGCGTCGGTACGCCGTGGTGTTCGGAGGCATGCTCATTGCCGGCGCTCTGTGCGTGGCCGCCGTGCCGTTCCTGGTTGCGTCGACCGGCACGATCGGCCCCACCGCGTTGCAGGCCCAGTCGGCCTTTGCCGCTTCGGTCGCCACGGTGGTCTTCTTCGGCCTGGCCATCGGTGTCGCCTGCGGCGTGGGGCGGCTGACCAATGCCGCCGTAGGGTTGTTCGTGCTCGGCGCGGGTCTCTGGGCGCTTCGCCTGCGCTCCGGGACCGCGCAGGATCTCGCCTTCGCGGACGGTTCGCTGGGGCTGGTGGCCCTGGAGACGGCGTTGTGGGGCGGCCTGGTGCTGGCGGCAACCGCGATCGTGATGCGGGTGGCGGGGCCGCTGCCCGACATCGTCGAGCCGGGCCCCGACGAGCCGACTCAGGCCTGGTGGGACAGGCTCGGGCTGCGGGGCGTCGCGGCAGGCGTCCTGGTGCTGCCGGTCGTGTGGGTCTTCGCGCGGTCGCCGATGAAGGGCCAGACCCTGATGGCGGTCGTGCTGGGCGGCCTGGTCGTCGGTCTCGTCGGCCGGCTGCTGTCGCCCCACGCCCAGCCGCGTCTGCTGTTCGCCATTCCGTGCTTCTTCGGGGCGCTGGGCCAGCTTCTGGCCCTGCTGGCCGTCCGGGGCTCGCTCGCCGACGCCCTGGTCGCCGACGCTCTGCCCGCGCTGAGCCTGGCCATGCCTATCGACTATGCCGCCGGCTCGCTGATGGGGGTCGCGATGGGTCTGGGCTGGGCCAAGGGGTTCCTCCAGCACGAGGAGTGAACGCCGCGACTCGGGCATCGCCGGGCCGTGCCATCCCGCCGACGTGGCACGCTTGCACGAAGAGCAGGGAAAGGCCCTTCTCGCCGAGGCCGGCGATCGTTGTCGAGTCCTTCGGCGATCTGCCGCTGGCGACGCTGGAGGCTCTGGCCCGGGCCGCGGCGGCCCCCTGGCGCGACGGCCGGTGTATCCTGCGGGGTCATGGGCGAGGCCGCGTGGAAGACCGCCATCACGGAGATCGAGCCGAACCACGTGCGGGTCCTCGGCTATGACATCGGCCAGCTCATGGGTCGCGTCGGCTTCGGCGCCGCCGTGTATCTCCTGTTCAGGGGCGAGCTGCCCGACGAGAAGACCGCCGCCCTTATGGAGGCGATCCTCGTCTCGTCCATCGATCACGGGGTGACCCCGCCGTCGGCCCTGGCCGCCCGTACCGTCGCGTCGACAGGCGGCAGCTTGAGCGCCGCGGTCGCGGCCGGCATCCTGAGCATCAACCGGTTTCACGGCGGCGAAATCGAGGACTGCGCGCTGCAGCTGGGCCACATCATCCGCCGCTGTGATGAGACCGGCGACGCGCTGGACGTGGTGGCGGAGGCGGTGCTGGAGGAATGGCAGCAGCAAGGACGCCGCATGTCGGGCTTCGGCCACTGCGTCCACACCGACGATCCGCGGACCCTGCAGCTGTTCGAGCTGGCCATGGACGCGGGCGTCGACGGCCCTCATCTCAAGACGGCCCGCACCGTCGAGCGCGTCTTCGCCGCCTCCGGCCGCAGGCTCCCCATCAACGTGGACGGGGCGATCGCCGCCGTGCTTGCGGACTTGGGCTTCGAGCCGTCGGTCATGAACGGCCTGTTCATGATCGCCCGGGTGCCGGGGCTGATCGCCCACGCCGTCGAAGAGCGGCAGCGTGAGCGTCCCATGCGTCGCATTGATCCGTCGAAGCACGAGTATGACGGTCCGGCGGCGAGAACGTCGTAAAGAAAGAAGGGGTTAGGGGTCAGGGATTAGGGATTGGGTGTGATGATAATCCTTCCAGGTGAGACCTTGCTCCGCCGCTATCTCTGGGTTTTGGCGAACTTAATATAGCAGAGTTCTTGGCCTCGCGGGTAAAATGCCGACGCCATAAAGCTCCACCGGGGGGAGGACTGGTTGGTAAGTCCCCCAAACGGGGGGGAGGATTGGTTAGCAAGTC
>JBFGEG010000123.1:0-9446 GCA_041580235.1 Phycisphaerales bacterium
TCGGCACTCCGGCCCCTCCGTTCGTGCTCGCCACCGCCGACGGCGGTGCCTTCGACCTCGAGGAGCACCGCGGGCAGGTCGTGGTGCTCGACTTCTGGGCGACGTGGTGCGCACCGTGCCGCCGTGCCCTGCCGATGCTCCAGGATGTCGCCCGGTGGGCGTCGAACCAGGAGGTCCCCGTCAAGATCGTGACCGTGAACGTCTGGGAGCGGGACGCGCCCGACGAGCGGCTCGAAAAGGTCCGGAAGTTCTGGAAGCAGCAGGGCCTGACGATGCCGGTGGTCATGGACTACACGGACCAGACGGCCCAGGCGTACGGCCTGACCGGCATCCCCGCCACGGTGGTGATCCGTTCCGACGGCGTCGTGCACGCCCAGCACATGGGTGTCCCCGGCGACTACGTGAAGACGCTGAAACGAGAGATCATCGACGCCATTGAGGTCCTGGAGGCCGAGTAAGACCCGGCGACGGGTCATAATGGCCTCCCATGGACCACGAGGCCATCGCGCGCGACCTCCAGACGCTCGTCGACGGGCAGGTCCGGTTCGGCCGCCACGACCGGATGCTCTACGCGACCGACGCGAGCATCTACCAGGTCGAGCCGATCGGGGTCGTGGTGCCGCGCACGATCCGCGACGCCGAGCGGGTGGTGCGGTATTGCGCCCGGCAGGGACTGCCCCTGCTGCCACGCGGCGGCGGAACGTCGCTGGCCGGGCAGGCCGTCAACGTCGCCGTGATCCTGGACTTCTCGCCGTGGTGCCGACGCGTGGCCGCGATCGACCCCCTCACGCGGACGGCGGTGGTGGAGCCGGGCGTCGTGCTCGACGACCTGAACCGGGCCGCGGCCGCCCACGGGCTGATGTTCGGGCCCGATGTGGCGACCGCAACCCACGCGACGATCGGGGGCATGATCGGTAACAACTCCGCCGGAGCGCACTCGATCCTGTACGGCCGCACCGTCGAGCACCTCGACGCGGTCGACGTCCTGCTCGCCGACGGCACACCGGTGACCTTGTCCGGACGCGCCGGCTCGGGGCGGGCGGCCGAGCTCGCCCGCGGCGTGGCGGACATCGTGCGCCCGCTGGCCGGTGAAATCCGCGATCGTTATCCCACGACGATTCGCCGGGTCAACGGGTACAACCTCGATCTGGTGCTGGACACGCTGCAGGCCTCGGCGCCGGTCAACCTGGCGCAGCTCGTCTGCGGCGCCGAGGGGACCCTGGCCGTGGTGACGGGGGCGACGCTGCGACTGGTGGCGGTGCCCCCGGCCAAGGCCCTTGCCATCGCCGCCTTTGCGGGGCTCGACGACGCGCTGTCGGCGCTGGGCACGATCCTCGCGACCGGTCCGTCGGCGGTCGAGCTCATCGACGACACGATCCTCGAGCTGGCGCGGTCCAACGTCGAGTGCCGCCGCTGCCTGGAGCTTCTGCCGTCACGCGAAGGCGGCGGCGCGCCGGCGGCGGTGCTGTACATCGAGTACTTCGCCGATGACGACGCCCGGCTCGAGGATCGTCTGGCGGACCTCGCGGCCCGGCTGGGCGACGTCGCGGTGCGGCGACACACCGACCCGGAGGCGATGGCTGCGGCCTGGGCGCTCCGCCGGGCGGGCGAGCCGCTGCTGCACGCGGTGCCGGGCGACCGCAAGCCGCTCACCTTCATCGAGGACACCGCCGTCGACCCGAAGCGGCTGCCGGAGTTCGTCGACGAATTCCGGCGGATCGTGACCGCCCACGGGACCACCGCGGCGTACTACGCCCACGCGTCGGTGGGGTGCCTGCACATCCGCCCGATGATCTCTCTGCGTGATCCCGCCGGGCGAGCGGCGATGCAGACGATCGCACACGAGGTCACCGATCTCGTGAAGTCGTACAGGGGCGCGCTTTCAGGCGAGCACGGCGACGGGCGTGCCCGGTCTCATCTTCTGCGGCGGTTCTATGGCGACGCCATCTGCGACGGGTTCGGCCGCATCAAGAACCTGTTTGATCCGGAGCATCGACTCAATCCCGGCAACATCGTCGACGGGCCGCCCATGACGGAGGCGCTTCGCGTCGAGCCCGCGGACCGTCCCGTCGCCGTGCCCCGGCTGCGGACGTACTACCGCTACGATCGGGAGCAGGGCTTCGGGTCCGCCGTGGAGATGTGCAATGGCGCCGGCGTCTGCCGCAAGACCAGAGGCGGCACGATGTGCCCGTCGTACCGGGCGTTGCGGGACGAGCGTCACGCGACACGAGGGCGGGCCAATGCCCTGCGTCTGGCCATCACGGGCCAGTTCGGGGCCGACGGAGCGCCGGCGTGGGACGATCCGGCCACGATCGAGACACTCAACCTGTGCCTGTCGTGCAAGGCATGCAAGGCGGAGTGCCCCAGCAACGTGGACATCGCCAGGGTCAAGGCCGAGTACACCGCGCAGCGGTTCACGGCGGCGGGCCGGGTGCCCCGTCGCGTCCGAAGAGTGGGGCGGGTCCGCCGGATTCAACGCATCGCGTCGTCCGTGGCGCCGCTGGTCAACACCCTGACGAGTTTCGCGCCGACGGCCGCGCTGGTGAAGGGCCTGCTTGGCGTCGACCGGCGACGCAGCCTGCCACGGTGCGGCCGGCCACTGGGCCGCTGGCTTGCCCGACGCGACCGCGTTGACGCCGGCAGGCCGGCCGTGGTGCTGCTGCCCGACTGCTTCACCGTCTACGGGGAGCCGCACATCGGGCAGGCGGCGGTTCGGGTGCTGGAGGCACTGGGCTACCGGGTGGTGCTTCCCCGCAACGTGGGGTGCTGCGGGCGTGCGCTCATCTCCGTCGGCATGCTCGCCGAAGCGCAGCAGGTGTGCCGCGCGAGCGCCGAGGCTCTCCTGGACTGCCTGGCCCGGGAGCGTGACGCGGTGGTCGTCGGCTGCGAGCCGAGCTGCGTCTCGGCCATCACGGATGACTGGATCGATCTGGACCTGGGGATCGAGCCGGCGCGGCTGGGCGAGCTGGCGGGGAGCACCATGCTCGTCGAGCACTTCGTCGAGTCTCGTCGTCATCCCGAACCGGTCGCCTGGACGCCGGGGACCGCAGCGGGCGAGGTCCTGCTGCACGGCCACTGCCACCAGAAGGCGCTGTGGGGAATCGACAGCTCGGCGGGGCTGCTGCGTCGGCTGGTGGGGGATCGTCTGGGTGTGCTCGACACGGGCTGCTGCGGTATGGCCGGCCTGTTCGGCTACGAGCACTACGAGCTGTCGATGGCGATCGCCGAGCTGGATCTGCTGCCGTCACTCCGGTCACGGCCCGACGCCACGATCGCCGCCCCCGGCACGAGCTGCCGACACCAGATCAGGGACGCGACGGGACGCGAGGCGGTGCATCCGATCGAGATCGCGGCGTGGATGTTGGGAGGTCCCCGCAGCTCAGTCTTGCCCGATGGCTAATGGCGAGTGACGCTCTGCTCACCCCTGACCCATCTTCTCCGGGCCTTCTCACGGCCCACCCATGACCGCGGTGGCGGTCGTCATGTCCCAGGCGATGGCCGAGAGGATCCGCTCCTGGAGGGCCTTGGCCCGGGCGACCGATCCCGCCTCACGGAGCCCGTTGACGAGGATGCTGAAGGAGCGTCGCCGCTGGTCGGGTGCCGTCACGTAACCGCTGAGGCAGCTCACGTGCCGGATGTAACCCGACTTGGCCTGCACCGTCGTGCCGTGCAGGTCCACCGAGCGGAACCGCTTGGCCACGGTGCCCGACTCGCCGCCGAGGGCCAGGCTCGCGATGAACAGCTCGCCGAGCTGCGGGTCGTCGTGGAAGGTGTTCAGCCACGCGGTGAGCGTGCCGGCCGCGATCCGGTTCTCCCGGCTGAGGCCGGAGCCGTCACGCACCACGAGCCTGATGGCGAGGTTCGGGTTGTCGAGCCGCTCGTGCGCGACGTGCCGGACAACGGCCGTTCCGTTGACCCACGAGCCCGGCTCGCTGGCCACGGCCCATCCGATGCGCTTGAGCAGCGCCTCGGCATACAGGTTCTCGCTGTCGCGGTTGCACCGCGTGATCGCCGTCGCCAATGGCGTGGCGATGATGGGCGGGATCACATCGCCGGCCGGCGGGGGCGCGTCGAGTTCAATGGCGCCTGATCCGTCCACCGCCGCCCCGGCCGCGCCAAGGCGGCTGGCAAGCAGCCGGGCGAAGAACGTCGGCATGTCGTGGACGGTGACCGAGGTGGGTGACCGGTAGGGGTACTTCACGTTGCCGTAGAAGGTCAGCGCGTTGGAGTCGGGCTGCCGGGCGATCCAGACGTCGTTGCGATCGTGCACACCACTGCGGCTGGTGGCGCGGTTGGTGATGTCGAGCCAGGGCACGGCGGGCCGCACGAGCTCCAGGTCCGGACGGGCTCCCGCTCCTGGGCGGGGATAGAACTCCAGGACGTTGCCATGGAAGTTGAACCCCGCCACTTCCGCACAGTAGCGACGGTTCAGCTGGTCCGCGGGCCACGAGGGATGGATGAACCGCCTTTCGAAAATGCGGTCATCGACGACGACCTCGCTGACGTGACGCACGCCCGCGTTGACGATCGCCGCCGCCCAGAGATCGAGGAACGCCTCGACGTCCAGGCCGGTCTGTCCGCCCAGCGACATCAGCTCCAGCAGTCGCGGATCGCCGAAGCCGGGGTCGCCGTCGCCCACGATGGTGAGGCGGTCACCGTCGCGCAGCAGCCGCGTCCGGAACTCGAAGGCGGGTCCGAGCACGTGAAGAGCCGCCCCCGTCGTCAGGAGCTTCATGTTGCTGGCGGGGATCATGAGCTCTTCGGCGTCGATGGCGACCAGCTCGAGGCCGGAATCGGCGTCGCGAACGCTCACGGCCACGGCGGCGGCGCCCAGCTCGGCCCGCCTGACCTCGATCTCGACCTCGTCACGCAGCCCGCCCGCGGCGTGACCGGCGAAGACCAACAGGCCGAGCACCGCGGTGAGCGCACAACGACGTCGCCAGATGGTTCGCGGTCCGAGCATGGACTGGACTGGTATCGGCCGGGGCGGGCGGCTTCCTACACTCAGCCCATGACGTTGAGCCGAAAGGCCTGCGAGCGCCGCGTGTACCGGCTCGCCACGTTGCTCACGGGCGACCCGATCGCCGCCACCCGCGTGATCGAGGCCGTGGTCGACGCCCAGCCGGATCTCCGGCGGCTCGACAGCGCCCGCCTTGACCGCCTCACCGTCCTGCGGTGCCGTGAGATCGAGCCGGGGCGGCTGGTCCACGACGCGGTGCCGGCCGCGGCGGCCGAGGCCCTGGCGGGACTGCCCGCCCAGCCACGCGAGGCGTGGGTGCTCACGAACGCCTGCGGACTGTCGCTGCGGGAGACGGCCCGCTCGATGGACTGCTCGATCACGGCCACGACACGGCATCTCGAGCACGCCCGCCGGGCCCTGGCCGAGACGCTGGGCAATGCGGCCGAGGATGCGCCGGCGGCGTTTCGGGCGTGCTCGGCGTCGCTGGGCGTGCCGGACTTCTATCGCCGCCGCCGGGCGCGGCGTCTCCAGCGGCGCCGGATCCTGGCGCTGGTGGGCCTGCTCGCCCTGATCCTCGCGCTGCTGTGGCTGGTCGATGCGGTGAGCCCCGGATGAGCGGGCCCGCGCTGCTATGGTTCACCCACCGGACATGAGCAACGACACCGCCCGGACATCACTGGCGACCTGGGTCGTGATCGCCGCGGCCCTGACGGCAACGACCGGCCTCGGGTTCGTGCTCGTGCGGTCCGTTCCCATGGCCCTCGCCCCGCCGTCGGCGGCTCGAGGCCGCGTCTTCGAGACGGCCCGGCAGCCGGGGGTGCAGGCAACCGTGAAGGCGGGGACGGTGAGCGTGCAGCGGTATCTGCCGGCGCCCGCCTTTGCCCTCGAAGGCAGCCAGACGCTCGATCCGCGTCTGCCGCCGGGACCGTTCACCGCCGAGCTGCAGGTGACCATCGATCCGGGGCCGGTGCGTCGGGCGCGGATCGGCGCCGAAGTCCAGGGCGGAACGCTTTCGATCGAGCGTCGGGGCACGCCGCTGGTCACGGCCGACGCGGCCGCCCAGGCCGCGACGGTGATGAGCGAGCCGGTGTACCTGCCGGGCCGGCTGGTGACGTTCGTCTATCGCTTCGAGGCCAACGGCGGGGGGCCCGTGCGGCTGCACGCCCTGTGGCGACCGCAGCACGCCCAGGTCGATCTGCCTCTTCCCGCCGACGGCGCGCCGCTGCTGTCATCGGCGGCGGACCAGGGCCTGGTGCTCGTGCAGCGGCTCAACTGCGTGGCGTGTCATGACGCCGGGGAGCACGAGCGGCTTCTGTCGGTCAGCCCCGCGCCACGGCTGGAGCGGGTGGGCGAGCGGGTCCGGCCGGGCTGGATCCGGTCGTGGCTGCGTGATCCGGGCGCGGTCAAGCGGGGGGCGACGATGCCGGCGCTCTTCGGCCCCTCGCCCACGCCCGACCACGAGCAGGAGATCGAGGATCTCGTCCACCTGCTCGTCTCGTTCGGCGGCCCCATGGATCCCGCATCCGCCGAGTCCGACGTCGAGCTGCTCGACACGGGCCGGCTGCTCTATGAGCGGGTCGGCTGCGTTGCGTGCCACGGACCCGACGGCACCGGCGGGTCGACGGCATCGCACGTGTCGCTGGGACCGCTGGCGAGCAAGACCACGCCCGATCAGCTCGCCGCCTTTCTCAGGGATCCCGTCGCCCTGCGGCCCTCGGGACGCATGCCCTCCCTGCGGCTCACCGAGCTGGAGTCGGCATCGATCGCGTCGTTTCTGATCCAGCGTGACCGGCAGCGCTGGGGAACGCCCGAGCCGCATGACTTCGAGCTCGACCCGCAGCGTGTGCAGCGCGGCCGCGATGTCTTCGCGGCGCGGGGCTGCGCCGACTGCCACGAGCTGGGGGCGCCGCGGCCGCCGATCGAGTCCACGCTCTCGGCGCCGTCGCTGGCGGCGCTGGTCGGGTCGCGGGCGGGTTGCCTGGCCGAGCCGCCGTTGCCGGGTGTGCCCGACTTTCACCTGGACGCCCGCCAGCGCTCCGTGATCGTCGCGTTCCTGGAGACGCTGGGGCGATGGGCGGGGAGTGACGTGCCGCACATGGAGCTGGCGGCGACCCTCGATCGGCTGCGGTGCACGGCGTGCCACGTCTTTCACGGCGCCGGCGGCGTGACGCCCGAAATCGACCGGTTCTTCACGGTGACCCGGGAGGCCGACCTCGGCGACGAGGGGAGGATCCCTCCCGATCTCAGCCATGTCGGCGCGCGGCTCAACCAGTCGTGGCTGCGGGCGGTGCTCGAGAACGGCGGCGTCGCGCGGCCCTACATGGGCGCCCGGATGCCTCAGTACGGCGCCGACAACGTGGGCAGGCTCGGGCCGCTGTTTGCCGACGCGGCCGGGATACGCGGCGGCGTTCCCGACGACGGCCCCGGCGTCGACGGCGAGCACGCCGAGATCGGCCGGCTGCTCGTGGGTGACGGCGGCTTCAACTGCATCCTGTGCCACTCGATCGCCGGCCGTGCGTCGGCCAACCTGCCGGGCCCCGACCTCGTGCAGATGGTCGAGCGGCTGCGGTGGACGTTCTTCTCCCAGTGGCTGCACGACCCCAAGCAGATCCGGCCCGGCACCCGAATGCCCACGTTCTTCTCCGAGGGCCGCTCCGGTCTCTCCCCGCTGGACGGGGTAGCCGCGGACCAGATCGCCGCCATGTGGGGATACCTCTCGCAGGGCGAGTTCCTTCCGCTGCCCGACGGTCTCGGTTCGACCTCGGGCATTGCGGCGTACCAGATCGACGTCGGCGACGTACCCGTGGTGATGCGGACGTTCATGAGCGGCGTCGGCACCCGGGCCATCGCGTGCGGCTACCCCCAACGCATCCACTGCGCCTTCGACGCCGAGCGGTGCCGGCTGCGCATGGTGTGGGTGGGGCGGTTCCTCAACGCCGCGGGATCGTGGGCGGCGCGGGGCGGCAGCGAGACCGACCCCGAGCAGGAGCCGGTGTGGATCGCCGCCGACCGCGATCTGTTCACGGGTCCGGCCGGCGAGACCCTCGTGCCGCGGTTCCGGGGCTACGAGCTCGACGAGCAGCGTCGTCCGATCTTCATCTACGATCTGTATGACGGGCCGACCGTGTACCGCGTCAGCGAGCAGCCGATCCCCGGCCACCGCGGTGGGGAACCGTCGCTGAGCCGCCGCTTCGTGGTTGAGGGACCGGCCGGGGGGACACTGCGGGTCGCGTCCGACGACGGCGACGATCGGGTGGTCCGCCTGGGTGACGACGGCGGTGCCGGGTTCACGCTGGAGGTGACGTGGTGACGCCGTGCCTCGTGCTGTCGCTGCTGGCGTCGACGGCCGCGGAGTTGCCCGGGGCCGAGTTCAACTACGTGAAGCGCGACACACGGGAGGCGTCACGGGCCGCCACGCTGAGGCAGTACATGCCGGACCTCCGATGGTCGGACTGGCACCTCGTCGGACCGTTTGACAACACGGGCCGCGTGAAGCACGGGATCGTGTACACGCCGGAGGTGGAGATTGATCTCGACACGACCTACGAGGGCAAGGCGGGACGCCGCATCGGCTGGCAGTCGTTCGCCCAGCCCGGCTGGGGGCCCGTGAACCTCAAGCGCTTCGACGCCGATGACGCCCACGAGGACGCGATCTGCTATCTGTACCGCGAGGTGACGTCGGACCGGCGGGCCGCCGTCATGTTCGAGATGGGCAGCGACGATGGTCTGAAGCTGTGGCTCAACGGCAGACTGCTCATCGATGCCGATGCCTACCGCGGTCTCAACGTGCAGGATCATGTCGTGGCCCTGCCGCTGGAGTCGGGACGCAACACGCTGCTGGCCAAGGTCACCCAGGGCGTCGGCGCGTGGGACTTCCAGATGCGGCCGCAGCTGGACCCCGTGATCATGGCCCGGCTCGAGTACCGGCTCGATCTCGATTTCCCGAGCTCGCCCGAGGCGCGGCACTATCGCATCCTCACGATCCTGGAGCCCCGTGACGTCGTGCTCGAGGTCGGGGGCCTCGACGTGCTTCCGGACGGGCGTCCCGTCGTCGCCACCCGCCGGGGCGAGGTCTGGATCGTCGACGGTGCATACGACGACCCCCCGTTCGATGCGCGGTTCATCCGGTTCGCCTTCGGTCTCCACGAGCCGCTGGGCGCCCGCTGGCGGGGCGGGGCGCGGCCGGGGCTGTACCTGGCGCAGCGGGGTGAGCTCACGCGGCTGGCCGACCTCGACGGTGACGACCGCGCCGATGTCTTCGAGACGGTCACCGACGACTGGGGGATCAGCGGCAACTACCACGAGTTCGCGTTCGGCCCCAAGCTCGACACGCAGGGACGCATGTGGGTGACGCTGTGCGTTGGTTTCTGCGGCGGCCTCGGCAAATCGATCGTGCCCTACCGCGGCTGGGCCGTGATCGTGGACGAGGACGGCTCGGTCACGCCTGTCTGCGGCGGTCTCCGCGCCCCCAACGGGATCGGCCGCA
>JBFGEG010000124.1:0-8987 GCA_041580235.1 Phycisphaerales bacterium
CCCCCGATTTCCCTCCCTTCTTCGTTCCCCCTTGCTGGAGCCTGGTCATGGGGACCGTTTTGGAGCGATTGATCGGACCGCGCGTACCCGCTCATGAGCTGGACGCGCGTCGCGCCCGCTACCTCACTCCGGGCTTCCTGTTCGTCCTGGCGCGGCTGGCCCTGCTCATCTCGATCTTCCTGCCGTACTGGAAGATGACGCTGGAGGCGCCGCAGTATCCCGACGGCCTGCACGTGCAGGCGTACGTCAACCATCTCACCGGCGACGTCCGGGAAGTGGACGGGCTCAACCATTACATCGGCATGCGTCCGCTGGAGGAGGCGGCCCAGCTCGAACGCTCCCTGTCGATCGCGGTGATCATCGCTCTCGTCCTGCTCGTGGACGCGGCCGTGTTCGTCCGCACCCACTGGGCGGCGGTGCTGGCCTTCCCCGCCATCGTCTTCCCGCCGTTCTTCCTGCTCGACCTGTACTTCTGGCTCAATCACTTCGGGCAGAACCTGGACCCCACCGCGGCGCTCTCCAACGCGATCGCCCCGTTCACCCCGCCCCTGCTCGGCACGGGCGTCATCGGCCAGTTCAAGACGATCGCATCGGCGGGGCCCGGCCTGATCCTGGCGTGCTGCGGGTCGGTGCTGCTGATCGTGGGCCTCTACTTTCACCGGCGCGCGTACAAGCCGCTCGTCGACGCAGCCCAGGAGGCTCGCCTTGACGTCTAGCCCCGGACTCCTCGCTGCGGTTGTCGCGCTCACCGGCAGCGTGCTGCCGGCGGCCCGCGCCCAGACCGGACCCATCACGCCGTTCGATCTCCAGGCCGCCGTGGCCGCCGCCGAGCCCGGGGCCGTGATCGAGGTGCCGCCCGGAACCTACGCCGGCCCGCTCGTGATCGACCGGCCCCTGGCCGTCATCGCCCAAGGCCCGGTCATCCTCGACGGGGGCGGCGGCGGGGATGTGATCAAGATCACGGCTCCCGACGTGACGGTCCGCGGCTTCGAGATCCGCAACACGGGCATCAGCCTCGATCGGGAGAACGCGGGCATCACGGTGCTCGCCCCCCGCGCCGTGCTCGAAAACAACGTCCTCGAGGATGTGCTGTTCGGCATCTATCTCAAGGCCGCCGAGGACAGCGTCATCCGCGGCAACACGATCGGCGGCAAGGACCTCGCCGTGCAGCGGCGCGGCGACGGTATTCGCATCTGGCAGAGCCATCGCACCGTCATCGAGAACAACATCGTCACCGACAGCCGCGACGCGGTCATGTGGTTCTCCGACGAAGTGCATCTGCGCAACAATCGGATCATCAACGGCCGCTATGGCCTGCACTTCATGTACAGCGACGGCAACCTGATCGAGGACAACCACCTGGAGGGTAACTCGGTCGGGGCCTTTCTCATGTACAGCTCGAACCTGATCCTGCGCCGCAACGTCTTTGCCCGCAACCGCGGCCCCAGCGGGTTCGGCGTCGGTCTCAAGGACATGGACGGGACCAGCGCCGAGGACAATCTGTTCGTCGGCAACCGGATCGGAATGCAGCTGGACAACTCCCCCAGCTCGATCCGCATCCGGGATCTCTACGTCCGCAACGTCTTTGCCTATAACGACATCGGCGTGGCGTTCCTGCCCGCCGTTGAGCGCAACCTCTTTCGCGACAACTGCTTTGTGGAGAACCTCGAGCAGGTCGCGATCCTCGGCGGCGGGCGCTTCGGCGGCAACGACTTCACCGTGGACGGCCGCGGCAACTACTGGAGCGATTACCGTGGATTCGACCTCGACGGCGACGGCATCGGCGATCTCGCGTATCGCGCTGACAGCCTGTTCGAGAACCTGATGGACCGCGACCCAAAGCTGCGGCTCTTCCAGTTCAGCCCGGCCCAGCAGGCCGTCGAGATGGCGGCCCGGGCATTCCCCGTGGTCAGGCCGCAACCGAAGTTCAGCGACGCCGCGCCGCTCATGGCCCCGATCGCACTGCACGTCGCCGCGCCGCCCGCGTCCTCGCCGTGGCCGATGCTCGGCCTGGCCATTCTGCTCATCGGCGGCGCCGGTGCGGCGCTGCTCGGCGGGCGGTGGCACGTGCACCGGGCTCCGGCGCCCGAGGCTCAACCGACGGGAGACCTGCCGTGATTGAGGTGACCAACCTGACCAAGACCTTCGGCCGGACCCTGGCCGTCGATGACGTCAGCTTCCGTGTGGCCGAAGGGGACGCCGTCGCCCTGTGGGGCCCCAACGGCGCCGGCAAGACCACCGTGATCCGGTGCGTCCTGGGGCTGCTGCGATACCAGGGCCGGATCGCCGTCGCCGGCCACGACGTCCGCCGGGCCGGCAAGGCGTGCCGGCTCGCCGTGGGCTACGTGCCGCAGGAGCTCGCCTTCCACGCCGACTTCCGCGTGGACGAGGCCCTGCACTTCTTCGCGAGGCTCAAACGCGCGTCACGGCGGCGCCCCGCCGTCGTGCTCGAGCAGGTCGGCCTCACGGAGCATGCCCGCAAGCGTATCGGCGAGCTGTCGGGGGGCATGAAGCAGCGGCTGGCGCTGGCCATCGCCCTGCTTGCCGATCCGCCGATTCTCATCCTGGACGAGCTGACCTCGAACCTCGACCGCGCCGCCCAGTCGGCGTTCCTCGCCAAGCTCGCCGATCAGAAGCGTCTGGGAAAGACCATCCTCTTCGCGTCGCATCGCACCGAGGAGGTGGAGCTGCTCGCCGATCGCGTGCTGGGTCTCGTCGCGGGCCACCGGCAGTTCGAGTGCCCGCCCTCGGCCCTGGCCGAGACGGCGCACCTGCGGTGTGTCCTGCGGATCGTGGTTGCCGACCAGGCCGAGGACCAGGCGCTGCAGGTGCTGCAGAGACGGAAGTTCACCGTGAGCCGCAACGGCCTGGGGCTCCACGTCGAGGCCGCCGCGTCACAGAAGGCCGCCCCCTTCGAGGTGCTTCGCGAGGCCGGGATCTCCGTGATTGATTTCGAGCTCGCCGGGGACCGGACGGCCAGCCCGGGAGGGATGCCTCGTGTCTGACGCCATCGCCATCACCGTCGCGGACACCGCCCGTGTGCGGCTGGTCAGCCCGCGCAATATCCTGACGCTGGCCCGCAAGGAGATCCGCGACGCGTTGCGCAACCGCTGGTTCGTGCTCTACGGGGTCGCGTTCGCGGTGCTGGCCACGGTGCTGTCGCTGCTGTCCCTGGCGGGCACGGGCACCTTCGGCTACGCCGGCTACGGCCGCACGGCCGCGAGCCTGATCAACCTCGTCATCTTCATCGTTCCGCTGATGGGTCTCACGGCGGGAGCGGGGGCGATCGCAGCCGAGCGCGAGAGCCGGACACTCGCGTACCTGCTCGCGCAGCCCATCAATCGCTTCGAGCTGCTGGCGGGCAAGTACCTGGGCCTGGCCGTCTCCCTGGCGGCGGTTCTCGCCATCGGCTTCGGCGCCAGCGCCGCGATGATCGCCACCAAGCAGCACGTGGACGTCGCGGACTTCGCGCGGCTGGTCGGGCTCTCGTGCGTCCTCGCGCTGGCGATGCTGGGGGTGGGCATGCTCATCTCGTGCCTGACCCGACGTGCGGGCGCCGCCCTGGGGGCGGCCATCGTGCTGTGGCTGGTTCTGGTTCTTCTCGGCGACCTGGGGCTCATGGGAAGCGCCATCGTCTTCAAGCTCCAGGTTGCTGACCTCTTCCGGCTGTCCCTGATCAACCCATTGCAGGTCTTCAAGATGTCGGCGCTGGGCTCCATCAGTGCATCGCTTGACGTGCTGGGACCCGCGGGCCTCTACGCGCAGCAGGTTCACGGGCGCGCCCTGCCGTGGATCTTCGGCGGGGCGCTGGCCGCCTGGACGGTGCTGCCCATCGCGGCCGCCCTGGCGATCTTCACGCGGCGAGGTGACGTGTGACAGTTCGGCGTCTCACTACCGTCCTCGGCCCCACGCTGATCACGACGCTGGCGGCGGCGGGCTGCGGCCGCACCGATCCCGCCGCTCCCCCCACCGTCTACTACGGGCAGGATGTCTGCGCGATGTGCGGGATGATCATCAGCGACGAGCGGTTCGCTGCCGCCATGATCGTCACCGGCGACGGCGACCGGGCCGAGTCCCGGCTCTACGACGACATCGGCTGCCTGCTCGATGACGACACGTCGAGGGATGCCGCCGACATCCTCGCCCGCTGGGTTCACGACTTCCGCACGCTCGAGTGGCGCGACGCGACGACCGCGACCTACGTGCACAGCTCCGACCTGCACACGCCGATGGCGTTCGGCCTCGCGGCCGTGGGCGACCCGGCGGCGGTCCGGCCGCTGCTGCAGCAGTATCCGGGGGAGTTGCTGGACTACCCGGCGGTGCGGGCCCGCTACGAGGCCGGCGAGCTGGTCATGCAATGGAAGGGCGACACGTGATGAACGGTACGTGCGTCCAGACCGGATAGTGCCGCGTGATTGAGAGGTGCGCGGCGATCTCGCGGGTGGGTGTGATCGAGATCGCCTGACGCGTGCGGATAACGGCGGAATCCGCCTCGCGATGGACGCGGGGCGGACGCGAGCAAACACATCAGGTGACGCCGTATCACTTCGCCGTCGCGCGGGGGGTGCGGTTGTCGATCCCACCGGCGGCACGAGCCGCCGAGAAAGCGAGGCTTGTCATGTTTGTCGGACGCTTCTTGGCAACGCTGGCCGCGGTCTACGTCATGGTCGCGATCGGGCCCACTGCTCTGGGCGCAGATCCCGCGACCGAGGCCCCCGACCTGCCCACGATGGAGCGGATGCAGGCGGAGATCGCCCGGCTGCGCGACGAGGTGACCCAGCTCAAGGCGGCCAGCAGCGACGACTGGCTCACCGAGCGGCGGGCGGCGGAGATCCGGACGGTCGTCGAGGACGTCCTCGCCGACGCGGACACCCGCGCGAGCCTGCTCCAGGACGGCATGGCCGCCGGCTGGGACGACGGGTTCTTCCTGGCCAGTCCTGACGGCAACTTCCGGCTGACCCTCAATGGGCAGCTGCAGTTTCGCTTTGCGTTCAACTCCCAGAGCAACAGCCCATCCGGTGACGACACCGTCTGGGGCTTCGAGATCCCCCGGGCCAAGCTGTGGTTTACGGGCAATGTCTTCAGCCCCAACTGGATCTACAAGATCGAAGGGAACTTCTTTGGTGACGAGGCGGTCGCCACCGTCCCGCTCGTGACGTTTGCCCGGGCCGACGGTGACCTCGTCCTGGAAGATGCCTACATCGGCTATGTCTTCGACGACAGCGGCTTCATCCTGCTCGCCGGCCAGTTCAAGGTCCCGATGCTGGAAGAGGAGCTGGTCTACAGCGCCTATCAGGAGGCGGTGGAGCGATCGCTGGTCAACCAGGAGTTCTCCGCCGGTCGCACCCAGGGCGTCGCGATCGATTACCGCGGCGACAACTTCCACATCGTCGCCGGCTGGACGGACGGCCATCCGGCCACCGGAGGATACAACCAGCCCGCCCTGTTCACCGACACCGAGATGTCGATCACGGTGCGGGCGGAGGGGCTCCTCGCCGGCGCCTGGGATCAGTTCAACCAGCTTCCGAGCACGCGCGGCCAGCCCTTCGCATGCAAGCTCGGCGGCGCCATTCACTGGCAGCAGAACGAGTTCGGGCCGGCGGCGCCGAGCCCCAAGCCCGAGATCTTCCAGTGGACGATCGATGCCTCGGTCAAGGGCGACGGCTGGAACATCTTCTCGTACTTCGTCGGGCGTCACCTCGACGACGTCAGCGGTCTGGGTCTGCCCAACAGCCTCGACCAGTACGGCTTCGTTCTTCAGGGGGGCTACTTCGTCACCGACGAGTGGGAGGTCTTCGGCCGCTATGAATGGGGCAGCGACGACATCCCCGGCAACTCCGACCTGAGCCTTCTCACGTTCGGGGCCAACCGGTATTTCCACGGTCACAAGCTCAAATGGCAGACCGACGTCGGTGTCGGCTTCGAGCCGGTGGCAGGCACATGGGGTTCCGGCCTGCTGGGCACCGGCGGCAGCCTCGCCGACTGGCGAACGGATGCGGCCGGCGAGGACGGCCAGGTCGTGCTGCGGTCCCAGCTTCAGATGCTGTTCTAGCGGAGATGGCGGTTGCCGGTACCATGGAGTCGGACTGATGACGCTGATCGCATACGAAGCGGTGGCGGACGAGGCGTGGGCCCGCTTGTGGGAAGCCGCCGACGACCCGTCTCATCCGATGCGACTCGTCACGCTGGCCACGGTCGGCGACAACGCCGAGCCCGAGGCGCGGGTCATGGTTCTTCGTGGGGCCAGCCGGGAGCTCTCCCGGCTCTGGTTCTACACCGATTGGCGCTCGCAGAAGGTCGATCAGCTTCGCGAGCGACCCGCGGTGTGCGTGGTGGTCTATGACCGCACGCGGGGAGTTCAGCTCCGGGTGCGGGGGACGGCAACCGTCGAACAAGCAGGCGCTCTGGCGGACCGGCACTGGAGCCAGGGGGCGATGGCGCTGCAGGCCCTCTTTGCCTCGCCGGATCCGCCGGGGCGGCCGCTGAAGAGCCCCGACCCGCGTCTGATGGGAATGAAAAAGAGCATCGATGCCGGCGAGGAAGCCAAGGCGCGTGGCAACTTCGCCGTCATCGAGATCGCCGTCGACAGCATCGAGTGGCTGCAGGTCATCGACCCCGATCAGCGCCGCGCGATCGCGCACGCCGCCGACGGGTGGGCGGTGCAGGCACTCGCCCCGTAGGATGCGAGCAGCAGAGGCGAGCTGGGTCTTGTCATGCGGCCGTGTTGACGTCGCCGATACTCCTGCAGAGCGGCAAGGAGTCGGCAATGCTCAGCCCAGGCGAGAACGTCTTTCTCCAGATTCCGGGCGCCGACACACTGCACCGGGGTCGAGTGATCGAGGTGGCCGGCGACGTCTGTCACGCGGCCTTCGACCGGGCGGCGCCGCGACCTCACCGAGAGCAGGAAGTGCTTGTGTACCACGAGCTTCGAGGCTGCTTTGTGCGGCACGCCGCGCGGAGCCGGGTCGTGGAGGGCAGCCGCGATCCGGTCCACGAGCTGGAGCTGACCGGACCGCCGATACCGGCGGAACGGCGACGCCACGGTCGCGTCCCCTATCTGCAGGTCTTCGATCGGCTCGTGCGGGAGCTGGTGCCGGCCGGGGCGATGAGGTCGGGTCCTAGCGGTGCGTCCGGGTGACGAGCCACGCCCCTCCCACCGTCACCCATACCGCGGCCGTGCCGTACACGGAGTTGAGCGCGAGGCAGAGCCGGGTCTCGGTGCGGCGGAGGCCGGCCCAGGCCGCGTGCTCCGCCGGGTTGAGCCGGGCCGTCGGCGCGGGTGCGGGCCGGAGGGGCCACGGCGACGCGACGGAGGTCAGCCCCGCACCGACCAGGGCTCCGGCCAGCAGAAAGACCATTCGGGCCGTGAGATGACCTCTCATGGCCTCAGTATTCGTACGCCGCGGGCCGCGGGTTGCCTCGTCAATCCGGGGTCCCGTCGCGGAGGATCCGGATCGCCTCCACGGGGATGAGCTTCCCTTCGTCCATGCCGGGGCACGGCGTGCGGCGTTTCGCCGACGCCCATGCCTGCCGGGAGCGGAGATTCTCCGGCCAGAACGGCCAGGTGCGGCACTGGGCGGGCCGGGCCTCGTAGATCGAGCAGACGGCCCGGCCCGGCACCGTCTCGCGATCGAGGAAGACGCAGTCGTAGCCGTGATCGGTGCGGCGCTCCTTGAGCGACCAGCGGCCGCCGAGCCGGCGCGCGTGCAGGGCACGGAATCGTGACTCGGCGATATTGAGCCGCCGGGCGATGGCGCCCGCCTCATCATCGTCGAACCACACCGTGCCGGGAGGACCCGTGCAGCAGTTGCCGCACTGGGTGCACGAGAACCGCAGCCCGTCGGCATACCACTCCGCGGCCCTGGCCGGCCGGGCCGGCGTCTCCCCGGACGAAGGCGTCATGAATCGACCCCGTGCGACGGGGATCGGCGCTCGATGGAGACGAGGTGGGTCTCAGCCTGCTGCCGTCGGGGCGCCAGGTCGGCGAGGGTCTCGGGCCGCTCGTCGAAGGCCACGCGGTCGGTTGAGTACACCTCGGCGAAACGCCACTCGGCATTGCTGTTGAGCACGTTGTCGATGAGCGTCTCCAGCTCGCCCAGCGAGCCCGCTGTAGCCCAGATCGACATGTCCGCGATCTCCGTCTGGCCGTCGGGGCCGGACTCGCTCTCCACGCCGACGACCGCGTGCCAGAGGGTCATGCCCAGCTGCCGTCCGACGTCGTCCACGTTCGTGTCGGGATCGACGTTCAGCTCCAGACGCCAGTCGTGGCGAAGTTGAAAGAGCACGTCGTCGATGTCCACACCCGTGGTTTCGCCGTCCTCGAGCACGGGTCGGATCTGGACGCGGTCCAGCTCCGGGTTGTCGTCGCCCACCGGCCACGTCTGCGGCACCTCCTCCAGACCGAGCTGGTCGAGCATGGCCTCGACCTCGTCCCGCATGTCCAGGGGGATGATGATGGACAGCCCTTTCCACTGGTCGAGAAAGACCTCGATGAACGGGCTCTCGCTGTTGGCCCCGGCCCCGATCGACCCGTCTTCGAGCAGGATCTCCTGCCATCGGCCCCAGGTGTCCCGGAACCGGCCGATGGGAATCTCCTCGTCGCTCAGATACACGTCGACGAGCCGGTACGCGTCACGTGAGCTGATCTCGACGATCGCGCACAGGCTCTGCGGCAGCAGCTCGAACGCGCGGCGCACGAGCGGGCCGACTCGCTCATGAGAGACGGCCACGTAGAAGGAATAGGTGTCGGGCTCGTCCTCGATGCCCGGTGTGTAGGCAACGGTGTACCCCTGCAACGGGGCCTTGATCTCGCCCGGCGCGATGCCCAGCGGCAGCGCAAAGCCGTCGATCACGGCGCGGCGCAGGTCGCTTCGCAGTCGGAACGGCTTCATGGGGGTTATCGTAGCGTCGATTGCTATTTATAGCGCTCCGTACGGCCGTCCGGCCGACACTCGCTCCAGTACGACCCGCCGGATTCATCCGGCGGG
>JBFGEG010000125.1:0-8966 GCA_041580235.1 Phycisphaerales bacterium
GATGCCTCGGATTTGACAGGACCAGCCCGCGGCATGGATGCCGCGGTTGGACCGGCAGGACGCCGACCGCAGGACACCAAGACCCCCGCCGCGCGATGCCGCGGTTGGACCGGCAGGACGCCGACGGCCGTACAAGAGAACGCCCGCCGCGCACTACCCCAGGTGCAACAGATGCTCGTCGTCATCATCCGCGCCGCCGCGGAAGATGAGCCCGTCGATGCTCAGCTTGCCGGCACCGGTGAGTGTCACGCCCAGTGCCAGGGCGATCAAGGCGATCTGCGTGAAGACCTGGTTGAACTCAACGGGCGGCAGCGGTTGCATGAGCTTGTACTGCATGATCGTCGTCACGGACGTCAGGTAAAACGTGAAGCCGATCGTGATCACCAGGCCGATGCTCCAGACGCGGCTGAGCAGACCCAGCAGGAGGAGCCCGCCGCCGATCAGCTCGGCGCCGGCAATACCCCAGGCAATCCAGCCGGGCTTGAAGCTCTCGGGCCACGGGCTCTCGTCCACGAGGGTGATGGCGGTCGCGTAGAGACGCCGAGCCTTCACCGGCGTTGCGCCCATGGTGAACCGCGGACCGGGATCGACGGCCGGTGGATCGGGCGGCGGCGGCAGCGGCACGGGTTCGGGCTCCGGCTCGGGTTCGGGCTCCGGCTCCGGCTCGGGTGGCGGCGGTGGCGGCGGCTTCGGGCGTGGCGGTGGCGGCGGTGGGGCCACCGGTCCGGCGACCTCGTCCCCGTCGGGGTCGATGTTGCGGGGCCTGATCCGGTCTCGGAGCCGCCCGGTTTCGACGCCGTCCTGGTAGACGGGGTCCTGTTCAGCCTCGGTGAACGCCTCGCTGGCGGGATCACCGATTCCCAGCCGCTGCAGGGTCAGGGCATCCTGGCCCTCGTAGACCATCGGCTCGCCCATGATCTTGTCCCAGCCCGCGGGAATGACCGCCGCGGCCAGCACAAGCCGGCTGATCAAGGGGACGAGATTGCGGGCGGCGCTGCGGCTGAGGCTCATGACTCCATGACCCATCGGCTACTCAGGGGCGGATCTGTTGTCGGGGCCGGGAGGCCGGGCGATAATCCCTTCCGGCTCCGGGCGGCTCGGCGGGCGTGGCGGAACTGGCAGACGCGCGGGATTTAGGTTCCCGTGGGGGTCACTCCCCGTGCAGGTTCGAATCCTGTCGCCCGCATTGGCGTCAAGGGAGGGATTCCCCGGCCCGGGTTCCCGGACCGGGGTGAAACCGCCCCGGAGTTCAATGCGAATACCCTGACGAGCTGCCTTCCCCAGTTTCCCGTCTTTGAGGGCAGTCGAGCGTCGGAATCGTCCCCGTCGCGCGGACAGAGTCGGCTGGGCGTGCCGGACTCTGGCGGCGGGGTTTTTTCGTCGACAACGTCTATGGAGCGCCCCGGCGCCCCATGTCGAGGCACGAAACGTCGTATAGTTCGCATTGACAACGACTTAGGCGACTTCGCCGTCGCCCCGGCTTCAGGGGCCCCGACCAAGTCCCACGGATAGCATGCCGATGAGCACGGTGACCTCCTCTTCCTCGAGCCTCCAGCCGCAGGCCTCCGCCCCCGCCATGTCGTGGTCGCCCTCATCCTGGCAGTCGAAGCCGGCCGTGCAGCAGCCGCTGTACCCGTGCCCCGCCGAGGTGGACCGGGCCGTCGAGCAGCTGTCGAAGCTGCCGCCACTGGTGACCTCCTGGGAGATCGAGTCGCTCAAGAGCCAGCTCGCCGAGGCCGCCGCCGGCGGGCGGTTCCTGCTGCAGGGCGGCGACTGCGCGGAGCGCTTCGACGATTGCGAGTCGAGCAACATCGCCAGCAAGCTCAAGATCCTGCTGCAGATGAGCCTGGTGCTCGTCCACGGCACCCGCAAACGCGTCATCCGGGTTGGACGCTTCGCCGGGCAATACGCCAAGCCGCGCTCCGATGACACCGAGACCCGCGACGGGGAGACCCTGCCCGCCTATCGGGGTGACCTGATCAATGCCGCCGGGTTCACGGAGGCCGAGCGGACCCCCGACCCGCAGCTCATGGTGCGTGGCTACGAGCGAGCGGCCCTGACGCTGAACTTCATTCGCGGCCTCATCGACGGCGGGTTCGCCGATCTGCACCACCCGGAGTACTGGGACCTTGCCTTCGTCAAGCATTCCCCGAGGGCGTCGGAGTACCAGAAGATCGTGGAGTCAATCGGTGAGTCGCTGCGTTTCATGGAGACCCTGTCCGACGCCCGCATCGGCGAGATCAACCGTGTCGACTTCTTCAGCAGCCACGACGCCCTGCACCTGCCCTACGAGCAGGCGCAGACACGCCGGGTGCCCCGGCGCGAGGGATGGTACAACCTCTCGGCTCATTTTCCGTGGCTCGGCATGCGCACCAGCGACCCGGGCGGCGCGCACGTCGAGTACCTGCGCGGGATCGCCAACCCGATCGCGATCAAGATCGGCCCGGAGACGACGACGCAGAATCTGCGGGCGCTGCTCGACATCCTTCACCCGGACAATGAAGCGGGTCGCCTGACACTGATTCACCGGATGGGCGCCGACCGGATCGCCGACGCTCTACCGCCCCTCATTGACGCCGTGAACGCCAGCGGCAGGACGGTGCTGTGGTGCTGCGACCCGATGCACGGCAACACGCGGCGTACGGCCAAAGGCATCAAGACGAGGAGCTTCGATCACATCCTCTCGGAGCTCGAGCAGGCCTTCGAGATCCATCACCGGATGGGCACCGGGCTTGGCGGGGTGCACTTCGAGCTGACCGGCGAGAACGTGACCGAGTGCATCGGCGGCGCCCGCGGCCTGTCCGAGGCGGACCTCGGCCGTGACTACAAGTCACAGGTGGACCCCCGGCTCAACTACGAGCAGGCGCTCGAGATGGCGATGCTCATCGCACAGAGAGCAGGGGTCAGGGGTCAGGAGTGAGGGGTTCGTAGCCCTGGCCGTCGCTCACGTCGCGCCAGAGGTCGCCCAGTGCCCCGCGACGCTCCGTTGCGAAGTGCACCCACCGCACCGTCGGGTGCGGGTTGCCGAGCTCCACGCGGAGGCCCCAGATCGGGTCGAACCCTGACGTCACCATCGAATAACGCATGTCGCCGATCAGGGTCGCCTGCCCGGCCACCGGGGCGACGTACCCGTCGGCAAAGGCTCGCAGGCCCTCGAAGACCTCGCGGACACGAGGCACGTCGGCCACCTGGTCGATCGTGATGACGGGCGCGGATGTGCCCCTTTTCACCCGCGCCGCGCCCGCGCCGACTCGAACCGCGTCGGCGTAGAGCCGGCCGTCCGCCTCGTAGACCGAGCGCCACACGACGAGGTTGCCCATCGTGGGCATGACGCGCCCGCGCTGACGCTCGTGTCCTCGCTCGGCGGCGAGCCGGGACTGGACCGACTTCACCCGCGCGTGCTGAACCGTGCCGAGCCCGATGTAGAGCAGGCACAGGGCGAGGCCGACCCGTGCCGGGCGCATCGAGCCGGCCGCGAGCGCCCACACGACGGCCGCGGCCAGGATGAGGGTGAACGCGGGATCGATGATGCTGATCACGTCCCACGCCAGCCGCCGGTTCACGAACGGCCACAGCAGGTAGGTGCCGTAGCTGGTGCACGTGTCGAGCAGCGCATGCGTGGCGCAGCCGACGGTGGCCGCGCCCAGGGCCGTCTTCCAGTCGCGGCGAAACCTCTTGAACGCCAGAAAGGGCAGCGTCGCCAACGCGCCGCCGAACGGGATGAACAGAAGCGAGTGGGTGAAGTGGCGGTGGTACTCGTGCGGCAGGGCGGGGTCGGCCAGGGGAAGGAACACGTCGATGTCCGGCAGCTCCCCGCCGATCGCGCCGAGCAGCGCCGCGGCCGGACCCAGCCGCCGGCCGAAGACCGCCTGCGCCGCCGCAGCGCCCAGCAGGGTTTGGGTGAGGGGATCCATGACAGACCATTGACTCTAGGTCACGTCCGACGGCCGTCAGCCCTCCGGGGCGGTAAACTTAGAGCCATGTCGCGAAGGGTCGTCATCACGGGGCTGGGACCGGTCACCGCCTTCGGGCTGGGAATCGACCCGCTGTGGGAGGCGATGGTCGATGGCCGCTCGGCCATCGGGCGCATTCAACGGTTCGACCCCGACGGGTTCGAGTGCACCGTCGCGGCCGAGCTCCCCCCGGATGCGTTCAGCGTCCGCTCGATCGTCCCCAAGAGCTATCGCAAAGCGACAAAGGTCATGTGCCGGGATATCGAGCTGGCCGTCGGCGGCGCGGCCGCAGCCGTCGACGACGCCGGCCTCGTGACCAAGGCAAGCAACGGCGACGGAGCCACCACGCTGCCGCCGTCGCGTCTGGGCTGCCACATCGGCGCGGGCCTCATCTGCGCCGACGTGGACGAGCTCACCGCCGCCCTGTGGACGAGCCGTGACGAGTCCGGCGACTTCGACATCCGGCACTGGGGCCGGGCGGGAATGCAGAACCTCACGCCGCTGTGGCTCCTGAAGTACCTGCCGAACATGCTCGCCTGTCACGTGACGATCGTTCACGACTGCCAGGGCCCCAGCAACACGATCACGTGCTGCGAGGCCTCGAGCGGCCTGTCGATCGGCGAGTCGATGCGGGTCATCCAGCGCGAGGCCGCCGACGCCTGCCTCTCCGGCGGAGCGGAGTCGAAGGTGAACCCGATGGCGATGCTTCGTCAGACCTTCGCGGGGCGGCTGGCGTCGGCGCGGGGTGGCCAGGATCCGGCCGCGGTCGTGCGACCCTTCGATCCCCGAGCGGGCGGCACCGTGCCCGGCGAGGGGGGCGGAATCGTGGTGGTCGAGGCGGCGGAGACGGCCGCGGCCCGCGGCGCCGAGCCGTACGCGGAGATCGTCGGCTTCGCCTCGACGCAGTCGCACTGCCCCGACACCGTCGGGCTGGATCTCGATCCCGAGGGCACGGGGATCGCCGATGCCATGGAGATCGCCCTCGGGCAGGCCGGAATCACCGGCGACGAGGTGGACGCGGTCGTGCCGCTGGGCTCGAGCATTCCAGGCGTCGACCGGGCCGAGGCCTCGGCCATCAAGCGGGTCCTTGGCTCCCGTGCCGGCGTGATACCGATCATCACCACCGTGCCCAATGTCGGCAACTGCAACGCGGGGGCGGGGACGGTGGCGGTGGCGGTGGCGGCCCGGGCCATTCGAGCGCAAACCCTGCCGGCGCGGCTCAACACCGAGTCGGCCGACGGCCTCGATGCCGCCGCGTGCACGTCACGCCATGCGTCACTCGAGCACGTCCTCGTCTTCCAGACGAGCCAGGGCGGACAGAACGTCGCCATCGTCCTCCGGCGGCCCCAGGCCATGGACGGGGAGAAACCATGAGCAGACGCGTCGTCGTGACCGGGATGGGCTGGATCACCCCGCTGGGGCACGATCTCGACACCGTCTGGGCGAAGCTCGTCGGCGGCGAGTCGGGCGTGACGGCGATCGAGCGTTTCGACGCGGAGACGTTTCCCACGTCGTTTGCGGCGCAGGTGCGGGACTACGACTACCGAAAGTACCTGAGGGATCCCACGCTGCACGAGCACGCGGCCGCCAACACCCAGTTCGCGCTGGGAGCGGCGCGGCAGGCGTGGGACCAGGCGTGCCTCGGCGCCTACGAGCAACTGGATCCGCGTCGCGTGGGGATCTACCTCGGCTCCGGCGAGGGTGTGCTCGACTTCGACGCCTACGCGGGCGTGGGCATGGTGTCGTGGGACCCGGATCAGGGCAACGTCGACACGCCCCGGTGGGCGCACGCGGCCATGACACGCATGAGCCGCTGGGGTGAGATCGGTCAGGAGCCGAACATGCCCGTGAGCCACATCGCCAGGGAGTTCAATATCCGGGGCCCGGCGTACAACTGCCTCACCGCGTGCGCTGCGAGCACGCAGGCGATCGGTGAAGCGTACGACATCCTCCGCCGCGGCGATGCCGACGTCATGGTCTCCGGCGGGACGCACACGATGATCCACGTGCTTGGCGTGACCGGGTTCATCCGTCTTACGGCGCTGTCAACCAATGCGGGCGACTGCACCAGGGTCTCAAAGCCGTTCGACCGCCGCCGCAGCGGGTTCGTGATGGGCGAGGGGGCGGGGGTCGTGATCATCGAGACCCTGGAGCACGCCCAGAAGCGCGGCGCGGAGCCGCTGGCGGAGATCGTGGGCTACGGGTCCAGCGCGGATGCCTTCCGCATCACCGACATGCACCCGGAAGGCCTGGGACCCGCCGCGGCCATCAGTCAAGCGCTCAGCCAGGCGGGCCTCGATCCGCACGGCGTCGACGCCGAGGGTCGCCCCCCCGTTCATTACATCTCCGCCCACGGCACGGGCACGCAGGAGAACGACTCCGTGGAGACGCGTGCGCTCAAGCACGTCTTCGGCGACAACGCCCCCCGCATCCCCATCAGCTCCATCAAGTCGATGATGGGCCACCTCATCGCGGCGGCCGGCGTCGTGGAGCTGATCACCTGCATCCTCGCCATCGAGCGGCAGACGCTGCCGCCGACGCTCAATCTCGAGGAGCCCGATCCCGACCTCGACCTGGACTACGTTCCCAACAAGGCGCGTCCCGCCGCGATCGAGGTGTGCCTTTCGGATTCGTTCGGGTTCGGGGGGCAGAACGACACGCTCGTCGTCCGCCGTTTCAAGGAATAGTGCACGCGTTCAGGGCGGCGATCACCTGCTCGTCGGTGGTCTGGCTGAAGTCGCGGTAGTAGGCACCGACTGCGGTGAAGGTTTCGGGCGCCAGCAGGCACACGAGCTCGTCGGTCTCGCTCCGCAGGACCTCGAGGGCACCGGCGGGAGCGACGGGAACCGCCAGCACGATGCGCCGTGCGCCGCAGCACTTGAGGGCACGGATCCCGGCCCTGACCGTGGCCCCGGTGGCGATCCCGTCGTCGACCACGATGACGCAGCGGCTCACCGGCGAGATCGCCGGCCGGCCGCCCCGATACAGGGTCTGGCGGCGGCGAACCTCCGCGAGCTGCCGCTCGCTCTCGCGGGCGAGGTACTGCTCGTCCGCCCCGACCGCGCGGATGACCTGCTCATTGAGGACGCGCTGCGGTGACTCGCCGTCGGTGACCGCCCCCACCGCAAGCTCCGGCTGCGCGGGGGCGCCGAGCTTGCGCACCACGAGCACGTCGAGGGGGGCGGCGAGCGCCGCGGCGATCTCGGCCGCCACCACGACACCGCCCCGCGGCAGGCCCAGGACGAGCAGGTTCGATCCGTTGCTCAGGTGCCGCAGCCTCGCGGCCAGCTGCCGGCCCGCATCGCGGCGGTCGAGGAAGGAGGGGTCGGGCATCCGGGCACTAACCAATAGCCATGAGCCATGAGGGAAGAACCTGAGCGTCTCGACTGTTCCGGCAAGGGGCAATGTGAGAGAGCAGCGTATCCCGCGGCGGATGCAGCATTGGCCGCCGCCCCTCTTCCCAAATGGCTCATGGCTAAGAGCTGTCTTAAACCGTGAAGCTCGAGCCGCAGCCGCAGGAGCTGGTCGCGTTGGGGTTGTTGAACACGAATCCGCGGCCCATGATCTCGTCCTTGAAGTCGATCACCGTCCCGTTGAGATACAGATAGCTCTTGGGATCGCAGATGACTCGCAGCGTGAAGGTCTCGGCCCCGTTGCCCGAGGCCGTGGCCACGCCGCCGCCGCCGGTCCCGGACTGGGCCGCGGCCGTCTCGAGCGAGTAGGTGTACTCCCACACCTCGTCGGAGTCCCGCTGATTCTCGGTGAGGTCCAGCAGGTAGCTGAAGCCGGAGCAGCCGCCGCCCTTGACACCCACGCGGAGACGGATGTTCTCCGGGTCGAGGTCCTGCTGCTTGATGATCGATTGAACCTCGCGAGCTGCCGTCTCGGTGACCGTGACACCCATCAGTGAAGTACTCCCATAACGAAATCGTGGCCCAAGGACACCTTATTATAGTCGGCAGAACGACCGCCCGCGATGAGGCGCTTGGGCCGGCGGGCGTACCGTGACGGCCCCTGTTCCGCCAGATCGGCAACCGCGATGAGAGTTGTCCAGGATCCAGCCGAGTTGTCCGCTGCGACCGGCGGCGTGTTCGTGCCGACGATGGGCGCTCTGCACGAGGGGCACCTGGCCCTCATGCGGCGGGCCCGGCCGATGGCGACGCCGCTTGTGGTCAGCATCTTTGTCAACCCCACGCAGTTCGGTCCCGGTGAGGACCTGCAGCGATATCCGCGCACCCTGGAGGCGGATCTCGAGGCGGCGCGAACGGTGGGGGTCGACGTCGTCTTTGCGCCGGACGTCGGCACGATGTATCCGTCGGACGTCGAGATCCCGGTGCCGACGCTGCCCGACGCCGCGACCCGACCGGGTCTCGAGGACGCCCACCGGCCCGGGCACTTCGCGGGTGTCTGCCAGGTGGTGGCGCGGCTTTTCGACCTGGTGCGGCCGTCGCTGGCAATCTTCGGCGAGAAGGACTACCAGCAGCTGCTGGTGATCAGCGAGATGGTGCGGCACGAGGGCGATCGCTGGCCGGGTCTTCGAATCGTGGGGCACCCCACCGTACGCGAGCCCGATGGCCTGGCCCTCAGCAGCCGCAACGCCAACCTGCCTGCCGGTCACCGCGACCGCGCGGTGGGTCTTTATCGCGCGCTGACGGCGGCGCGGCGGGAGGCGGCGACCGGCGCCGACGCCGTCGCCTCCGAGCGGGCGATGACGCCCGTGCTGGCCGAGCATGCACTCGACGTGGACTACGCCGTCGTGCGCGACGCCGCCAGCCTCGAGCACCCGGACGCGCCGGGGCGCCCGCTGCGGGCGCTGGTCGCCGCCCGGCTCGGGAGCGTCCGGCTCATCGACAATATGGGGGTGTAGTTTGCGCGCTCCGTACGGCCCTGCGGGCCGACACTCGCGTCGGATTCGATCCGGCGGTCCTGAGCGGGCGTACGCACATACGGGTGCCACGGGCGGCTCGTCCGCCCGTGCGGAAGTCAATGCGTGCCCGCACCGGCGGACGAGCC
>JBFGEG010000126.1:0-8922 GCA_041580235.1 Phycisphaerales bacterium
GGTCACGGCCGTGATCCGCCGCACGCCGGCCGCCAGCGCCTGCTCGCTGACGATCACGAAGCGGGCGGCTCCCGCGGTGTCGGTGAGGTGCGTGCCGCCGCACAGCTCGATGGAGTAGCCCTGCCACCGCTCGTCGGTCGGGTTTGCCTCCACCTCGTCCAGCGCGATCCCGATGGACACCACCCGCACCGGGTCGGGGTACTTCTCGCCGAACACGGCCCGCACGCCGGCGATGCTGCGGGCCGTCTTCAGAGGCAGGACCTTCGCGTCGACCGGCAGCGCCCCGTCGATCGCCTCATTGACCCGGCGCTCGGCCTGCTCGATCTGCTCCGGTTTCATGGCGTGCGAGCATGAGAAGTCGAACCGGAGACGGCCAGGCGCCACCAGCGAGCCCTTCTGATCCTCTTCGGGGCCGACGACCTCCCGCAGGGCGAAGTTGAGCAGGTGCGTGGCCGTGTGATTGGCACGTGTCGGCTCGCGCCGCCCGCGATCCACGGTGACCGTGACGCGGTCCTGCACCCGTAGCTTGCCTTCGGTGACGTGCCCGATGTGCAGCACGTAACCGCCCGAGGACTCGGTGCGCGTCACGGCGAAGCGGCAGTTGCCGGTGGTCTCGGTGCCGGTGTACCCCCGGACCGGGATCGTCCCGAAGTCGAAGACGTCGGTCTCGATCGTGCCCTCGTCGCCGACCTGGCCGCCCGCCTCCGCGTAGTGGTTCGTCCGGTGAAGGATGACGGCGACGGTCCGTCCCGGATGGGCGGTGTCGTCGAAGTCGCGCCCATTCCAGATGGCCAGGACTTCGGCGTCGAGGGGCTTGCCCGCGTACTTGTAGCCGTCGAGCGTCGGCTGGATGCCGAGGTGCTTGAGCCTGGCCATGGCGTCCGGCGGGAGGGTGAGCTGCTCCTTCGCGCCGCTCGCTCGGCGGCTGCGCTGCCGCGCCGACTCCATGAGCTTCTCGTAGCCGGCCTCGTCGACGGTCATCCCGCGCTCCTCGGCCATGACGCGGGTGAGGTCGATCGGGAACCCGTAGGTGTCGTGCAGCCTGAAGGCCTCTTCGGCGTGGATCTGGCGGTCGGTCGTGGTCTCGGCTGCGCGGTCGAACAGTGCGATTCCCCGGTCGAGCGTCCGCAGAAAGCTCTCCTCCTCGTCGCGGATGACGCCGGCGACGCGGTCAGGCTTCTTCGTGAACTCCGGAAAGGCGTCGCCCAGGGTGGCCACCACGGTGGGCACCAACTCGTGCAGCCACGCCCCCCGAGTCTGGAGCGTCTGGTGCGAGTGACGCACGGCCCGGCGCAGGATGCGCCGCAGCACGTAGCCGCGACCCTCGTTGCTCGGCCACGCGCCGTCGGTGATCGCGGCCGTCAGGCAGCGGATGTGATCCGAGATGACGCGGTAGGCGACGTCCACGGGATCCTCGAGCGTGCCCTGGTACGGGTGAGCGCCGGTGTGCGTCTCGATGGCGGCGAAGATCGGCGTGAAGAGATCGATGTCGTAGCAGCTGTCTTTGTGCTGCAGCACGCGGACGAGCCGCTCCAGACCCATACCCGTGTCCACGTGCCGGGCCGGCAGGGGGCTGAGGCCGCCGTCGGCGCTGCGGTTGAACTGGATGAAGACGAGGTTCCACAGCTCGATGACCCGCGGATCACCGGTGTTGACCAGCGCCGCCCCGTCGCCCGGCGTGGGGGAGAAGTCGTAGTGGATCTCGCTGCACGGCCCGCAGGGGCCGGTATCGCCCATCTCCCAGAAGTTGTCCTTCTTGCCCCAGCGGGAGATCCGCGAGGCGTCGACGTGCTTTTTCCAGAGATCCTCGGCCTCCGTGTCGGGTTCGATCCCGTCCGCCTCGTCGCCGCCGAACACGCTCACGAAGAGCCGGTCACGGTCGAGGCCCCACCCCTCCGGGGGCGGGGCGGTGAGCAGCTCCCACGCCCACTCGATCGCCTCGGCCTTGAAGTAGTCGCCGAACGACCAGTTGCCGAGCATCTCGAAGAAGGTCAGGTGGTAGTGGTCCTTGCCGACGTCCTCGAGATCGTTGTGCTTGCCCCCGGCCCGGATGCACTTCTGGCTGTTGACGGCGCGGCGATAGTCCCGTCGGCCCTGGGCGAGAAAGACGTCCTTGAACTGGTTCATCCCGGCGTTGGTGAACATCAGGGTGGGGTCGTCATGGGGCACGACGGAGCTGCCGGGCACGAACGTGTGGCCATGCCTGGCCGCGAAGAATTCGATGAACTCCTGGCGGATCCGGGCGGCCGTTCGGGTCTCGGTCTGGGCTTTGGTGCGAGGCATGGAAGGGGTCGTGCACCAAGTGTAGCCCGGTCCGGGTGCCATATGAGGGTGGTCAGGCGTTATCCTGTCAGCGTGGCGGAGCGAAGGCCCTTCGTGGGCGGCAACTGGAAGATGAACACCGATCTCGCCTCGGCGGTCGAGCTCGCCGACGACATCGTGGCCGGCTGCGGCTCGCTCGTCGAGCGGTGCGATATTGCGCTGTACCCGCCGTTCCCGTACCTCCAGGCGGTGGGTCGCACGCTCGGGCACCACGGCCTGCTGCTGGGCGCGCAGGACTTCTACCCCATGCCCAACGGCGCCTACACCGGCGAGGTCTCCACCGACATGCTGGCGGACCTGAACGTGAAGGTCGCCCTGGTGGGGCACTCCGAGCGCCGCCACGTGATCGGAGAGGACGACGAGCTGATCAACGCCAAGGTCCGGGCCGGGCTCGAGGCGGGTCTGCAGATCGTCCTGTGCGTGGGCGAGACCCTCGAGCAGCGTCAGGCCGGCCGCACCAAGCAGGTCAACATCCACCAGCTCATGTCGGGCCTCCGCGGCGTGCCGGACGACCGGATGGGGCAGCTGATGGTGGCCTACGAGCCGGTCTGGGCCATCGGCACCGGCAAGGTGGCCCGGCCCGAGGACGCCGCCGCCGTGCATCGCGTGCTGCGGGCGGCCATCGGAGATCTCTTCAGCGAGGACATCGGCCGGTCGGTCCGCATACAGTATGGCGGGTCGGTCAAAGCGAAGGACGCCGCCGGGCTGTTCGGTCAGCCGGGAATCGACGGGGGGCTCATCGGCGGGGCATCGCTGGATCCCGAACAGTTCATTGCCATCGTTCGAGCCGCCGTCGAGGCGGCGCAGTTTGATCACAAGGCGCAAAGCACATGAGCATCTGGTTCTGGATCGCGACGATGGTCTTCATCCTGATCTCGGCGGGGATGGTGCTGATCATCCTCGTGCAGCGCCCCCAGGGCGGCGGGCTCGCGGGCGCCTTCGGCGGCGCCGGGGGCGCGGGGACGGAGACGGTCTTCGGCGGCCGGGTCGGCGACGCGCTGACGTACGCCACGGTGACCGCGTTCGTGCTGTACCTGGGGCTGGCCATCGCCCTGAACCTGCTCGACACCACCGGGGCCGCTGCGGTGGCCGGGCCGCCGCCGGCGGCGGCCGCGGAGCCGGCCGACCCGCTCGCCCCGCCGCCGGTCGGGGAGACCGCCACCCAGACGGAGACGGCGAGGCCGATCACCATCCCGACGGAGAACCTCCCGATCGAGCTCTCGCCCACGGCCCCCGACGACGCGGCGACGGACACCACACCGGGCGACGGCGGGGGAGAACGGTAACCCGATGATCCGTTCGATGACGGGCTTCGGCGCGGCCTCGACGGAAGTCGACGGCGCGCGGTACGTCGTCGAGCTGCGCTCGCTCAACAGCAAGTACTTCAAGGCGCTGATCCGACTGCCCGACGAGCTGCAGGGGCTCGAGGCCGAGCTGGAGCTGGAGCTGGGGCGGCGGCTCACCCGAGGCAGCGTCGTGATGACCGTGCGTTTCACCGACACCTCGGCGAACGCGGCGGCCAAGATCAATGCCGAGGCGATCAAGCGGTACGTGGAGCAGCTCCGCCCGGTCACCGGTGGCGACGGGCGCTCCACCCTGGACGTGTCGTCGCTGCTCACGCTGCCGGGCGTCGTGCTCACCGGCACGGGTGAGGAGCTGGTCGAGCGGGCCCGCCCCGTGCTCCAGCAGCTCGCGGCGGAGGCGTGCGACCGCGTCCTGGGCATGCGCACGCGGGAGGGCGCCAACCTCCACGATCACCTGCACACGCACCGCCGCCAGATCGCTGATCGGCTCGACCGCATCGCCCGTCGTGCGCCGGAGGTCGTCGAGCTGTATCGCCAGCGTCTCAAAGATCGGATCAACGCGCTGCTGGCCGAGTCGGGGTCCGGGCTCCGCGAAGAGGATCTCATTCGCGAGGTCGCGGTCTATGCGGAGCGATCGGACATCACCGAGGAGGTGTCGCGGCTCCAGGGTCACCTCCAGCAGTTCGCCGAGATCATCGACGCCGCCGACGGCGAGCCGGCGGGCCGCACCCTCGACTTCCTGAGCCAGGAGATGCTCCGCGAGGCCAACACGATCGCCAGCAAGTGCCTCGACGTCGAGATCAGCCGGGAGATCGTCGAGGTCAAGGGGGACATCGATCGGATCAAGGAGCAGGTCCAGAATGTGGAGTAGGTAGAAGGTTAAGGGTCAGGTGAAGAGCCGCCCCCGCCGCGCCAACCCCGGTTCCAGGGACGCCGGGGAATCCCGAGCGAAGCGAGGGCAAGAGAGCCAATAGCCAACAGGGAAGACAGGGTCCGGGACCTCCGGGGCAAGCCAACGGGCCGTTTCGCCGCGCAGGATGGGCTTCCACTTGCCTCACGCCCAATCCGGGGTCAAATACACACATGCCCACCAGCCAGCCGCTGCCGGAGCCGGTGCCCCACATCGGGCCGATCCTCGATGACCTGGTTCAGCACCAGCGGTTTGACGCCCACGAGCTGGCGGTCGTCCTCAGCCATTACGACCTGGGGGTGATCGAGCAGATCCGCGCGTTCCCCCGGGGGTCGCCCCGTTCGCCCAAGGTCCGGATAACCACCCATCGGGGTGAGTTTGTGCTCAAGCGTCGCGCCCCGGGGCGGGACGACCCGCACCGGGTGGCCTTCGCCCACGGCCTTCAGCTGTACCTGGCCCGGCACGGCTACCCCGTGCCCCGGCTGATCGGGACACGGGAGGGCAACAACTCGATGCTCCAGCTGGGCGGCCGCGTCTACGAGCTGTTCGAGTTCAGGCCGGGCGGCCGGTACGACGGTTCGGCCACGGCCACCCGCCGCGCGGGCCGGGCCCTCGCCGCCCTGCACGGGTTGCTGGGCGAGTACGAGTCGCCCTATGAGCCGCCCCGCAGCAGCTACCACGGGGCGGCCGGCATCGACGCCAAGCTCAAGCGGATCCCCCAGGCGGTGGCCGCCCGCGAGCCCCAGGCCGACTCCCGGGCCCTGGGCCGGACCTGCGAGGTCCTCCGCGAGGCGTATCACGAGGCCGCTGACCACGTGGAGCAGAGCGGCTTCCGCTCGTGGCCCAGCCGCGTGATTCACGGCGACTGGCACCCCGGCAACCTGCTGTTCGGCCCGCAGGGCGAGGGCGGCCCGGTGACGGCGGTGCTCGATTTCGACTCGGCCCGCCTGGAGCCCGCCATGGCCGACGTGGCCAACGGGGCCCTCCAGTTCTCCATGACCTGGGCGGGCGTCGGTGACGACCCCGCCGCCGCCCCGAAGGATCTCGACGTCCGCCGGGTTCGGCGGCTGGTGCGGGGCTACCATCGGTACGCCGGGTGTGCGATCGGCGCCGATGAGCTGGCCGCCCTGCCGTGGCTCATGACCGAGGCACTCGTGCTGGAGAGCGTCATTCCCATCGCGGCCACCGGAACATTCGGCCGCCTTTCCGGTTCGAAGTTTCTTCAAATGGTGGAGGGGAAGGTACATTGGATAAGACCCCGGGCCGAGAAGCTGATCTGCTACGTGAGGGACGGGCGATGAGGAGCAGGCGAACGCGGGTGGGGGTGTCTTCGATGCTGGCCGGCGCAGTTCTGGCGCTGGGATCGAGCGGCGCCGTCATGGGCCAGGATGCCACGCCGCGCCGCAAGCCGCCCTTCGAGGCGGCCAACGGCGGGCAGCAGCAGATCGCCGCGCCGAGAACGACGCCGGCCCGGCCCGATCCGACGCCGGCGACCTATGTGCCCCACCCCGTGGACCTCCACGGCGTGGCGATCGATCCCCGGCTGGAGGATTGCGTCCGGCGTCTGGGCGATCCGGTGTACGGCATGCGCGAGCAGGCCATGGCCGAGCTGCGGGCCGCCGACTTCAGCAACACCCAGCTCTACGCGGCGCTGGAGACCCTGCCCCTGACGGCCGAGCAGCGTCACCGCGTGCTCACGGTCCTTCACGACCGCCTGCTCTTCACGCCCCGTGGCGCCGTGGGCATCAAAGTGGATCAGAGGTTCCTTCCGGACAAGATCGTCGTGCTGGAGCTGCTGCCGCTGCTTCCGGCGCGGGAGGTCCTGCAGATCGGCGACCGGATCACGCATCTCGACGGCAGGCCGCTGACCGGCTGGCAGGAGTTCGTGGACGCGGTCCAGTCCCAGCCTCCCGGCGTGAAGATCAACGTCACGGTGCGGCGGGCGGTCTCCGACGAGAAGGCACGCCGCGACGCCGGCAACGAGCCGAGGTTCGAGACGATGCAGATCGCCATCGAGCTCGGTTCGACGGACCTGCTGACGGATCCCCAGACGGGCCGGCCCCAGACGGGCGGACCCGTGTGGGAGCGCCGCAAACGCGAGGCGGACGACGCCATGCGCGTGTGGGGGCCGCAGCCGAGACCGGTCGAGGTCGAGGGCGGCTAGTCAGACAGAACCTCAAGTTGCAGCATGAGCGAAACGAATCACGGTGAGCAGGCCGGGGGTTCGTCCGCAGGTGCGGGCTCAACCCCAGCCACGGGGACCGGCCAGGCGTACGTGCTGTTCGGGATCAGCCTCTGCCTGGTCATCACGGTCGGGACCGTCGTGCAATTGATGTCGATGCGGGCGGGGCTCGTGATCACCGAATTCGCGCTGATCCTGCTTCCGGCGATCCTGTTCGTTCACTTCAAGAAGCTCGACATCGCCGAGGCCCTGGGTTGGCGGCCCGTGAAGCCGGCCGTCGCGCTGCTGGCGGTGGCCGTCGGCGCGACCAGCTGGGGCGTGGCGGCGGGGATGCACGAGCTGCTGCGGCCCCTGCTGGGAAGCCCGCCGGAGATCCCCGGCTTCGAGGTGCAGACCGTCGGGGAGCTCGCCGTGATGCTGCTCGTGGGGGCCCTGCTGCCGGGTCTGTGCGAGGAGACTCTGTTTCGCGGCGCGATCCAGGGCATCCTGATCCGCAAGGGCCCGGTCACGGCGGTCGTGATCTCGGCCGCTCTCTTCGCGGCCTACCACGTCAACCCCTGGATCCTCGTGCCGGCCTTCTTTCTCGGCGTGGTGTTCGGAACGCTCGTTGTCCGGACGGGCTCGACGATCCCCGCCATCCTCGCCCACCTGGCCAACAACGCCGTGGCGTTCACGGTCACCTACCTGTACCGCGATCAGACCGACGCTGCGGCCCACGTGCTCATGGCCCTCCTCGCCGCGGCGTTTCTCGCGACGCTCCCGATGTTCTGGATCGCGACGCGTCGTCTCGAGCCGCGCCGGCCGGCGCTGGCCGCGGTGCCGGCGGGCCTGCCGCGGCCGCTCGCCTGGGCGCTGGGCATCGTGGCCGTCGTGGCGGTGGGGCTCGCCGCCGCCGCCGTCGCCCTCGTGGTCGCGCTGGTGGACGTGTACACGATGTCAAGCGACGCGCTGGAGCCGCAGGTCCGGCGCGGCGACCGGCTGGTCACCCTCGACCGCTCGGTGGCCGGGGAACTCGTCACCGGTGACATCGTCGCCCTGGACGAGGACGGAGAGACCCTCCTGCGCCGCATCCGTCGCATCGAAGGCGACCGGGTCTGGATCGACGACGCCGGGGTCGAACGGGAGCTGGCCGGCGAGCAGATCACGGGCAAGGTGATCCACACGATCGCCGCAGAAGAGCCCGCCGACGTCAGCCCGAGCGGTCCGTGAGGCTCGCGTCCCGTCTGGGCCTGGCGAACTCCTCGCGCGTCTCATTCACGACGTATCGCCATCGAAGCACTTAACGCGGGTGGCATCGATCCGTCGTTGAGTCGCGGCGACGAGCTGCGGACTGTTCATGGCGGTCGCCTGGGCCAGATGCGTCTTGTGCTTCTCCAGACGCTCACACGCCGTCTCCCGAGAGTGGGTCGAGACTCTGGCGGCCGCCTCGGCCAGCAGCCCTGGACGAAGGCTCAGCGACAGACTCACCAGCAGGAAGCAGCCGAGGAATGCCCACGCCAGGGCCTGATCAACCACGGGGCGTCTCGTCTTGTCGGAAGACGACGAGTCGGGAGACGCCACTCTCAGAAGCTGCAATCCGATCATCAGAAGGCCGATCAGGAACAGAGAGACGCTGACAAAGCGAATGACGTCGAAAAACACTCGATCCGTCGCACGCACGATGATCCGCTCAGCCTCGGCCTCGACTCGAACCACGGACTTCTGTCCGAGATCAATCCACTCGCCCACCGTGTGATCCAGCCCGGTCTGAATCTCTCGGAGTCTCGCCATGAGCTGCGTGATCCGACTCTGAGCGTCCTGATCAAGCGTCTCGATCTGCCGGCCTTCGATCTCGACGAGATGACCGGCGAGCGCCCGAACGACGTCTCCCAAGTGGTCCATGTCGGTGACGACGGCGTCATTGATGACGGGCACGGTCTCGGTCTGAAACTCGTCCAGGATCCGGGTCAGCTCCGAGCCGAGCAGCTTGATGTTGACGCCGATCGTGTCCTGCAACTGCGCCGGCAGACGATTGACGACCTCGTTGAGCTCTTTGATCGCCGCGTGAACCTCCTTCGACGCCGAGTTGACTCCAAACAGATCGGCGAGTGCCACCCTCGACGATGCGAGGACAACGAGGCAGAGTAAGACCATCACGCAACGCGAACTGCTCATCGTGGGTTTCCCCCGGACACGGCAGTGTGTCGGTGTCGATTTCCGCAAGA
>JBFGEG010000127.1:0-8894 GCA_041580235.1 Phycisphaerales bacterium
CGCTGACGCCCACGATCAGCGGCGAGCCGGTCGGGACCCCGCAGCGGTCGCGCAGGTACCGGGCCACCTCCCCCACCAGGGGGTGTCGTCGGGCGGCGAGAGGCAGAGCCTCGCGCGTGCCCGGTGCCGGGTATGTCCTGTGAGCAGGAGTGGCCACGAACAGATAATATGGTCAGGCGGCCGCGCGGCTCGTGGCGGCCCGCCGGGGAGCAACACGGAGGTTCGACGTGCTCAGCCTCACGGCGGAGGCTCTGACCCTGCAAGGCCCCTGGCTGCCGATTCTCGGCGTGTTCGGGATCCTCGGCTTCGCCCTGATCGTGATGATCTCGGTGCGCGGCAAGATCGCCCGCCGCAACAGCGATCGCCCGTCGCCACGCGAGCTGATCGATCAGCTCAAGGCCGCCGGCACCCGCAGCGGCGGCGGCGCGACCCTGGGATCAGTCGGCCAGCCCACCGGCGGGGCGGACCTCGTCGAGACAGCGCAGCGTCTCGGGGCGCAGCTTGACAACAAGGCCCGTCGGCTGGAGAAGCTCATCGAGGAGGCCGACCAGCGGATCGCGGCCCTGTCGGGCGCGGCCCCCGGTCTCTCGGCGCCCGACAGGCCACGGGCGCCGGCGGCTCCGTCCCCGGCCCGGCCCCCCCGCGACCCGTTGACCCAGGCCGTCTACGAGCACGCCGACGCGGGTCGCACACCGGTCGAGATCGCCCGCGAGCTCGACGAGCAGGTGGGCAAGGTGGAGTTGATTCTGGCGTTAAGGGAGTAGGGGTTCAGCCATGAGCCATGAGGGTCCGGACCGGACGGTATGCGAGACTCCTATATCGACAACGGTGGCAATATAGGACAGTAGCATATTCAGAGCACGAGGATATGCTACTGTAGCATATTTGGCCCCGATGGCTCATGGCTCTCCTTCACCCCTCAATCACCAACTGAATCGTCCCGTTCGACGTGTCCAGCCGCGACCGCTCGCCGCCGTCACCGACGACGATGCGTCCCTTGTTGCGGCTGATGCTCTGGCTGGAGATGCGGCCGGTGTAGTCGTCGATCGATATGGAGCCGTTGGAGGTGTCCATGGTCACCGTGCCCATGAAGCCTCGGCCGACCTTCACCTTGATCGACCCGTTGCTCGTGTCGAGGTTGAGCGGTCCGGCCTGGTCCGGCGCGAGCGCGACCTCGATCCGCCCGTTCGAGGTGTCGGCGGTGACGCTGCCGTTGACGTTGTCCAGGTGAATCGATCCGTTGGACGTGTCCACGGCCAGCGATCCCAGGTGATCCGTGACGTGGATGGCGGCGTTGGAGGTGTCGATCCGGGCCGATCCCTCGTGGCTCACCACCTCCACGGGGCCGTTGGAGGTGTCGATGACCAGCGTTCCCGACAGACCGTGGGCAATGACGCGACCGTTGCTCGTGTCGATGTTCACGCCGTCGGCATCCGGCACCCTGACGACGACGCTCGCCCCCTCGTTGCTGCGGGGCGGCTCGGGCAGGACCGGCTTGATGATCAACGTCCGGTCGGCGTCGCGGTAGACGGCCAGCTCGGTGAGCGCGAGCCGCTGCTCGGCTTCCTCCTGGGTCTTGGCCGCGGTCCGGATCGAGGCCTCGATCGCGACATCGGTCCGGTCGGGCTCGGCGACCACCTCGACACGGCCGTTACGGGTCTTGACCTGCAGCGCCGAGCCGGGGACATGCGTCTCGGACAGCACGACGTCCTTCTGCGCGCGGTGCGGATAACTGTCCCAGCCGCGAAACGAGCAGGCGGTCAGGGGAAGGACCACCAGGAGCACGGCAGCGAGTCGGATCGGGGTTCTCATGGCATCGTCTCCGCAGGGGTTTCCGTTGAGCGTCCCTGCCTTATTCCCCGTCGGGTGTCCGGCGTTTCAGGCTTTGGCGGTGCCGGTCAGACGGATCGCGGCCAGCGACAGGATCTCAAAGATCACATGCGAGGCGAGCTGGGCCGTGATGCCCGCCGGATCCCGCGCCGGCAGCAGCTCGACCACGTCGGCCCCCACGAGGTTGACCCCGGCGAACCGGCGCAGCAGCCCGAAGACGTCGGCCGAGGTGAAGCCGGCGCACACGGGCGTGCCCGTTCCTGGGGCATAGGCGGGGTCGACGCAGTCGATGTCGAAGGACAGGTACACCTCGTCGTCGCCAAGCCGTCGGCGGAACGCCTCGATTCGCGGCTCACCCTCGCCCGTCCGCCACTGCTCGTAGGTCACCATCTCGATCCCCATGGTCCGGGCCTCGTCGAAGTCGGCCAGGTCGTTGCCGGGGCCCCTCAATCCGATGCTCAGCATGCGGGTGGGGTCGATGATCCGGTGTTCGGCCGCACGCCGGATGGGAGACGCGTGGCCCCATTTCTCGCCCCAGACGCTGTCGAGGGTGTCGAGGTGGGCGTCGAAGTGCAGCACGGCCAGGCCGGCGGCCGGCTTGCCGCGACGCTGCCAGGTCGCGGCCATGTTGGACCAGGCGATCGAGTGATCGCCGCCGACGGCCAGCAGCCGCGTGTGATCGGGGTCGCCGATGGTCAGCGCGTAATCGCGGGCCCGCTCGGCCGTCTCGCGGCACGAGTAGGGCAACACCGGGGCGTCTCCCGCATCGGCCATGGACAGCACCTCGGTGACGTCGATGCCGAACTCAAGGTGAACCGGCCGAACGTACTGGGATGCGTCGCGCACGGCCCTGGGACCGAACCGCGCTCCCGGCTGCCACGTGACGCCGCCGTCGAAGGGGATGCCGTAGATCGCCCAGTCCACCGGCTGCCCGGGGGCGGGAACCTGCTCGATCAGCGGGTACCGGCAGAACGTCGAGACTCCCGCAAACCGCGGAAACGCCCGAGCATCCGGCAACACCGTCCGCGTCGTAGACGCATCACCCATCGCCCCATCGTACCCGAACCCTCTTCCCTATTGGCTTTTCGCCAAGGGCTCATGGCTCTCTTCAGAGCCACCCGTCATCCCAGTGCATCCCCACCGGCACCGCCACCTCAGCGCTTTTCTCCACCATATTCGCCACCGGATACACGCAATAGTCGACGCTGAAGGCGGCGGCCGGACGGTGGTTGCCGCTGTGGCCGAGACCGCCGAAGGGCAGCTTGCTCGAGGCGCCCGCCGTGCCCGTGTTGCGGTTGATGCAGCCGGCGTTGGTCCGGGCGAAGAACGTCTCGTAGGCCGCGTCGTCAGTGGTGAAGATCGCGGCGGCCAGCCCGTAGCGGGTCAGGTTGGCCTGCTCGATGGCGTGCTCCAGGTCGTTGACCACCGTGATCTGGGCGAAGGGGCCGAACACCTCCTCGTCGCGGTCGAGGCTGAAGCCGTCCACCTCGACCACGCCCGGCGTCACGAAGTGGCCGGGCCGGTCCACGGCCGTCGCCTCCAGCAGCACGCGACTGCCGGCCCTGGCGTGCATGGCCTGGGCGTCGAGGACGTCGGTGACCGAATCCTCGCTGACGACCGGCCCCATGAACACCGGCTCGGATGCGCGGCCGGGCCCGATGAGCAGCCCCGACGCCGCCTTGCAGAAGGCGGGGATGAACCGCTCGGCGATGTCGGCGTGCACCACGAGGCGTCGCGTGCAGGTGCACCGCTGCCCGGTGGTGGCGAACGCCGCCCGCGTGCACTCCACGACCGCCTGCTTGAGATGGCAGTCGGCCATGACCACGGCGGGGTTGTTGCCGCCCATCTCCAGGGCCAGCATGCGGCCCGGGCGGTCGACATTGGCCTCCATGATGCTGCGGCCCACGGGCCAGGATCCCGTGAGCAGAATCCCGTCCACGTCATCGTGACTCGTCAGGGCCGGCGCCACGCCGCGGCCGCCGTGGATGACGTTGAAGACGCCCGGCGGAATGCCGATGTCGTCCATGATCTCGGCCAGGATCTGGCCCACGGCAGGCGTGCGCTTCGAGGGCTTGAAGACCACCGTGTTGCCCAGCAGCAGCGCGGGCACGAAGTGCCCGTTGGGCAGGTGGGCGGGGAAGTTGAACGGCCCCAGCACGGCCATCACCCCGAAGGGCTTGAAGCGGCAATGGCCGGAACGGGACTCCGAGACGGCGACCTCGTACCCGCGGACCCGGGCGAAGCTGATGTCGTCGAGCGTGATGTCCACCTTGCCGGCCAGGAGCTTCGCCTCGGCCCGCGACTCGGCCATGGTCTTGCCCATGTCGTCCGTGATCACGCCGGCGATACGCTCGTTCTGCTCGGTGACCGCGTCCCGCCAGCGTCGCAGGTACTCGGCACGCTCCTCGACGGAGCGGCCCGACCACTCCGGCAGTGCTGCGCGGGCGGCGCGGATCGCCTCGTCCACGTGCTCCACCGGCGGCGAGCCCTGCCAGACGACGCGATCCGGCCGGGCCGGGTCGGTCGAGACGAGGGCATCGCCCTCGATGGGCACGAAGCGACCGTTGATGTAGCTGCTGGGCGGGTGCTTGAGGGCGTCGATCACGGGACCGCCTCCGGGGGGGCGGGGGTCGGGCGACTGCGGGTTCCGCTCTTGGCGCCGCCGGCGGTGCGTTTCGGCCGGGGCCTGACCGGCAGCGGCGTGAAGGCGATCTCGTCGCCCGGCTTGGCCTTGAGCGCCGCGGCCGCCGGCTCGGCCACCGCCACTTCGCCATTCGACTCGGCGTACCTGGTGCGCAGGGCCCGGAACTCGCTCTTGCGGCGAACGCTCACGAAGCCGACGTTGGGGTAGTCGCCGACCGGGGCCGCCAGCGTGCCCATCTTGGTGGTCCGCACGAGCTCCAGGTCATCGGTCTTCGCCTCCAGGTACGGGCCGCCGTCAAAGGGGTCGATGTGACCGACGTACTTGAAGCCGATGCTCTCCAGGAACTTCTTGGCGGGTTTGGTCTCGACGCCCACGCGGCCGATCACGTTGCGGGCATCCGGCGGCAGCAGCGAGACGTAGATCTCATGCTCGGGGAACAGCGATGTGATGAACTCGCGGGAGCGCTGGCAGAAGAGGTCCGCCTCGGCGAAGCTGAGGTTGATGAAGCGCCGGCCCACCGCCTCCCAGAAGAGATTGCGGCTGTCCTGCGTCAACGGACCCATCATCTCGGCGATGACGCGGTCGGAGAACCACTCGCGGTGCCGGCCCATGAAGTGGAACCGGATCATGCTCAGCAGCAGGCCGAGCTTCTGCTCGTGACCGCGGTAAGACGGGCCCACCACCAGCCCCCCCACCTCGCTGGGGCCGCTCTCGTCGGTGCCCAGCTGCAGGGTCATGTGCACCTGGCCCGTCTGCAGGTCCTCGCTGTAGTGCTCGCGTTTGCGGACCTGCAGGTACGTGTGGGGCCGGCCGGGCCAGCTCATGCAGGAGATGACCGAGGACGTCCCCACCACGTTGCCGGTGTCGGTGTCGGCGAGCACGAACATGAACTCGCGCTCGTGCGGGCTGGCGGGCTCACCCGCGAAGCTCTTTCGGGAGCGCACGATCTTGGTCCGGATGATCTCCGGATCCGCCGGCAGGTTGACGAAGTGAACCATCTTCGCCAGCTTCAGCAGCGTGGGCGCGTCTTCAACGGTGGCGGGGCGGACGAGGAACATGGGAGGAGAGGGGTCAGGAAGAGGCCGTCTTGGCGAGGGCCGTTTCCATGATTGTAAAGACATCATCGAACTGCTGCGGCTCCATGACCCCGATCGGGGGCAGCAGCCGAATGTGGAAGGGGCCACGGCCGCAGTAGAAGGCGATCACGCCCTCGTCGAACATCGTGTGCAGCGCCTGCATGATCTTGTCGCGTTTGCCGCCAAAGGGTGTCAGCCGCATCATTCCTCCGATCCCGTCGACAAAGCGGGTGGAGGTGTGGCCGCCCGGATACTCCAGCGGCGGGAACCATTGCGGGTGACGCTCGATCAGCGCGCCGGCGTGCTCGCGGAACGCCTTCTGGAGACCGGCGATCCGGCCATCGGGGCCGAAGTAGCCCCCGTCACGCAGACGCTCGATCATCCGCTGGCCCACGTACAACGCCACCGTCGAGCCGACAAAGGTTGCGCTGAGCAGCCCCGGTTGCGGGTTGTACTCCGCGGTGTACAGGCACGCGCACACCTGGCTGAGCTTGCCCACCGTCACGACGTCGATGTACTCACCGATCTCCAGCGTCTCGTAACAGAACATCTCACCGGTGCGGCCGAAGGTCTGGATCTCGTCGGCCCAGATCCCGATCCCGTGCTCGCGGCAGCGCTCCAGCAGCGGCATGAAGAACTCGCGCGGCGCGACGTTGAACCCGCCCTCGCCCTGCACGAGCTCCATGGCGAAGCACGCGTGGCGGCCCGGGTAACGCTCCAGCAGCTCATCAAGACGCGCCACGGCCGCCTTCGCCGACGTCTCGGGCTGATCAGGGTCATAGAACGGAACGTAATCAACGGGCATGGTGATCGGGATACCCACGCGACCCGCGGCCGAGTCGCCGATCGACACCATGGCGATGGTGCGTCCGGCGAAGGAATGCCGGAAGGTGATCACGCGATCGGCGGGGGCGTTCTTCTGGAAGCAGATCTTGACCGCCGACTCGTTGGCCAGGGCCCCGGAGTTGATGAGGAAGCAGTGCTTCATCCGCGACGATCGCGATGCCTCGGCGACCAGCCGCTCGGCCGCCTCGATCGCCGACGGGTTGAACTGGAGGTTGCCCTGCATGACCGTGTCCACCAGCGCCCCCCGCAGGGCCGTCGTCACCAGGTCCGGGTCGCTGTGGCCGAACATGTGCACCCCGATACCGTTGATCATGTCCCACTTCACCGACCCGTCGGCGAGCTGGACGAGCGGGCCGTTGCCGATGCCCGAGCCCACGTAGGAGTAGAGCGGCTCCTTGCCCTTGGTGACGGTCTGGCGGCGGAGGTAGTCCTGGTACGGTTCGGCCAGCTCGGCGATCGGCGGCCTCGCCGCGGTGATCGTCGACCGCGCCTGTGTGAGCTCCCGGATGATGCTGTGGAAGGCCTCGGCCACCGGGCCGCTCTCGGCCAGGGTCTTGGTGGTCGTGATGACGTCAGAGATCTGCGTGGTCATGGGGAGGCATCCTACACCCCTCCATCGGGCCGATCCGGTCACGCCTCGATCCGGCCGTCGGCGATTCGGGCCAGCAGCACCGCCAGCATTTGACATCGCCACACCAGGCTCTCGGTCTCGACGTACTCGTCCTCCCGGTGGAGGTTGCCGCCGCACACGCCCAGCGTGTCGAGCGTGGGCAGACCGGCGTCCTGGAGAATGTTGCCGTCGCACACGCCCCCGGTCGAGGCGTACTCCAGCGACCGGCCGAGGTCCTCGGCCACCGCCCGCGTCGCGTCGGCGAAACGACGCACCGCGTCGGTCGCCGGCTTGGCCGGCCGGTTCCAGCTGCGCTGGACGATGACGCGGGGCAACGTCTCGCCGGCCGTGGCCAGGCCGTCGAGGGCGCGGGCCAGCTCCTCGCCGCTTGCGGCGTCGGGATACCGAACGTTGCCCCAGCCGGCCGCGTGGTCGGGCACGGTGTTCGTGACGCGGCCGCCCTGAAGCGGCCCCACATTGACGATGACCCCGCGATCGGGCCGGGCCAGCGAGTCGAGGGCCCGGATGACCTCGGCCAGCTTCACCACGGCGCTGATGCCGTCGGTGAACGCCCGGCCCGCATGGGCGGCCCGGCCGAAGACCTCGACCATGAACTGGCCGGATCCCGACCGCTCCAGCGCCAACGCGCCGCCGGGCAGCGCCGGCTCCAGAACGATGCCCAGGTCGTGGCGTCGGGCCTCGTCACGCAGGGTCGTGTGGCTGCAGAAGGACCCCGTCTCCTCGTCGCTGTTGAGAAGGACCGTCCAGCTCGGCTGCACGCCGGCCACGGCCAGGGTCTCCAGCGCCGTCAACGCGATGACGATCCCGCCCTTCATGTCAACGGCGCCGGGACCCACCACCGTGCGGCCGTCCGGCGACGCCGCCAGCTCCTGGAACGAACCGTGCGGGTCGTGCACCGTGTCGAGGTGACCGACGATCAGCACGCGCGGCCCTGTCCCCTCGCGTCGCGCCACCAGGGTCGGCGGCGGCGGACCGGACCGCAGCGCCGAACCGGGCACGTCGAGCCATCCCGGCCGCGGCTCACCGTCCATCTCGCTGACCTGGGCCCCCAGCGCCGACAGCCGCTCGGCCATCATCGCGCGGTAGACGTTCAGGCCGGGCTCGTGGCCGTGCCCGGTGGGGACGGCGACGTGGGCGCGAAGCTGCTCGAGCAGATCGGTCTCCCGGCCGGCAATCAACTCACACAACTCGCGCTCGGGGCGGGAGAGGGCCATCGTGGTCGGCGGGTCCGCGGACGCCACCCTACCGGCTCCACTCGCCGCTGAACACCTCCACCGCCGGACCGGTCATGAAGACGCGATCGACCCGCTCATCCCAGTGCAGCTCGAGGTCGCCGCCCGGCAGGTGTGCCAGCAGCTCGCGATTGGTGCGGCCCGCGAGCACCCCTGCCACGCACACGGCGCACGCTCCGGACCCGCAGGCGCCGGTGATGCCGCTGCCGCGCTCCCAGGTGCGCACGGTCACTTCCCCGGCCCCCGCAACCTCGACGAAGTGCACGTTCATGCGTTGGGGGAATGCGGCGAGGTGCTCCAGGGTCGGACCGATCTCGGCCAGCTCGACGGCGGCGACGCTGTCCACATGAATGACCGCGTGGGGGTTGCCCATCGACACGAAGACCGCCTCGTAGGTCGCGTCACCGGCCGGGACGCGGTAGGCCGGCCCCGCGCCACGCTGCAGCAGCTCGGGATCAAACGGGATCTCGCGCGGGCTCAGCCGGGGCGGCCCCATGTTCACGCTCACCTCGCCGTCGGGCTCGAGGCGCGGCACGATCGGCCCGCCGAGGGTCTCGACGCGGATTTCGCGCTTGGCGGTGAGCCCGGCGCCGTGCACGAACTTCACGAAGCAGCGCGCGCCGTTGCCGCACTGC
>JBFGEG010000128.1:0-8750 GCA_041580235.1 Phycisphaerales bacterium
CGCGCCGTGCGTCTCGTCGGTCTCGGCCACCGAGATCAGGCGATCGATCTCCGCCGCGTCCAGCGCGTGCGCCGGCGGCACCGGTTTGGCGACGAGCACCGCGGTGCGGCAATTCAGCGTCTCCCAGTGCGTCCGGCAGATCTCCGCCACGGCCGCGGCGTTGTCCACCCGCCACCGCGCCTTGCGGCGGCCCTGCGTGAAGAACTCCGCCAGTCGATCCGTCCCGAAGGCGACCACCGGGATCCCCAGCGACTCCAGCGCCTCGAACGTCGCGGGCACGTCGAGAACCGATTTGGGCCCCGAGGCCACGACACAGATCGGTGTCTCGCCGAGAGCCTTGAGGTCCGCCGAGACGTCGGGGTGACTCGTCCACCCGCGGTGCACACCGCCGATGCCGCCCGTAGCCAGGACCCGGATCGGAGGCTCGAGACAACGGCAGGCCTGCACCGTCCCGGACACCGTCGTGCCCGCGGTCACCCCGGCCGCCATGACCGGCGCGAGATCGCCGGCCGCGGCCTTGACCGACGCGCCGTCGGTGACGAGCCGGATCAGCTGCTCGTCGTCGAGGCCGACGTGCAGCACGCCGCCGAGCACGCCCACCGCCGCCGGCACCACGCCGTGGTCGCGCACCGCCCGATGCTGGGCCCGGACCGCCTCGACGCACACCGGCGTCGTCGAATCCCACCCCAGCCGGTCCGACGCCCAGCAGCTCGACGGCAGCCCCGCCGTCGCCACCGCCGACTCCAGCGCGACCACGGGCCGGCCGTCGGCCAGCGCGTCATTGACTTCCGGATGAACCTGGATCACCGCCACGTCCGCGAAGGGGTGCCCTGCAACTAACGGCGCCGGGACCGCAGCCGCCCGCCCAGCCGCCGTGCGGGCAGCGATGTCGGCACCACGCCGCCCGGGAACTTGCTCGCGTCGTCGGCCTCACCCTTCGTGGGAGGAGCGAGCGGAATCCGGCTGTGCTCGATACGCAGCTCCTCCTGCCGCTCGATCGCCCGCTCCCGCTGGGCCGTGATGTCGGCCGGGACGGGACCGGGCTTGAAGTCGGGGTACTCCTCGCAGGGGATCTCGCCGGCAAGCTGCTCGATCGTGGTCAACAGGCCGCCCTGGTCCGGTGTGACGAAGGACCACGCCTCGCCCTTACGCCCGGCCCGGGCCGTGCGGCCGACCCGGTGGACATAGACCTCCGGGTCATCCGGAAGGTCGAAGTTGATCACGTGGCTGATGTCGGCCACGTCGAGGCCGCGGGCGGCGAGGTCCGAGGCCACGAGCACGCTCAACTCGCCGCGCTTGAATTGCATCATCACACGGTTTCGTTTGCCCTGGTACATGTCGCCGTGCATGGCGTGGGCGTCAATACCTTTGCGCTTCAGATACTGCGCCAGGGCGTCGACGGTCTGCTTGGTCCGGCAGAAGACGAGCGTCACCGCCGGCTCCGTGTGCGTGAGAAGGTGAACGAGAAGTCGCTTCTTGTCCCAGGGCTCGACGTTGAAGTACCGCTGCTCCACCTCCGATACGGTGAGGCTCTCGCTCTCGGTCGCGACCAGCTTCTCCGGGTCGCGCATGTACTGGCGGGCGAGACGCTCGATCTCCGCCGAGATCGTCGCCGACACGAAGATCGTCTGCCGGTCGTGCGAGATCACGCCGAGTATGCGGCGAATGTCGTCGCGGAAGCCGATGTCGAGCATCCGGTCCACCTCGTCCAGGACCGCAAAGCGAACGTTGTCATAGGGCAGAAGGCCGCGGCCGTGCATGTCCATGACCCGGCCGGGAGTGCCCACCACGATCGACGGCCCTCTCTGGAGACGCTCCGCCTGGATGCGGACACGCTGTCCGCCGTAGACCGTGGCCACCTTGCTCGGCGCGAAGCGAGCCAGCTCGCGGAGGTCGTCGCCGACCTGCATTGCCAGCTCCCTCGTGGGACACAGGATCAGAACCTCAAAGGGTATCTCCCCGCTGATCCTCTGGAGCAGGGGAGCGCCGAACGCCGCCGTCTTGCCCGTTCCCGTCTTCGACTGGGCGAGGATGTCACGGCCCTCCAGGGCCAGGGGGATCATCTGCCGCTGCACCTTCGTGGGCTGCGTCCAGCCCAGCTTCTCGATGGCCCGAAGAAGCGGCGTCGACAACCCCAGTTCTGCGAAGCTCACGGATGGCTCTTGCATTGAATGACTGTGACCTGCCTCTGCCAAAGCGTCGTGGGGCATGTGCGGACTCCTTGCGCCGCCCGGTCACGGTGCCGGGTGCGCTTACAGGCACCGACGGCCGCCTGCCGGCCCGGCGCCGCAGCCGCGCCCAAGAGTCCGGCTCGCCCGGCCCCGCCGCCCCCGGCCTCCGGGGGTCGATCGGCCGCGGCCGCCGGTTGCCGATCATGGTACGGGCGCGGCATTGACGATACAACCGTACGCCACGCGTTCCATCGCCCGAGCCACGGAAGGTCTCATGAGCGAAACGAGCCGGATTCGCGTCAACTTGTCCGCCGCCGAGAGCAACGTCCGGGTCCTGCGACGGATCATCGGTCCGGATTGCGTCCTGTGCCCCATCGTCAAGGCCGACGCGTACGGGCTCGGCGCGCCGCCCGTCGCCCGCCACCTGACGGCGGCCGGGGCGGACATGCTGGCCGTCTACACGCCCGCCCAGGCGGCCGAGCTGGCTCGCTCGGCGGTGGGGGGCCCCATCCTGGTCCTGACGCCGGTGCGCGAGATGGATCGCATCGACGAGGCGTATCGGCTGCTGATCCGCGGCGACCTGCATCTGACCGTTCACGACGGCGACCACCTGGAATGCCTTGTGCGGCTGGCCGAGCGGTTCGCGACGGTCATACCGCTGCACCTGGAGGTGGACACGGGAATGAGCCGCGGAGGCTGCAGCTCCGCCCAGGCCCCGAAGCTCGCCCGTCGCATCGCCGATCACCGCTGGCTGCGTCTGGCGGGGCTGAGCACGCACTTCGCCCGCGCCGGGTCCGATGCCCGGTTCACCAGCCGGCAGCTCACCGCCTTCGAGACCGTCGTGGCCAAGTGCGGGCCGCTGGTGCCGCCGGACTGCCTGATCCACGCGGCCAACACGTTCGCCACCCTCCGCCACCGGAAGTTCCACAAGGCCATGGTCCGCGTGGGCCAGGCGTGGGCCGGCATCGGCCTCGACGCGATCCCGGACGCCGGTTTTCGTCGCGAGGCCGCAGAGCTTCGCCCGATCCTGACCTGGAAAAGCTGCCTTGTGCAGCTCAAGACGATCGACCGCGGTTCGACGGTGGGCTACGGGTCCACCTGGACGGCTCAACGCCGCAGCCGGATCGGGCTGGTGCCGGTGGGCTACGCCGACGGTTACCCCATGGGAGCGGCCTCCACCGACGACGAGCCGAAACCGGCTTGTGTCGGGGTCGAGATCGGGTCCCGCGGGCAGCGACGCTTCGTGCGGGTCGTGGGCCAGGTGAACATGGACCAGATCACGATCGACCTGACCGACCTCGCCTCGCCCCGTGGCCGCCAGCAGGTGACCCTGGAGCCGGGGACGGCGGTGGAGCTCATCGGGACGGACACCGACGCGCCCAACCACCTGCCGAACCTGGCCCGCATCGCGGGCACCGTTCCTCACGAGCTCCTCTGCCGGCTCAATCCGCGGGTCAAGCGGATCTATCACGCCAAGGAAAGCTATCAGGGGTCAGAGGTCGGAGGCCGGGGCACGCGGCATAAGATCGCAGGTGCTACCTCAGCTTCATCCTGCTGAGCCCTGACTGCTGATCCCCGAACCCTTCAATCTCGACGCCGTCGTGATCGGCGCCGGTCCCGCCGGAAGCAGCGTCGCCCGCGCGCTGGCCGGGCTCGGCTGGCGGACCGCCCTCGTGGAGCGCGGCCCGCGACACCGCGGCAAGGCGTGCGGTCATTGCCTCAATCCTCGTGCCGCGCGGCTGCTGCGATCCGCGGGCCTGCTCAACGACACGCGACGCCTCGCCGTCGGCGCCACGCGCCGGCTGCGGGTCCACGCCGAGCACTGCTCGCCGGTCTCCGCGGAGCTGCCGGCGTGCGAGGAGACAGGGCCCGGTCTGCTCGTCGAGCGTCACCGCTTCGACCAGATGCTCATCGACCGGGCGGCGGAGGCCGGTGTCCGAGTCCTCCAGCCGGCGTCGGCGAACCTCGCTGCGGTCGGGCGGCACGAGGCGCTGGTCGAGGTGACGCAGGGGCGTGATCGTGTGCGATTGTGCTGCCCGCTGGTCGTCGGCGCCGACGGGCTGCGCAGCGCGACCGCGGCCGCGGCGGGGCTCGGTCCGCCGGCGCGCGTCGGGCGCAAGTACGGCTTCGCGCTCGACGTGCCGCTCGCCGAGGCCGGGACCGGATGGATGCCCGAGGCTGACACGATCGAGATGTTCGTCACCGCCGACGGCTACCTCGGCATCGTGCGTCACGGTCCCGGCCTCCTGCACCTGGCGGGCCTGGTCGGGCAGGGCGTGGCCGCCCGGAGCCCGTACGGCTTCATCGGCGCCGCCACCCGCCGCTTCGGTGTCCTGGGGCAGACCGGGCTCGACGACCTCGACCCGCACCAGTGCATCCGGCTGCTGGGGGCCGGCCCCATCCCCTGCCGCCCCGGACGCATCGCGGCCGGGCCCGTCGTGCTCGTGGGAGACGCGGCCGGATACACCGAACCGTTCAGCGGCGAAGGGATGAGCTGGGCCCTCCAGGGTGCCCAGGTGCTGGCCGAGGTTGCCGCCCGCCGAGAACCCGGCTCGTGGCCCAGCGACGCGTCGCGCGACTACCAACGCAGCTGGCGCAAGCACGTCGGTCGCCGCCAGTACCTGGGCCGCGCGTTGTCCACAGCCCTCGAGCGGCCCGGGCTCGGCCGCAGCCTCCACCGGGTCGCGGGGCGCCACCCGAGCATCGCCCGGTGGCTGATCGGACAGGCGGTCTTGCCATGAACGACCAGGGAGTCGCGCCCGGCCCGCTTCGGCCGCGCTCGCGGGTGACATCGCGCCGGCCGGGGCACCACCTGCACCGGCCCTCGCTCATGGGCCTCGGGACGGCCACGCCGTCACTGTGCCTGGAGCAGGCGGCGGTGACCCGGCGTCTCGCGGAGCTGTGGCAGCTGACCGGCGGCGAGCTCAAACGTTGGCATCGCATCGTCGCCGGCGCCGGCATTGAGCGCCGCCACGGCCTGCTGCCAGTCGACGAGGTCATGGGCCTGTCCACGCAACAGCGGATGGAGGTGTACGAGCTCAACGCGCCCGCCCTGGCCTCGGCCGCGGCGGTCCGGGCGCTCTCGCAGGGGGGCCTGGCGGCGGACAGGATCACGGATCTGGTCGTCGTGTCGTGCACCGGCTTCTCGGCGCCGGGCCTCGACGTGACGCTCGTGGAGCGTCTGGGCCTGCCGCCGACCGTGCGTCGGACGATCGTCGGCTTCATGGGCTGCTTCGGGGCCATTGTCGGGCTCCGCAATGCCGTGGCCACGTGCCGGGCCGATCCGCGGGCCGTGACCCTCGTCGTGTGCCTGGAGCTGTGCTCCCTGCACCTGCGGTTCGACCGCAGCCCCCAGAACCAGGTGGCTTCGGCGCTCTTTGCTGACGGTGCTGCCGCGGCCGTCGTCGCGGGCCCCGCGGCGTGTAACGGAGCGTCCAGCCTGGGGCAACTCACGCTGGGCCACAGCCGCCTGATCACGCAGGGGCGGGACTGGATGACCTGGCGGATCACGGACAACGGCTTCGCGATGACGCTGAGCCGCGAAGTCCCTGGTGCGATCCGCGCCAGCGTGGCTGCCGTCGTGGACGAGGCAGGGCCGTCCCGGCCGGGATGCTACATCGTCCATCCTGGCGGGCCCGACATCCTCGAAGCCGTCGACGCGAGCCTGGGGCTCGACGGGGGTGCCGGTCTGGAGGCGGCCCGCCACGTGCTGCGAGGCTACGGCAACATGTCCTCGGTCACCGTGCTCTTCGTGCTGGCCGAGGCGCTCGCCCGCGGGTACCGGCCGCCCGCGATGATGCTGGCCTTCGGGCCGGGTCTGGCGGTGGAGAGCCTGGGGCTGGCGTAGCAGTCTGTGCGGCGGGTGTCTTGGTGTTCTGCGGCCGGCGTCACAACCGCGGCATCCATGCCGCGGGCTGGTCATGTCGATTGTTCGGCATCCTGCCTCACCGTCGAGCCCTCGCTAGGAACAGGCTTGCCCCAGTGGTTGCGGGACGCTGTCTTGCCTCATGACCCATGGCTCGTTCCGAACCCCTCACCCGGACTCACAGAACCCACGACTCCTGATTCCTCTTACGTTTAGGCGCTTCGGGGCACGCAGCGTGACGGCGGGGAGCTTGGTGTCTGTTCCGACCGATAACGTTGAGGGCTTCGGGCAGCCCACGCACTGTTTTCACGCCTCCGGATGGGCGGGCCGATACGTTGTACAGACAGGAGTGCGGAGTTCGGGAAGCAAAGCATTATCTACGAGGGACTGCCTGCGGGCCGACCCACCTGGAATACCGCTTCCCGAACTCCATGCTCCTGGGGGCCAGCCCCGTTCGGCTCGCTCGTGAGAGCGCTGCGTTCGGCCAACCGGCCGACCTCGCTCCTGGACGGACCGCCGAATCCCTGGAACCGCGGGCCACGCGGCGGGTGTCTTCTCTTCTTGCCCGACGCCTTTGCATCACGGCATCAGGCACCATGGGAGCGAGCACCCGACACGCATCTCCTGATTCGCTGTTTGCTCCGGCGGCTCTAAGATGCTCGGATGTCAGGCCAGCAAGCCGTCGCCGCTGAAGCTCAGCGCCCCATTCGCCTCGGCGTCGTCAGCTTCGTCAACACGCTGCCGCTCATCGACGGGCTTGAGGGCCTTGCCGATCTCGACATGCGGTACACCGTGCCGAGCCTGCTGCTCGGAATGCTGATCAACAACGAGGTCGATCTGGCCCTGTGCTCGTCGATCGACTACCAGCGGGCCGAGACACCCCTGGTCGTCGTCCCTTCCGGGCTGCTGGGCTGCGACGGGCCGACACTGACCGTGCGACTGTACTCCACAGGACCCATCGACCGCATCGGCGACGTCCACTGTGACACCGACAGCCATACCTCGATCGTGCTGCTGCAGATCCTGCTCAGGGAAATGCACGGCGTGAACCCGCGTCTGATCGACTTCGACGCCCGACGCCGGTCCGATGACTGGCCGCAGGCGATGCTGCTCATCGGCGACAAGGTGGTCACCGACGCTCCACCCGCCGACCGGTATCTCCATCAGCTCGATCTCGGCGCAGAGTGGGTGCGGCTCACCGGGCTGCCATTCGTCTTTGCGTTGTGGATGGCCCGACGCGCGGCCGATCCCGAGCTCATCAGGACAGCGGCCGCGATCCTCGACCGCCAGCGCCGCCACAACCGGCATCGTGTCGATCTGATCGTCCATCGCCGGGCACGGCCACGGGGCTGGCCGGCCGATCTCGCCGCCTCGTACCTCAAGGGAAAGCTCACTTTCGAGCTGACGCCGACCCGCCGCGCGGGGCTGGAGCTCTTCTTCGACAAGGCGTGCGAGCACGGGCTGGTCGATCGACGACGGTCGCTGGAGATTGTCGGCCTGGCGACGGGAACTTGACGTACGACGCGGCGGGCGTCTTCTCGTCTGCGGTCGGCCTGCCTGGCCATTGAGCCCTCGCTGGCGCTCGGGATGGCCTGCGTCCCTGGAACAGGCTTGCCCCAGTCGTTGCGGGACGCTGTCTTGCCTCATGGCCAATGGCTCGTTCCTAACCCCTTCTCTCCTCCCGCCTATTCTTCCCCATGCCTCGCGTGACGCGGTTCAAGATCGCGGCCATCGGTGATCTCTACCGCCAGCTCGCCTACGCCCCGGCCGGGGCCCGGCGCCGGCAGATGGAGGCGGCCGAGGAGCTCGTGTCCCAGATCGATAGCGAGCAGGTCTACCCGCAGGACTTCATCATCTTCCGCATCACCGGGTACCGGCCTGACCGCGTCGACCCGACGATCGCCCTCGTCGGCGAGGCCCTGGTCGGTGATCTCGTCACGCTCATCCAGCGGCTGAGCCGGGATATCGAGGTGGACCCGCTGACGGAGGGCCGGACCGCGGTCCGCCTGGACCAGGTGGCGCGGCGTCTCAACGTCTCCACCAAGACGCTCCAGCGGTACCGGCAACGCGGGCTCGTCTGCCATTACCTGGTCTTCCCCGACGGCGTCAAGCGGCTGGCGTGCTTCGAGGACGCACTGCAGCGCTTCGTCGCGCAGAACCGGGGGCAGGTTGACCGCGCTCCAGGCCAGAGTGTTGGCCGGGAGGTCGGCGTCCGTGGCCGCCACGAACAGCGACACCACGTCGTTCTCACCGTTCAGCCTCGGCCCCGGGTTGGTGACGACCGGCGCCACGTTGATCTCGCTGACGGTGACGCTGATCGTCTCCGAGTCGCTCAGGTTGGGCGTGCCGTCGTCGGTGACGACCACGTCGAAGGTGTACACACCGGGGCCCTGCGCCTCGGTGGGCGTCCAGGTGAAGTCCCCGCCTGCGGTGATGGACGCTCCGGCCGGCACGGCGCCACCCAGGCTGAAGGTCAGCCCGTTGGGCGGCACGTCCACGGGGTCGGCTGCCGTGGCCGTGAACGACAGCAGGACCAACTCATCAACGGTCTTGTCGCCGACCGGGTCGAGGACCGGCGGGTCGTTGACACCGTTCACCACGATGGTCACGGTGGCGGTGTTCGAGGTGGCGCCGACCGAGTCGTCGACCGTGTAATCGAAGGTCACCGTGCCGTTGAAGCCGGCCGCCGGCGTGTAGGTGAAGGTCCCGTTCCC
>JBFGEG010000129.1:0-7926 GCA_041580235.1 Phycisphaerales bacterium
AAAAAAATCCGCCGCCCGGGCGCTCCGACATTCCCGGACGGCGGTGCGCCACGGCCAGAAGGCCGCGTCTTGAGGTTCAATCGGGGAGCGCTTCCCACAGTAGCCGGGTGATCGCGGTCCGGTCAATGGCGGATTGCGGCGTTCGTCATTTTTTCGTAAGTCTTTATAATGAATGATGTTACGAGAGCAGACCTCGGAAGAGCCTCTCCACCGCCCGAACGGACGCCGATCGAAGTCGCCGTCGCTGCTCTGTGGCGGCCGGGGGCCGCCTCGCGCGAGGTTCTGCTCACCAGGCGTCCCGTGGGGAGCCACCTGGCCGGGCTCTGGGAGCTGCCAGGCGGCAAGGTCGAGCGGGGCGAATCGCCGGCCCAGGCATTGCGGCGGGAGCTGCTCGAGGAGGTCGGCTTCGCCCCCGCCCTGCTGCGGCCGCTGATCTCGGTCGAGCACGTCTATCCGGATCGCACCGTCCGCCTGCACGCCCGGATCGGCCGAGTGCCCGACACCGCGCACGTCATGCGGTGCGTCGTCGAGCATCGCTGGGTGCCCGTGGAGGCCATGGCGGGCTACAGCCTCCCGCAGGCCAACGCGAAGATCACCGCCGCGCTGCTGGATTGTCTCGCTGGCCCCTCGGCCCGTGAGTGAGAACCCCCGGCGTCGCTTTCGAGGGCGTGGGGGCTGGTCCCGTTTCGCCATTCATGTTGATTGCCAGTGAATTGGCCACTCGGCGCTTCCGCCGGCGAACGGGTGTCGTTAGCTTTGCCATCGAGGGTCGCGTGTCGGTCGGGAGAAAGAACAGACGCGTGGCCGGACAGCATCGGAGAAGTGGGGCGGCCAGGTTCTGGAGGGGAGACCTGGCCGTCTTTGCTTGCGCGGCTGGAGTCATCTTGTCCTGCCGTCGGCGACCTGGCGGTCCATCCGCGGCATCCTTGCCTGGGCTGGTCCTGCCAATCCGAGGCATCCTGCCCTCGCTTCGTTGGGGATACCCGGCGTCCCTGGAACCGGGGGCGGCGCGGCGGGCGCTTCTTCACTGACGGCTCAACGGCCGACCCCGCCTACTCGGCAGGCTCAAGGTCTGAATCGACTGTCGGCTCCGCGGCCGGCTCGGCGGCCTTGAGCAGGTCCTCGTCCAGCTGGTCGGCGCCGTCGCCCAGGGCATTGATCCGCTGGTTCAGGTCGCCGATGTACGAGACCCGGATCCCGTAGTTCTCGCCGACCTTGACCGCAGTCCCGGTGCCGATCGTCTTGTTGTTAACGAGGATCTCCAGGTCGTCGTCGGCGGACTTGGGCAGCTCGATGATCGCTCCCGGCGCCATCGCCATCACCTCTTCGACGGGCATCGTGCGCTCGGCGATCTGAACGATCAGCGGCACTTCCAGGGTCAGGATTGAATCGATCCCGGCCGGCATCTGTGGTCTATCGGCGAAAAAACGCCGACGGTCCTCATTTCGCGATCGGGCCGGCTCGCTTCGACGAGCCCCTTGCCTGGGCGGCGTGCCTACGGCCCCAGGGTCCAGTTGCCGATCACGATCAGGAAGTCCTCGATGCCGACCTCGCAGTCACCATCGGCGTCGCCGCCGCAGATCGGCGGGCAAGGCTCCGGGCACGGTCCCCAGCTTCCCAGCACAATCAGGAAGTCGTTGATCCCCACGACGCCATCGTTGTCCAGGTCGCCGGGGAGCGGCGGGTCGAGCGAGAGAACCTGCATGTCCATGTCCACCGGCGCGCTCATGCCATTGGCCACCCACTCGTTGTAGGCAATCTGGCCGCGGCTGTCCGTGGTGTTCTCATCGCGCAGGAACTCGATGTACTCCTTTGTCGTGAGCTGGAAGTACAGTGTCACCTCCGCCTCGACGGCCCCCGGAGGGATCACGTAGGCCGTGTCGTCCCAGTACTGCCCGTCGGCGTAGCTGTACCCGACAGGTTCCGCCTGGACCGCCTCGAAGGCCGCATTGGTGAAGCCCACGGGCGGGATGCGGTTGTCGAACAGAATCACGTTGTTCAGGATGAAGTGGAACGACTCACCCTCCGGGAGCTTGGTCATCGCGGCCATGGCCGCGTCGAGCCCCAGCTTCGCTTCGTAGACCTTGGTGTCGAACGTGGTGAGATCGGCCGTGCCCCAGTCGTACGCGCCGTGCTCGTAGACGATCTCCTGATTGCCGTCCAGGAACTTGACGTTGACCCACATCCGGCGACCCTCCGGATAACCGGTCGGCAGCTTGTGCCCGCATCTGTTCGTCACGCGAACGTTGAGGCGATTGCCGTTCTGGGTGAGCTCCATGTCCGATGCGTCCCGCAGCATTTGCGTGGCTCGGGCGACCGAGTCGTTGATGACGTCCACAGTGAGATTCGCCGCCACGTTCGGATCGTCCAGGAAGACCGGGTCGTTGTAGCTGTTGGGCGGGTCGTCCGGAGGATCGCCGTCGTTGTACAGGTTGGCCACGGCGTTGAGGACCCAGGTGTTGCCGCCGTTGAGGAAGTGCGCGGCCATGTCCGGGTGATCCGGGAAGCCGTTCACGACACACCCTGGCGAGACTTGGTCCGGCATGTGGCAGTCCTGGCACGACTCCATGATCCCGGTGGGATGGGCGCCGCCGAACCGGCCCTCCATGTCGACGCCGCCGGCCGCGAAGCTGCTGTTGGCCCACTCGCTGTACGTGCGCTCGATCGGGAACATCTCGAACTTGTCGCCGGTGGGGTGCTCCCCGCCAAGCGACAGCACGTAGCTGCCGTCAGGCTGCCTCCAGTAGATCGGGTTGCTCACGTCGTGGCACGTCGCGCAGAGGATCGACTCCTGGTGGAAGGGCGACTGCAGCCAGGCATGGAAGAAGAAGTTCTGTCCCAGATCAAACGGACCGCGCCGGCGGTCCTGGGGATCGATCACGTAGTTGCCGCTGCCCGGTTGAGTCGGCAGGAAGCCGTCAACGTCGAGATCCGCGAGAATGGCCTGGTCCTCGGCGGGGCTCTCGCCCGGCACGTAGGTCGGGTTGACGAGCCGATGACAGAAGTGGCACGTCACGCCGTCAAAGTCCGCCGCGTTCGTGTCAACGGTGGGGTGAAGCAGGGCCGACCCGTCCGTCGGCACCGAGCGCCCCGCCAGCCAGCCCCCCGGCGTGTGGCAGCGCAGACACAGGTCACCCCCGAAATCCGCGTCCTGGTTGGCGATGGTGTTGGCGGCCCAGAAGACGGGGTCGCGGGCCGAGTTGGCCATCATGCTGCCCAGCCATGTGTGCAGCGGCTCGGCGTCCACCGGCAGACCCGCAGCATCGAAGCCCCCGTGACACAGGAAGCACTCCTGGAAGGCGGGGATGATCGTGAACAGATCGATGCCGCCCGGATCCGGCTGGGTGCCGGGCAGGGTGAAGTCGTCAAGCGTGGTGCCCACGGGGAGGTTGGGACCGTTGCCGTCGGCCAAGCCCAGCACGGGGCCCGACACCAGCCCGCCTGCTGCGGTGAGGGCGACGACCGAGAGCGCGGCGCGCATGCCCCGTCGTCTTTCTTCCATCCCCGACCGCATAAGCAACCCCTGCCAAGGCCTCCCGCCTGAGCGGGATGGACCTGGAATTCACCGAGCTCACTGCGTTGGCGTTTCCGACCGCACCCTCGGCAATGTAATGTCGCGAAGGGCACCTCCCCGCAGGCACCCTGTCGTGCCTGCACTGTATTCGGTTTTGGGGGCCGGTCAACAAAAAAGGCAAGCTGGGTACCCCGGCGGGGTCGGCGTGGCCCGCATGGGCAGTCCCGGCCCCTGCGGCCGGGCGGCCGGGGCAGGATCTCCGGTTTGGGCGCGAAACCGCGGTCGTGGTGTCGTTTGGGTTCTGGAGGGCCCGTCCGGCTCTTTGAAGGAGACACACCATGAGAACCACGACCATCACGCGGCGGGCCATTGCCGGCGTTCTCGCCGTTGCGTTTGTGCTCTCGCCCGACAGCGCCGCCCAGGACCGATCAGTCCGCATTCTCGATCTGACATTCGAGGGCGGCACTGCCGCGGAGTTTGTCCGGGCCATTCGACAGGCGGCCGGTGACATCAACATCGTCGTTGCCCCCGAAGCGGCCGAAGTCGCCATGCCGCCGGTCTCCCTCAGTCGGGTGACGGCCGCGGCGGCCCTGAACCTCCTCGAGGGCAGGTCGGCGGAGCGGCCCGGACGCGTCGTCAATCTCATCGTCAGGCCCATGCCCACCTACGACACTGAGGAGCGGCAGACCTACCAGGTCCGGGCCGTCGTCTCCGGCTCCCGCAAGGCCGCCGCCGCACACGTCTGGACGATCGCGGGCCTTCTGGATGAGATCGCCAGCGAGTCGATCCTGTCGGCGGTGGAGATGGCGCTGGAGGTCGTCGGATCAACGACCGAGCTCGACGTCCGCTTCCATGAGGACACGGGTCTGCTCATCGCCGCCGGCGATGAATCACAGCTCTCGGCCATCGACGAGGTGCTCGACCAGCTCCGGGGAGCCGCCGCCGATCGTCGCAACAACGCCGTCGAGAAGCTGCAGATGAAGCTGAAGGCGATCGACACCGAGCGACGCTCCGCGCACGATCGGCTCGGCGAGCTCAGATCGGAGGCCGATGCGCTCCAGGCGGAGATTCAGGCGCAACATCAGGAGATCGCGCGGCTGGAGCTGCTCAATGCGCAGTTGAGGCGTATGCTTGACGGCAGGGACCGTGAGCTGGCCGAGCTCCGTGAAGAGCTTCGTGCCATGCGGCAGCGGCCGCAGCAGAAGGGTTCGATCCGTGAGCCCGAATCCCGGCGTTGACGCGATTGAATGGTCAACCGCACTCGATTCCGAGACGCGTGTGGATGTGCAGCGCGAAGTCAGGGAGCTCACCGCCGCGATCGCCGCTGGCGACACTGCCGCCTTCACGCGGTTCTTCAATGAGTGGTTCGACGCCATGTACGCCGAGGCCGTCCGCGCCACCGGACGCGATGAGTCCTACTGCCTCGACGTCGTGCAGGACGCCATGATGCGCGTGGTTCGCTGCCTCAAGCCGATGGACACGCCCGACGATCTCCGACGCTGGCTCCGCGTGGTCGTTCAGTCATGCGCGTACGACCGGCTGCGGGGCGACGGCCGGCGGCGTGTCCGCGAGCAGGAGGTCGCGGCCGGGCCGCGGCGCGCGGACCCGCACCCCGAGACCCGCGCGCGGCTCCGGTGGCTGGAGCACCAGTTGCAGTCGCTCGACCAGGGCAGCCGCGACCTGCTGCTGATGCGTCACCGTTTCGGATGGACGCTGCGGCAGATCGGCCACGCCCTGGGGCTCGAGCCCGGCGCCGTGGACGGCCGGCTGCGTCGCCTCGTCGCCATGCTGCGTCACAAGGGCAGGGAGGAGCTCGATGACTGACCACCGACCCGTGGCGGGAGACTTCGAGACACGACGAGAGGCGATGCTCGGTGATCTTGTCGCGACCATGCAACGTCTGCACCGCCGCCGCCGGATCCGGCGGCGGGTCGTGACGGCGGCGGCCGGGCTGACCCTGGCCGCGGGCTCGACCTGGCTGCTTGCCTCGCGCCAGGTCGCGCCCCCCACGCCACTCGCACCGCCCACGCCCCACGCGGTGGCCCCGGCCCCCTCGATGCAGTCGCCTCCCGCCGGTCGCTCGATCATCCGTCGAGTCGGGTTGCAGCGGACGGGACAGATCCACTCGATCGATGATGATGAGCTCATCGCCCGCCTGGCCGAGATCGACCGGCCCACGGGGCTGATCCGCGCCGAGGGACGGGTCTGGCTCACCGAGGCCGTCGTCGATGATGAGCCGTCGGCCGGCCGGGATCAAAGCTGATACCTTGAGCGCGTCATGGCGTGGCGTACGGCCGTCTTCCTGTCCCTGCTCGCGGCGTGCGGCGCGGCGGGCTGTGCGTCGAACCGCGGTCCGGAGCTCCTGCGGATCGAGCCGGATCAGTACGACCGGACGTTCGACGCCGCCATGGCCGCGGCCCGCCGCCACGACCTGGTGCCCACGCTCCGCGACCGGCGCAGCGGCGTCATCGAGACCGAGCCCAGCATCGCCGCCTCGCTACTTGACTTCTGGCGGGGCGAGAACGCGTCGGTCGGCCAGATGATGGAGAACACCATCGAGTTCCAGCGGCGGTATGCACGTTTCGAGTTCACGCCGGCCGGCGTGCAGCCGGTTGCCGATCGGGGAAGCGACGGTGAGCTCGACCTGTTCGGCGCCGGCACCCCGGTCGTCGATCTCACCGTGCCGGACGGTCCGCTGGAATTGCGTGTGTGGGTCGTGGTCGAACGCGCCTACTCGCCTGGCATTCGACGCAGCACCTGGTCGCGCACGCTGACGACGAGGGCAACGATCCTGCGGCCGGCCACCGACCCGGCGGCGCCGACCAGACCCTTCTGGACGCCCGTGTCGCGCGACCCGGCATTTGAGCGACGGCTGCTGGCGGAGGTCGAGAAGGCCCTCGGCCGCCCATAAACCAGGATCCGGCCGCCCGCCCGATGCGTACTTCTTCGTGCGCGGTCCGGGGCTCTGGTATGCTGGTCGCGCACACGTCACGCCTTCGGGGACCCACGAAAACCCGCGGAGCGAGGGAATGAAAGGTACTTCTGCACGTTGCGCGCCGGTGCTCATCGCGATGCTCGTCGCGGGCAGTGCGCCGGGCGGCCAGACCACCAACGACGGGCCGGAGGTCGGCCTTGACGATCTCGAGGCTCGCATCGGAAGCGCCAACCTTCCCGACGGGACGGGCGTCGTTGTCGGCCATGTCGAGTTCGAGGACGTGGACGGCGACTACGCGCCGACGGCTGGGCACAACCAGTTCATCGGAAAGAAGTTCTTCCCGATGAGCGGTCCGACGGGTGCGTCGGCCCATGCCAACAACGTCGGGTTCAACTACTACGGCAACACGTTGAGCATCGCACCCGGGATCACCACGATCTACAACTGGTGGGCAGACAACTGGGCCACCACGGGGCTCCTCAACAGCAACACGGGTTCGCTGCCCGTCGCGCTTCCCGCCGCCATCAAGGTGTTCAACCACAGCTGGCTGGGCACGTTCTCGTTCAGCTCACAGAACAACAACGCACTGCGTCGGGCCGACTTCGTCACGATCCGGGACGACCTGCTCATGTGCGTCGGCGTTGACAACGACGAACCGGGCGTCCCCGATGACAATATCAACGCGGCCCTGATGAGCCACGTCTTCAACGGCATCACCGTCGGCGTCTCCGACGGCACCCACATGAACGACCCGACGCTGAACAGCCTCGACGTTCCCGGCCGCATGCAGCCGATCATCGTCGCCCCCGGCACCAAGGTGAGCTGGGCCGTCCCGGTGGTCTCCGCCGCCTCGGCCCTGCTCACGGAGACCGCCCGCACCACGCCGCTGCCGAGCGGCACCAGCGCCAGCGCCGAGCGATCCGAAGTGATCAAGGCCGTGCTCCTGGCCGGCGCGAACCACCGCGCGGGCTGGACGAATAACCCGTCCACGTCGGGAGCCGATCGCGGGGTGACGAGCCAGCCGGTCGATGACGTCTTCGGCTGCGATCTGCTGGACGTGAACATCAGCCACCTGATCCTGACCCGCGGTGAGCAGGACGGTGCGGCGTCAACGCCGGCCACGGTCAATGCCGCTCACGCGGGATGGGATCTGGTCAGCGTGGACATCGACGGCAGCGCGTACTGGCGGCTGGCGGTGTGCGAGGTCGCTCGCGAGGTCTCGGTGGTCGCCACGTGGCACCGCCAGGTCCAGAGCCCCTTCGGCAGCGCCGACTGGGCGGTGGCGGACTTCACGCTCACGCTGTGGCGCGTCGACGGGGGCGGGCTCGCCACGCTCGTCGGAGACCCCGGTTTGCCGTTTTTCGGCGGCGGCAACGTGGTCAGCCAGAGCGATGTGGACAACCTCGAGCACCTGTACCTTCAGGACCTCGTGCCCGGCCACTACGTGCTGGAGTTGGAGCGCCTCGACGGCGAGGCG
>JBFGEG010000130.1:0-7851 GCA_041580235.1 Phycisphaerales bacterium
CAAGATGATCCACATCGGCCGCAACACCCGCAGCACGATCGTCGCCAAGGGCATCTCCGCCGGCTTCGGCCAGAACACCTACCGCGGTCTGGTCCGCATCAACAGCGGCGCCGCCAGGGCGCGCAACTTCACGCAGTGCGACTCGCTGCTCATCGGCGACAAGTGCGGGGCCCACACGTTTCCGTACATCGAGGTCAAGAACTCCACGGCCCACATGGAGCACGAGGCCTCCACGTCGAAGATCGGCGAGGATCAGCTGTTCTACTGCAACGCCCGCGGTCTCTCGACGGAGGATGCCATTTCCATGATCGTCAACGGTTTCTGCAAGGAGGTCTTCCGCGAGCTGCCCATGGAGTTCGCGGTGGAGGCCCAGAAGCTCCTGGAGGTCAGCCTCGAGGGAAGTGTCGGCTGATCCGAATCAGACAACCAATCACCACGCACGAACAACGGGAAGACTCATGCTCGAAATCCGAAACCTTCACGCGAACGTCGACGGCCACGAGATCCTGCGGGGCGTCGACCTCACGGTCAACGCCGGCGAGGTCCACTCCATCATGGGCCCCAACGGCTCCGGCAAGAGCACGCTCGCGCAGGTGCTCGCCGGCCGGGACGCCTACGAGGTCACCGAGGGCGAGGTGCTCTACCAGGGCAAGGACCTGCTGGACATGGAGCCCAATGAGCGGGCGTGCGAGGGCGTCTTCATGGCGTTCCAGTACCCGGTCGAGATCCCCGGGGTGAACACGGCATACTTCCTCCGGGCAGCCCTCAACGCCGTCCGCAAGCACCGCGGTCTGGACGAGCTCGACGCCGTGGACTTCCTCGGGCATGTCAAGGCGAAGATGAAGCTGCTGGACATGGACGAGCGTCTGCTGAGCCGCGCCATCAACGAGGGATTCTCCGGCGGCGAGAAGAAGCGAGGCGAGGTCTTCCAGATGGCGGTGCTCGAGCCTTCGCTGTGCGTCATGGACGAGACCGACTCCGGTCTCGACATCGACGCCCTGCGGGTCGTGGCCAAGGGCGTCAACGCCATGCGAAGCTCCGACCGAGCCATCATTCTGGTCACGCACTACCAGCGTCTGCTCAACTACATCGTGCCCGACTTCGTCCACGTGCTCATGAACGGGCGGATCGTGCGGTCCGGGGGCAAGGAGCTCGCGTTGGAGCTCGAGGACAAGGGCTACGCCGGCGTGGAGAAGAGCAACCCCGTCGTGGAGACGGTCGTGACGTGCGGATCCACCGGACATGATTGACACAGCACTTGACGTCTATCGAGATCAGTTCCCGGGTTTCGCGGAGTCGGCCGGGCCTGCGCTGGGGCCGCTTCGCCGCCGGGCCTTCGACCGCTTTCTCGAGCTGGGCTTTCCCACGACCCGCCACGAGGAGTGGCGATTCACCAACGTCGCGCCGATCGCCGACACGCCCTTCCGGCTCGCGACGCCCCAAGACTCGACGGTCACCGCCGCCGACCTCGCGGGGTGCACCCTCGACCGGGGGTGGCCGCGTCTGGTCTTCGTCAACGGGCGCTACACGCCGTCCCTGTCGACGGCAGGGACGGGGCCGGGTCACGTCACGGCCACGAGCCTCGCCGAAGAGCTGGCCCGCGACCCCCGATCGGTCGAGCGGCACCTGGGCGGGGACGCCGCGTACCGCGATCACTCCTTTGTCGCGCTGAACACGGCGTTCATGAGCGACGGGGCGTTCGTCGTGGTGCCTCGGAACACGGTGGTCGAGCAGCCGATCGATCTGCTGTACGTGTCCGCCGGGACCGCCGATCCCATCGCGTCGCACCCTCGAACGATCATCATCGCCGAGCCCGGCAGCCAGGTCACCATCATCGAGCGTTATGTGGGGCTGGGAGAGTCCGTGACGTTCACGAACGCGGTCACCGAGATCATCGTCGGCGAGAGCGCGACCGTCGACCACTACAAGATCGGTCGCGAGGCCGAGACGGCGTTTCACGTCGGGACCACGCTGATCCGCCAGTCTCGTGACAGCCGCGTCTCGTCACACGCGGTGACCATCGGCGGCGGGCTCGTCAGGAACAACATCACCACCGTGCTCGACGGCGAGGGTGGCCACTGCACGCTCAACGGCCTGTATCTCATGCACGGCAGGCAGCATGTCGACAACCACCTGCGTGTCGAGCACGCCAGCCCTCACTGCGACAGCCGCGAGTTCTTCAAGGGCATTCTCAACGATCGGTCGCGGGCCGTCTTCAGCGGCCGTATCGTGGTGCACAAGGATGCGCAGAAGACCGACGCCAAGCAGACCAACATGAACCTGCTGCTCTCCGAGGACGCTCGGGTCGACACCAAGCCCCAGCTGGAGATCCTCGCCGACGACGTCAAGTGCACGCACGGGGCCACGATCGGGCAGATCGACGACGACGCAGTCTTCTACCTCTGCTCACGCGGCATCCCGCCGGAGACCGCCCGGGCCGTGCTCGTCTACGCGTTCGCGGCCGAGAGCCTCGATCAGGTGCGGCCCGAGCCGCTTCGCCGCCGCCTGCGGGAGACCCTCTTCGATCTTCTCCCGCAAGGCCAGCAGCTGCGGGAGGCGATGTGAGCACAGCCCGCGCGGCAGCCCTTGCCCCGGGCGGGAGCTTCGACGCCGAGGAGGTGCGCCGCGACTTCCCGATCCTCGAGCGCACGATCAACGACCGGCCGCTCGTCTACCTGGACAACGCGGCCACCGCCCAGAAGCCCCGCGCGGTCATCGACGCCGTCACGCGGTACTACGAGCACACCAACGCCAACATTCACCGCGGGGTTCACCGGCTCAGCGTCGAGGCCACCGAGGCCTATGAGCGGGCGCGAGGCAAGGTGCAGCGGTTCCTGGGAGCCCGGCGGCCCGAGGAGATCATCTTCACCCGCAGTGCCACGGAGGCGATCAACCTCGTCGCCCAGGCGTACGCCCGACCGAAGCTCGAGCCCGGCGACGAGATCGTGATCTCGGCCATGGAGCACCACTCCAACATCGTGCCCTGGCAGCTTGTCCGCGAGCAGACCGGCGCGATCCTCAGGGTCATCCCGATCAATGACGACGGTGAGCTGCTGCTCGACGAGTTCGCCAGGCTCCTGGGCCCGAAAACGAAGCTCGTGGCCGTCACGCACATCTCCAACGCGCTGGGTACGGTCAATCCCGTCCATGACATCGTCGAGCTGGCCCACCGCCACGGCGTGCCCGTGCTCATCGACGGGGCCCAGGCCGCTCCGCACATGCCGATCGACGTGTCCGCCATCGACTGCGACTTCTACGCCATCACCGGCCACAAGATGTTCGGCCCGGTCGGTATCGGGGCCCTCTGGGGCCGCTACGACCTGCTGAACGCGATGCCGCCCTACCAGGGCGGAGGCGAGATGATCCTTTCCGTGACGTTCGACCACACGACGTGGAATCACGTGCCGCACAAGTTCGAGGCGGGCACGCCCGCCATCGCCGGGGCCGTCGGTCTGGGGGCGGCCATCGACTATCTGGACGGGGTCGGTCTCGATCGCGTCGCGGATCACGAACGGGCACTGCTCGCCTACGCCACGGAGAAGCTGCTGTCGCGGCCGGGCGTGCGGATCATCGGAACCGCCCGTGACAAGGCGGCCGTCCTGTCGTTTCTCGTGGACGACATCCACCCCCACGACATCGGGACGATCCTGGACCAGGAGGGGGTCGCCGTCCGCACCGGCCATCACTGCGCCCAGCCGGTGATGGAGCGGTTCGGCATCACCGCCACCGCCCGGGCGTCGCTGGCCCTGTATAACACCAGGGCCGACATCGACCGGCTGGCGGCCGGAATTGACAGGGTCCGTGAGGTGTTTGCCTGATGTTCGACCTCGGCGAGCTCTATCAGCAGCTCATCCTCGATCACAACCGGAGCCCGCGTAATCGCCGACGCATCGAGGCGGCGGACCGGACGGCCCAGGGGTACAACCCGCTGTGCGGCGACCGGGTCACCGTCTACGTCACGATCAGGGACGGCGTGGTCGAGGACGTCGCGTTCGAGGGATCGGGCTGCGCGATCTCGACCGCGGCCGCGTCCATGATGACCGAACAGGTGAAGGGCAAGACGGCCGAGGAGGCCGCGGCCATCTTCGATCGCTTTCACCGGCTCGTGGCGGGCGAGCCTCTGGAGGGCAACGGATCGGAGCTCGGCAAGCTGGAGGCGTTCGCCGGCGTGCGACAGTTCCCCGCCCGCGTCAAGTGCGCGACCCTCGCCTGGCACACGCTCAAGGCCGCACTGGAAAGCACACCGGACCTCGTGACGACGGAGTAACGCGTGGAGAGCTCGCCGCTGGACAACCTGAACGCGCAGGCGACGGAGGCCGTGGTCATCGAGGTGCTTCGCACCATCTATGACCCCGAGCTGCCGATCAACATCTACGAGATGGGCCTGATCTACGGCATCGACGTCGGAGCCGATGACGTGGTGACGATCCGCATGACGCTCACCACGCCCGCGTGCCCCGCGGCCGAGTCGCTGCCGCCCGAGGTGGCCTCCAAGGTCAAGGCCATCGCCGGCGTCACCGACGCCCGGGTCGAGCTGGTGTGGGACCCTCCCTGGACGCCTGAACGCATGTCCGAGGCCGCCCGCCTCGAAGCCGGCCTGATGTGAGCCACGGGCACGGAAGGGAGAGATTTACTCCCTCCGGTCTGACATCCGGCGATTTGTGTTTTTCTGAAACCCTCATTTGTCAAAGACTTATGAACGACCCCACGCGGATCGCGACGCGTGATCTTGTGTTGTGCACGGCGGGTGGCTCGATCATGGGCACCCTGGCTGTCCGCAACGGCACACGCTTTCGGGGAGACGCTCAGCCGTGGCTCGCAACGCGTCGACGACACGAAGCTTCCACCTGGTCGACCACCAGCGCGGGGCCGACACCGCCGGGCGGCCGGCGAGCCGCGGGTCGGCAGCCGGGGCGCCGGCCGACGACGCCGTGCTCGTCGTCCCCGACGGTGTCTCGCGGCTCGTTTTCGGCGACGGCCGGCGTCCCCGGATCCTGTCACGGCCTCGGCGCCGGGGACCCGTCGGCGACCGCATTGAGTGTGTGCTCGAGCCGCTCCGACGCGGCCACGACACGAGCCTGCTGCTGCTGGCACCCCCCGGCCGGCCCGTCAGGATCAACGGAGAGCACACCGCTCACGTGATCTGCCTGCGGCAGCGGGACGTCATCCAGATCGGCCGGTGGACGCTGCACGTCGCCGTGCACGTGCACGCCGAGATCGGTCTCGCTCCCGCCGAGTACGCCGGACACAAGTGCGCGGTCTGCCGCCGTGACGTCGCGGGCACCGTCGTTTACCTCTGCGTCTGCGGCGCGGCGATTCACTGCGACCGCTCGGGCCGCAAGACGGCCGCGGACTGCCTGCTCGGCACCGACTGCCCCGTCTGCCGGACGCCGATCAGGTTCGACGGATACGGCGACCTTCCGGAGGGCCTGTAGGTGAGTCGATCCGCGTGCCAGCTCGAGCCGATTCGCCAGAGCGGTCCCCGGCGCACCGGCCGCGTCGACCGGCTGCCCGCCTTCTTGGGCGGCCCCGACGACGCCCGGGAGATCCTCGCTGACCTGAAGATCCTCGGCGTGGCGGCGGGCTCCGTCGGGGCCAAGGCCCTCGACCACCTCGCCCGCTGTCACGTCGGCGAGCTGGGCATCGTGGACCCGAAGGACTTCACGGCCTCATTCGACACGCAGTCGATCCGGGACGCGTCGAACGTCGGACGCTCCAAGGCGCTGCTCGTGGGGCGCTGGGCCAAGGACGTCTCACCCGAGACGACCGTGTGCGTCTACCCGGGCCCCGTCCAGGATCTTGCCTGGCCGTCCCTGGCCCGCTACGACGCGGTCCTCGCCTCGACGGACAATCTCAAGGCGGAGACCGAGACCGGCCAGATTGCGCGATGGCTTGGACTGCCCCTCGTCCTCGCCGCGGTGGACGGACCCACCCTCACCGCGCAGGTGCGGGTCTACACCAACCGCGACGAGACATCGGCGTGTCCCGCGTGCGGGTTCGGCCGGGCCGAGCGCCGCCAGCTCAGCGACGAGGTGCTGTTCAACTGTGATCCCGCGGGAGCGGGCACGGCGATCATCGACGGGCCGCCAACGACGAGCCTCAGCGCCCTGTGCGGGATGGCCGCCTCGATGGCGACGCTGGAGCTGCTGCGTCATGCACTGGGGCTGGGGCCGGCGGCCGAGGATCGCCTGCTCGAGTACAACGCCTATGCGGGCCGGACGACCGTCACGCCGCTGCGCCGCCGCGCCGACTGCGCCTGCGACCACACCGTGCTGGATCGGGCCGCAGTACCCGGCCCGCTCGCCGAGCGCACCTTGCGCGAGTGCGCAGCGGCGGCGGGCGTGACCGGCGACGAGGCGATCGCCCGCAGCGCGTTCGACGTCGACGACCTCGTCTTCGCGTGGTTCGTGACCTGCAACCGCTGCGGCACCACCCAGCCGTTCAATCGGTTCATCGGTCGCCACGAGGACGCGTGCCGGCTCTGCAGCGTCTGCAGCGGCCTGCGGCACTCGCCCGACGCGTTCTATTCGTTCGGCCGGCTCATCCCCGCCGGCGTCGCGGGTCTGATGCCCCTGCTGGACACGCCGCTGGGGGCGCTGGGAGCGGCGGGCATCGGGATCACCGTCCGTCACGGCCCGCAGGCCGTTCTCGTTCAGTCATGCGACCGCAGGAAAGGAGCACACCGATGAGCACCACCGGTCCCACCGCGGCGAGCCCGTCACCCAGCCTCGCCCGGCTCGCCGAACTCGATCTCTCGCCGCGGAACCGCCGCTTGCTCGAGCTGGCGACGGAGCCGATGCAGGGCCCGGACGCCTGGAAGGCCCGCAAGGCCTCCGAGGCGCACGACCTGCTGGCCCTGGCCCAGTGCGCGGGCGACGCGCGGATGGAGGTGGTGACGATGGACCTCCAGATGGACCTGCGGGCGGTTATCCGACTTCAGGTGCCCGTCGCGCTCACGCCCGGTCCCGCCGGCGAGCTGCGGCTCGCCGACGAAGCGGTGATCGGGATCGCCTACCCGCAGATGATCATGACCGTGCCGCTTCCGGGCTTCGCCGCCGCCAGCCTGCTGTTCCCGACGGGCGTGCACTACCCGAACATCGGCAGCGCCCGCGGGCAGCGTCTGTGCTTCGGTACACGGCTGCCCGTGGGTATTCCGGTGAGCGAGCTGGTGATTGCCGCCTACAGCCTCCTGAGCCTCCAGTCGTTCCAGTTGGACCCCGAAGACAGCGCGGGCGTGATGAACGTCGACGCGGCCGTCTACTGGCAATCGAACCGGCAGCACATGCCGCTGACCACCGAGCCCTTCCTGCGCCCCCACAACGCGTGACTCGATTCGTGCCTTCGGGCAAGGGACCGACCTGATGCTCCTGACCGATCAGACTCTCGATGACGCGCACGGCGGGCTGCTCGAGCTCGGTCTACGCCGCCGCCAGGCCGACGTCTACGCCGGCGACGAGCTCACGGTCGTGAGCCGCGACGGCTGGCTGACCGTCCACGCGGAGCAAGCCGGGACATCGGCTCCCCCGGAGCGGCTGGACCGGCCCGGCCTCTGGAAGCACGTCGACGCCGCGCACGGGGCCCGCCTGGCCTTCGACGTGCCGTTGGCCGCCATGAACCGGGGTCTCGACGACGCGGCGGACATCGTGGTCGGCGACCTCGTCCTCGCCTCGGTGAAGTGGGCGCTCGAGACACGCGACGGCATGGTCGGCGGCGACTGGGTGCCGCCGTCGCCCGACGAGCTGTCGATCGCGCCCACGATGCTCTCATTCCGCCGCGAGTCGTACGTCCAGCAGGCCGCCGTCACCGCCGGGGCGGCGTCGCTGGCGCTTCACGTCACGATCGGTCGGGTCG
>JBFGEG010000131.1:0-7699 GCA_041580235.1 Phycisphaerales bacterium
CATCTTTCTCCCCTCCGCCCCGTTGACGCGCTCCTGCTTCAACGGGGTTTTTCGTGCGCGGGTCGTTGCTTGCCGGCGGCGATCAGGGAACGCCGGAGCAGCCCGGGCGTCGGACCGGCCGGTCGGCTCCGGAATCGGATATAGTGTCCGTAAGGTGCCTCCGGCACCGCGTTTCTGAGGAAGGAAACACGCCATGAAGCGACTGGTGATGCTCCTGATCATGGTCCTCGCGCTGGGGGTGCCGGGTGTGGTACTGACCGGCTGCGAGGACGAGTCGTCCGATGCCGCGGCCGAGTTCGGGGCCCAGGAGGGTCAGCGGCCCAAGCCCGCCGAGAAGCGGCCACCCCCCGGTCCCCAGGACAGCAGCTTCCAGGAGGGTGACGACGACGAGAATCCTCCGGACGACGGCGGCGACTGATCCGCCCCGACGTGGTCCCCTGCGCGGGCCGGCCTTCCACGTGCTGGGGGCCGGACCGCGTCGCTGCGTGGACGCTGCGCGCCGGGCCCCACGCCCATGGAAAAACCGCCGACAGGACCAGGTCCAAATCGGCGGCGGGTGGATGGCAAGGTTGTAAGTCCAGTAGCAGCATGAAGCTGCATCGTTTTGTGGACTTCCTCCACTATGACGAACAATCGCAGCCCAAGCAACCGGTTTCCGTCGGATTAATACGAGAAATGTCGAGGACCGGACGCACCGTCCGGTGCACTTTTGGCAACGGCGGTGATCTGGGGGTCAGCCCGCGGCCAGCAGATCGGCCAGGACCGCGAGCCCCTCGGCGAGGGTCTCGTCGGGGACGGCGTAGGACAGCCGCAGGTGCGTGTCGCGGCGGCTGAAGACGCTGCCGGGGATCACCAGGACATTCCGCTCGATGGCCCGCTCCACGAACGCGGTTGCCGTTCCGCCGTCGGGCACCTTGACGAAGGCGTAGAAGGCGCCGCCGGGATGGACGACTTCGGTCAGCGGGGTCAGGGCCTCGAGCACCAGGTCACGTTTGCGTCGGTAGGCCCTGACGTGGGGCCCCATGTCCACATCGAACGCCCCCACCACGCCGGCCTGGGCCATCGAGGGTGCGCAGACGAACGTGTACTGCTGGAGCTTGGCGATCTGGTTGATCAGCGGGCGCGGCCCCGCCGCGTAGCCCATCCGCCAGCCGGTGCAGCCGTAGGTCTTGCCGAACCCACGCACCAGCAGCATCCGATCCGTGCAGCGGGCCGGGCTGGGGCAGCGGCCGTTCTCGCGGGCGTCGTCGTAGGTGAACTCATCGTAGATCTCGTCGGAGACGATGAGCACGCCGCGGGCCTCACAGAGATCCACGAGGTCGCTCAGCTCGCGCGAGGTCAGCACCACGCCGCTGGGGTTGCTGGGCGAGTTGAGCAGGACCACCTTGGTCCTGTCGGTGATCAGCGGCTCGACGCGGGCGGCCGTCATTCGGAAGTCGGGATAAGTGTCGCAGTAGGCGACGGTCCCTCCCGCGAGGCCGGCCAGCGCGGGATAGATCACGAAGTAGGGGTCGCCGACGATCGCCTCGTCGCCGGGGTTCAGCAGGGCCAGGAGGGCCAGCAACAAGGCGCCGCTCGTGCCCGAGGTCACGATCAGACCCAGATCGTCCGAGGGCACCCTCCAGCCCACATCCTCGGCGAGGTGCCGGGCGATCGAATCGAGCAGCTCCGGGATGCCCTGAGTGAGCGTGTAGCCGTTGCAGTCGGCCCGCACCGCGGCGACGGCGGCGTCCTTGATCGGCTCCGGCACCACGAAATCCGGCTGGCCGATGGAGAGGTTGATGGGGTTGTCGAGCTTCGCCCCCAGCTCAAAGACGCGGCGGATGCCGGACACGTCGATCGCCCGGGCCCGCGCGCTGATGAGGCCCTCGAAGTCGAGCCGGCAGGTGGTCATTCCTTGCCGGTGACGGGAGCCGTCTCGGTCGTCCCCGACTCCTGCTCCTCCTGCTTGGCTGCCTTCTTCTTCTTCGCGCCGAGGTTGCGGCTGATGACCTTGACGAGACCCAGCGGCGAGTCGTCGTCGGGGTTGAAGCGCTCCTGCTCCATGAGACGCGTGATGCGCTCCGCACGAGTGAGCACGCTGCGGTGCTGGTTCAACGCGCCGGCCGTGGTTTTCAGACTTCGGTGTAGGCTCATCGGTTCAGCTCTCAATCAGTTTAGCCGTCGAATCGTTCCGGGTAGTACGCGAGGTCGTCGCGGGGGTTGACCTGGAGCTTCCAGTCGCGCTGCACGTCCTTGATCCGCTGCTCCAGGCGACGCACCACAGCCGAGGAGCGCTCCCCACGCGCGTAGCCCGGCAGGGCGATCACCCGGTACAGGGAACCATTCTTAGCCTCGATCGCATACGCTTCCACACCATGTTCGCGACAAAAGGCCGCGAGCCGCTCGGCGTTGGCACGCTGGGTGTGGATCAGCACGAAGTAATTCAGCCCCGCCACGCGTGGATCGGACCCGATCGGCCCCCAGCCCGCCGCCGGCTCCGGCGACGGTGGTCGTGACGTCGCCTCCGGAAGGGGTGAGGCCGGCGGCTCCATGGTGTCCGCGGGGGCGGAGATCTCCGGCGGCGGGACGGGCAGACGCGGCTCGTTGACGGCGAGCCAGTCCTGCTCGGCCACCCGGCGGGCCTCATCGTGGCCGCGGACATAGCCCAGCGAGAACACGCCGACCAGCAGCAGCACCACCAGTCCGCCGCCGAGCCAGAGGTAGCCGGCCGGGACGCGGACCGCCCGGCCCGCACTGATCCGGCCGGGCTCGGCTGTCGACGGTCGCTCACGGGGCGGCTGCACCCGCTCGGCTTGCGGTGTCCCCATCAGCTCGTAAAGGGCGGGCTGCCTGGGCTTGCTCGCCATGGCACGATGCTACCCGACGAGGTCCTGTCTGACCTAGCCGCCGCACCCGATGACGCTGGCAAGGGCGTTGCCGCGGGTGTGACTGAGGCTGACCTGCCAGCGCGCGATGTGCAGCTCGGCCGCCAGCCGGGCACAGCGACCCGTCAGGACAAGCTGCGGCCGGCCGGAGGCGGCGCGGTCGATCTCGATGTCGAGCCACGAGATGCCGTCGCGCCACCCGGTGCCGAGGGCCTTGAGCACGACCTCCTTGGCGGCGAAGCGGGCCGCATACCGCTCGGCCCGCGACCGCCGGCCCGAGTCGGCGTAGACACGCTCCCGCTCGGTGAAGCAGCGCTGCGCGAAGCGGTCGCCGTGGGTCGCCAGCATCCGGGCGATCCGCGACACCTCGACCAGGTCCACGCCGTGCGCGATCACGTGCATGGGCTGCATCGTAACTGACGGGCTCGCCGCCTATCCTCTCGACGACATGTCCGGCACCTCCGAGGATCATCAGCGACGCGCGGCCGAGGCGCGTCGGGACCGCCCGGTCGCCTGTGCGGTGCTGACCGTCTCCGACACACGCACACCGGCAACCGATCAAAGCGGTCCGCTCATCGAGCGGCTGCTCGCCGACGCCGGTCACGCAACGGCCGACCGGGCGCTGGAGCCCGACGACCCCGACCGCATCGCCGCCCGGCTGGAAGCCTGGATCGCCGACCCCGGCATCCACGCCGTGCTCGTCACCGGCGGCACGGGGATCGCCGCCCGCGACACGACCATCGAGGTCGTTCGCCGACTGCTCACGACCGAGCTGGAGGGCTTCGGCGAGCTCTTTCGGATGCTCAGCTACCGGCGGGTCCGGGCGGCGGCCATGCTGAGCCGGGCCGTGGCCGGGCTCGTGGCCCGTCCGGACACGGGCGACACGTTTGTCTTTGCCATGCCCGGCTCGACCGACGCCGTCGAGCTGGCGCTGACCGAGCTGATCGCGCCGCAGCTGGCGCACCTCGTGTGGCTTCGAACCTAGCTGCCCGGGGTCGACCGAAGCGAGCCCCCGGCCGGGCGCCCCCTCGCGGCCACGGCACCTGCGGCGGCCCACGATTGACGTGCGACGTGCAGACCGGCCCAGGGATCGGGCCAGCCACGGGTGTCGATCACGACGTGGCGGCGATAGCCGCAGGCGGCGATCGCCATCCGGTAGCCGGGCCGATCGAGCCGGCCGTCGTGGTCGCCCGCCGGCGCGGCCCGCTGTCCGTCGGCCGTGAGATCGCACCAGCGCACCACGACGAGACGCCTGGCGTGCTCGGCGACCCCCACCGCCGGGTCGCGGTCGTGACTCAGCCAGGTCGCCGGATCGACCCCCACGCCGATGTCATCCCGCATCGTGGGAGGGACGGCGTGGTCGGCGAGGGTGACCCCGTGACGCAGCGCCCGATCGATCAGGGCCTGCACCACGGCCGCCACGGTCGGGTCGTCAGTCGATTCGGGCAGGACCACGCTCAACGGACATCGACCCAGGTCACCGGCGAGCCCCACCGCGTCGAGCAGATCGGCGACGGCCCGATCCACCCGGGCCGGATCGAACAGACTGGCCCGCGGGATCCACAGGTCCAGCCCGGCCGGGCTGAGCTCCAGCCGGCGGAGACAGCCCGCCAGGTCGCGTCGGCCCGAGCGATCCAGCTCGCGTGGGCGAAGACCGGGTTGCGACGCCGAGAGCTGCACGCCCCGAAACCCCTCCACGGCCAGGCGGTCGAGGGCGACCCGCGGCCGCGGTCCGAGCCCCACCAGCGTCGGAGCGAGCGTCGCGTCGGTCGCGTTCATGACGCCAAGGTACACGCTTTTCCCACGAGGCTAGGATGCCCGATCATGACGGCCATCGACGTGCAGATCCTCGACCACCCGGTCGGCGTTGCCGCCGTGACGCCCTTCCCGGAGTCCGCCGGGGCGGAGTGCTCGTTCCTCGGACGCACCCGCATGGAGGTTCACCCGCGGCACGGACGTCTCGTGCGGCTCAGCTACGAGGCGTACGTCCCCCTGGCCCGTCGAACGCTCAGCGACCTCGCCGAGGAGGCGGCGGGGCGATTCGAGTGCAGCGTGGTCCGGATCCACCACGCCGTGGGCGAGGTCCCGTTGGGCGATGCGAGCGTCCTGGTCCAGGTGGTGTGCGGGCACCGCGCCGGGGCATTCGAGGCGTGTCGGTTCCTGATCGATCGCCTCAAGAAGACCGCCCCCATCTGGAAGCGCGAGCTGTGGGCCGACGGGACGAGCTGGTCACCCGGCACCCCCGTGAGCCGGCCGGGAACGCCGGCGTGAAGACGTTGCTGGGGCCCTGCCTGGCCGTCTACTGGCTGAGCCTCGCCGCCTGGCTGGCCGCCCTGGTCACCGCCGCCGTGTCCGCGGCGCAGGTCTTCGGGAACCTGCCCGGCATGTCCCTGACGCTGCAACGGTTCGCGGCCTACCCCGACCAGGAGCACGGCCGGCTGGCCGCGGGGCTGGTCATGGCGGAGATCTTCTTCACCGCCGACGTCGTGCAGATGGTGGCCGCGCCGCTGACGCTGGTCGCCCTCGGACTGCAGCTGACGGTCATGGGCCTGCCGTGGCGACGACCGGCCAACCTCCTCCGTGGCGGCCTGGTGGTGCTCGCGGCGGGGCTCTTCGGCTTCTACGCGGTCGCCATGGCGCCGGGACTCAACCGGACGCTGCGGCGGTACTGGGAGGCGGCGGAGGCCGGGGACACGACCGAGGCCATGATGCTGCACAAGCAGTTCGGAATCGACCACGGCGTGGCCGAGATGATCCTCACCACGAATCTGCTGCTCGTGGCCGGCGCCATCGTCGCCTCGGCGATCGCCCTCGCGCCCGTCACGGCCCCCCGTCTCGAGACCCCGGACCTGGCCTCGACGCCATGACGGCCACGAAGAAGACAAAGAAGACAAGGCCAGCGGCACGGCCACGCAAGAGCCCCGCCCAGAAGGCGAGGGCCAAGCGGATTCTCAACGCGCTGTACAAGCATTACCCGGACGCCCACTGCGAGCTGGACTACCGCAACCCCCACGAGCTGCTCGTGGCCACGATCCTCTCGGCCCAGGCGACCGACGTGGCCGTCAACAAGGCGACGCCGAAGCTCTTCGCGGCGTTCCCCACGCCCGCGGACTACGCCGCGACCACGCCGCGGCGTCTCGAGCCGTACGTCAAGTCGCTGGGGTTCTTTCGCAACAAGGCCAAGGCGATCCACGAGGCGATGAAGACCGTGGCCCGGGACCACGGCGGCCGTGTGCCTGACACCATGGACGCCCTCCTGCAGCTGCGAGGGGTCGCCCGCAAGACGGCCAACGTCGTGCTGGGCAACGCCTACGGGATCAACGAGGGCGTGGTGGTGGACACGCACGTGATCCGTCTCAGCCGCCGGCTGGGGCTCACCCGCCACACCGACCCCACCAAGATCGAGCGCGACCTGATGACGCTGTTTCCGCGGGCGCACTGGACGATGCTCAGCCACCTGCTGATCTTCCACGGCCGCCGCGTGTGCAAAGCCCGCGGCGCGACGTGCGCCGAGCATCCGCTGTGCCGGCGCTATTGCTCTAACGCACGGTGAGGTCGGCGATCAGGGGCAGATGATCGGAGCCGATGTCCGGGCCGAGTCTCAGGTCGTCCACGGACACGCCGTCGCTCACCAGGCAGTGATCGATGGGAACCCGCAACCACGACGGCAGGGCCGCCGGCCAGGTTGCCAGCACCCCGACACCCTGACGCGCGCTGTGGAGACGGCTCTGGTCACACAGACGCCGGAACCACGGGGACCACATCGTCGTGTTGAGGTCACCGATGAGGACCAGCGGCTGCGGCTGGCTGCCGCAGAAGCGGCCGACCTGCATGAGCTGATCGTTGCGGAGCGGGAAGTTGAGCGGGGGAACCGGCTGCTTCGGGTGGGTGCACACGATTGACAGTGGGCTGCCGTTCACGGTCACCCGCAACCGGAAGGTGCCGCGGCCGGCGTCGCCCAGCACCACGACCGTGGCCTCGTCGAGCGGCAGGCGGCTGTACACGCTCATCGCGAATCCCTCGCCGGCGGGGGTCTTCGCCGTGTAGGGGTACCGCCCCTGGAGCCGGGCCAGCGCCGCGTTCCACCGATCGCTCGTCTCCTGGAACACGAGCACGTCGGCATCGGCGTGCTCCACGAGCTCCAGCACGCGATCGTGCTCGCGGTTGGTCTTGAGGACGTTGGCCAGCAGCAGACGCAGCGAGCCGCCCGTGTCGACGGCGATCTCCGCGTGCGCCGCCGATCCGCCCACGCCTGAGAGGTAGGGCAGAATCGCCGAGCCGGTGAGCAGGAGACAGCCGGCGGCGGCGGCGACGAGCCGCCACGATCCCAGGGCCACGGCAGCGATCGCGAGTGCGGCGGCGGCCAGGGCGTACTGCACCTGGAAGTGCGACAGCAGCTCAAAGGGGTATGCCCAGCCGATGAAACGCGACATCGACAGCAGCGACACGCCGGCCACCGCCACCGCCACCGCGACGGCGATGGGCCGCCGGACCGTCGTCTTCACGCGAGATGGGTGTTCCCTGGACATCCGAAAGCCGTACGTGCCGGGCGTCATCAACGTTCGCTGAGGCCGGCCGCCCCGAAGCCGCCCTCGCCGGCCCAGGCGGCGCCGCGGCCGTCCAGCCATGGAAACACATATCGGACCGGTGCGTTGAGCCACAGTCGTCCCTTCTCGGTGCCGTCGAACCCCACCACCGTGATCCCGCGCTCATGACCCATCCAGAGGTCGCCTCCCACCACGGCCAGGGCCAGGATCCGCACCGCTGCCGGCTCGGCGTGGACGAGGTCACCTGCCCCGCTGCTGATCGTCACCGACCTGCCTCCCGCGTCG
>JBFGEG010000132.1:0-7698 GCA_041580235.1 Phycisphaerales bacterium
CGGGAGAGGTGATCTGGCGCTGGCAACCCCGGCGGGTATCTACTTTAACAGCTGCACGAGTCGGGCAAAAGCAGTCGAATCGCCGGGTTTTGTGATTCCCGCCCCAATCTCGCGAGCCGACGGCCGGGCCTCCGATGGCCTGCTTTATACTCTGACAGCCGATCCACGCTCGCAGCCCGCTCAGGGCCGCTCGACGGCACGGTCACACGGAGGAGCGTTCATGCCTGGTGCGAGTCGCGGGGGACCCAAGGCCGGCTTCATCACTCTGTTCACGCTCGCCCTCGGCCCCGCCGTGGCCCTCGCCGATGAGCCCCGGCTCATTGATGTCGCGGGCTCCGACACCCGCATCGAGCTGTGGCAGGAGCTCGACGCTGACGGCGAGCCCGTTGACTTTTACGCGATCAGCCTCGACGGGGGCGTACTGACGACCGTGCGCCGGACGTCGTACCAGATCATGCTGCGGTTCGCCGAGTTCGACCCGGTCACCGACGTGCCGGAGGTTCCGGCCCCGCTGGCCGCGGCCGGCGACGAGCCGGAGTCGATCCACATCGTTCAGTTCGTGACGCAGCCGCTGGAGGTGTATCGCCAGGCCGTCCGCGAGCTCGGCGGCACCGTCTACAAGTATCTCGCCCAGCACAGCCATCTCGTGAAGATGACCCCGGCCGTCGCCGACGCGGTGCGCGGGCTGCCCTTCGTGCGGTGGGTGGGCGCCTACCAGCCCGCCTACCGGCTGGAGCCGTGGCTGGTGGATCACGCCGACGACGCCCAGCAGGCGTACCCGCTGCTGCGTTACAACATCATGGTGTTCGAGCCGCAGCACAAGGCCGTGGTGGCCCAGGCCATCCGGGCGTTGGGGGGTGTGGTCAATCACGCCACCGCCGGCAAGCTCCTCCTGGAGGCGACGCTCACACCCGCGCAGCTCTTCGACGTCGTCACCTGGAACGAGGTGCTCTTTGTTGATCGCTGGGGCCCCATCGAGACCGACATGGACATCGCCCGCGAGATCGGCGGCGCCAACTACGTGGAGACGATCGAGGGTTTCACGGGCGAGGGCGTGCGGGGCGAGGTCCTCGACGTCGGCTTCAACGTCAGCCATGTCGATTTTCAGGCTCAGCCGCTCATCCAGCACACGGCGGTGGGCGTCGACAGCCACGGCGCCTCCACCAGCGGCATCATCTTCGGTGACGGAACGGGTGACGCCCTCGGACGCGGCCTGCTCCCCAGCGGCCAGGGCATCATCGCCTGGACGGACGTGGTGTTCAGCGGCCCCGGCCGCTACACGCACACGGGCGAGCTGCTGGAGGCGCCGTACTTCGCCGTGCTCCACTCGTCGAGCGTCGGCAGCCCTCAGGTGACGGAGTACACGACGACCTCCGCCGAGATCGACGTGATGCTCTTCGACTGGGACATCCTCCACTGCCAGAGCCAGTCCAACACTGGAAGCCAGCTGTCGCGGCCGCAGGCGTGGGCCAAGAACATCGTCTCCGTGGGCGGCATCCGGCACATGGACACACTGACCCAGGCCGACGATTGCTGGGGCTGCCGCAGCTCGATGGCCAGCATCGGTCCTGCCTCCGACGGCCGCGTGAAGCCCGACCTGTCGCACTTCTACGACAACATCTTCACCGTCACCACCGGCTCGGACACCGCCTATACGACGGGCTTCGGGGGCACGAGCGGGGCCACGCCGATCGTGGCCGGCCACTTCGGTCTCTTCTTCCAGATGTGGTCCGAGGGCGTCTTGGGCTACCCCGTCAACCCGGACAGCTCGGTCTTCGAGAACCGGCCGCACATGACCACGGCCAAGGCCGTTCTGATCAACACCGCCGACGCCTACTCGTTCAGCGGCCCCGGCGATGACCTCACCCGTGTCCATCAGGGGTGGGGCTTTCCCAGCCTCCAGGCCCTCCACGACATCCGCGAGAAGATGTTCATCATCGACGAGACTCAGACGCTGGCCAACCTCCAGAGCACCAGCTACGACGTGACGGTGGACCCGGGGGAGGCCGCCCTGCGGGTCACGCTCGTCTACGCCGACCCGCCCGGGGTTCCCGCGTCGACACGCCACCGGATCAACGACGTCACGCTGAAGGTGACGGCCCCCGACGCGACGGTGTACTGGGGCAACAACGGACTGCTCGACGGCAACTGGTCGGCGGCGGGCGGCGTGCCCAACACGGTGGACACGGTCGAGAACGTGTTTGTCGAGAACCCCGCCCCGGGCACGTGGACGGTCGAGGTCTCCGCCGACGAGGTGAACGAGGACGGGCACGTCGAAACCGCGGCCCTGGACATCGACTTCGCCCTGGTCGTGAGCGGCGTTCAGCAGATGCTGCCGGCCATGCTCTTGCGGCTCCCCGACGGCACGCCGGCGCTGGTGGCCCCGGGCACCCCAACCGACATCGCGGTCGAGATCCTCTCCGGCGCCGAGACGCCCGTCCCCGCGCTGGCCCTGCTGCACTATCGGTTCGATCCCGGCGACTCCTTCGCCACCGCCGTCATGTCCGCGGCCGGCGGCGTTGACTTCATCGCCACGTTGCCCGGCACTGCCTGCGACTCGACGCCACAGTTCTACTTCAGCGCCGAGGGCGATGGGGGCACGGTGATCACCGATCCCGCCAACGCGCCGGCATCGTTGTACGAAACGGAGGTGGGCACGTTCGTCACGATCGCGTCGGACGACTTCGAGGCCGATCAGGGCTGGACGGTGCAGAACAGCCCGAATCTCACCAGCGGCGCGTGGGAGCGCGGCATTCCCGTCGGCGGCGGTGATCGAGGTGACCCCCCCACCGACTTCGACGGATCCGGCCAGTGCTATCTCACCGAGAACGTCGACGGCGATTCCGATGTCGACGGCGGCCTCACGCGGCTGATCTCGCCCGCCTTCGACCTGACCGGCCTCGACGCCAACATCAACTACGCCCTGTGGTACTCCAACAGCTTCGGCGGCGATCCCAACAACGACCTCTTCGTCGTCGACGTCTCCAACGACGACGGCGGGACCTGGACGAATGCCGAGACGTTCGGGCCTGCCGCGGGCGGCGGCTGGTCGCTGCAGAGCTTCCGTGTCAGCGATTTCGTGACACCCACGGCGACGGTCCGCGTCCGCTTCGATGCCTCCGACCTCAACGCGGGATCCATCGTCGAGGCGGGACTCGACGCGTTCAGCATCACGAAGTTCGAGTGCGAGACGACGTGCCCAGCCGATCTCGACGGCGACGGCACGGTTGGAATCGGCGACTTCCTGATCGTCCTGGGATTCTGGGGAGGACCCCAAGGCGACATCGACGGCGACGGGACCACCGGCATCGAGGACTTCCTGCTCGTGATCGGAAACTGGGGTCCCTGCCCGTAGAGGGTCGGCTTTGGCCCGGTCTCGCGCGCTTTTGCTTTTGCCACCGATCGCCGGTCCGTTAGGATGAACTCAAATCGCCCCACGCAACGAAGGAGAAGGAAAACCCCCATGCGCTTCCTGCCACTCGCACTCGCCGTCGCGGCGGGCGGGCTCACCGTCCACGCCGCCGCCCAGAACACCCTTGACTGGCCAACCGGGATGATCGAGCCCTACGCGCTCGACAGCGGTCAGCTCGCCAACGAGGCCGCGGTCGACCGGATGGTCTTCCAGGACTTCGTGCACGCGCCGGACGCTCTGTGGCTGCGGTTGTACTTCGGCGAGGTCGAGCTGTCGGTGGGGAGCTTCATCCGGGTCACCTCGCTGCTCGACAACGAGGTGCAGGAGCTCGATGCCCAGACGCTGGCCATGTGGGGCAACACCAGCGCCTACTTCAACGGCGACACGGTGATGGTGGAGCTGGTGGCCGCCGAGGGCTCACCGCGGAACCGGCTCGTCATCGACGCGATCGGCAAGCCCGCCCCGCCGCCGGAAGGCGATCCCGGTCAGTGCGGCATCTGCGGCGGAAGCGATGACCGTGTGCCCTCCTTCGAGGATTTCGCGGCCCGCCTGCTCCCGGCCGGCTGCACCGCGACGGTCTACAACGCCGACAGCTGTATGGTCTCAGCGGGCCACTGCATCAGCGGCTCCATGGTGGTGCACTTCAACGTGCCTGAGTCCAACTCCAATTGCAGCATCAACAACCCCCCGGTCGCGGACCAGTTCCCGATCCTTGTCACCGACAGCGTCAACGGCGGCGTCGGCAACGACTGGGCCGTGCTGCTCCCCGGCACCAACAACCTCGGCGAGCTGCCGTACGAGCGGTACGGGCTGTTTCGGCCCATCGCCGGCAGCGTGCCGTCATCGGGGACCGCGGAGTTCTGGGGCTACGGGGTGGACACGACGTGCACGCTGTCGCAGACGCAGCAGACGGCCGACGGGCCGATCGTGGGCCTCAACTCGAGCACGATCTTCTACGAGGTCGACCTCCGCGGCGGCAATTCGGGATCGTCGATCATGACCAACGACGAGATCATCGGGATCGTCACGCACTGCAACAGCGGCGGCTGTCCCGGCGGGGGTCCGAATATCGGCACGAGGATCGACCTGGCCGCTTTCGTGGCGGCCCGTGACGACCTCTGCGGCGAGAGCCTGCTGTTCTCGTTTCCCGACGGGCGACCTGATCTCGTCGCGCCGTCCGGCGGCACGACCATGCGTGTCCTGGTGCAGGCGGACTCGGCTACGCCGCAGCCCGGCACCGGCATGCTCCACGTCAGCGTCGATGGCGGCCCCTTCGTCGCCTCGTCGATGACGGAGAACGCGCCCAACGACTATGACGCCGTGTTCCCCTCGTTGAGCTGCGCGTCCATCGTCCAGTTCTACGTCAGCGCCGAGACCACGTCGGCGCTCACCCTCACTTCACCCAAGCAGGCGCCCGACCAGAGCTACCTGGCCGTGGGCGGCGACAGCGCCACGTCCAAGTTCGACGACGACTTCGAGACCGACCAGGGGTGGACGGTGTCGACGTCGGCCTCGGACGGGGGCTGGAACCGCGGCGTTCCCATCCCTCTCTCCACGTGCAACCGGGGCAACCCCGGTACCGACGGCGACGGCTCCGGCCAGTGTTATCTCACGGACAACAGCGCCGCCAACGCCTGCAACAGCGACGTGGACAGCGGCGACACCATCCTGACGTCGCCGACCATGGACGCGAGTGATCCCGATTCAGTCATCAGCTACTGGCGGTGGTTCTCAAACACCGCCGGCAGCGCCCCCGGTCAGGACATCTTCGAGGTTGAGATCTCCGACAACGGGGGCTCGAGCTGGACGAACCTGGAGACCGTCGGCCCCTCCACCGCGGATTCGGGCGGCGGCTGGTTCCACCTCGGCTTCCGCGTGGGGGACTTCGTCGCCAACACGAGCTCGTTCAGGATCCGTTTCATCGCCTCCGATACCGACCCGCAATCCGTGGTGGAGGCCGCCGTGGACGGCGTGCTGCTGCGGAACATCGCCTGCGGCGGCGGCCAGTGCGGCGACGGTAACGTCGATCCCGGTGAGGACTGCGCCAACTGCCCGGCCGACGTCCCCTGCCCGCCCGGCACCGAGTGCGTCGCCGGCCTGTGCGAGGACCTCTGCGGCAACGGCAGCGTCGATCCCGGCGAGGACTGCGAGAATTGCCCCGCCGACGTCCAGTGCCCGCCCGGCACCGAGTGCGTGGCCGGCATGTGCGAGGACCTCTGCGGCAACGGCAGCGTCGATCCCGGCGAGGACTGCACCAACTGCCCCGCCGACGTCCAGTGCGGCCCCGACGAGGAGTGCGTCGCCGGCATCTGCCAGCCGCTGTGCGGCAACGGCACCGCCGACCCCGGCGAGGACTGCACCAGCTGCCCGCAGGACGTCCAGTGCTCGCCCGACGAGGAGTGCATCAACGGGGTGTGCCAGCCGCTGTGCGGCAACGGCACCGCCGACCCCGGCGAGGACTGCACCAACTGCCCGGCTGACGTCCCCTGCGGCCCCGACGAGGAGTGCGTCGCCGGCGTCTGTGAGCCGCTGTGCGGCAACGGCAACGCCGACCCCGGTGAGGACTGCGCCAGCTGCCCGGCCGACGTCCCCTGCGGACCCGGCGAGGACTGCGTGGCCGGCGTCTGTGAGCCCGGCTGCGCCGCTGATCTCGACGGCGACGGCATGGTGGGTATCGGCGACTTCCTGATCGTGCTGGGCTTCTGGGGCGGGCCCGAGGGCGACATCGACGGCGACGGGACCACGGGCATCGAGGACTTTCTGCTCGTGATCGGCAACTGGGGACCGTGCCCGTAAGGCCGCATTCGACCGATCCGCACGGGCCGGGCTCCACGAGGAGCCCGGCTTTCTTTCACTCGGGAAAGAGCTCGCCCAGCGCGCGGCGGGCCCGCGAGTCCTCCGGGTTTGCCTCGATCAGCGACGTCAGCAGGTACCGCGAGCGGTCGGGATCGCTCTCCCGCCGGTCGACGGCAAGCTGCAGGGCCGACTGGTAGCCGGCGCGGAAATCCCGGCTCGTTCGCACGCTCTGCACGAGCTGCAGCACCGCCTCCTCGTCGCGGTCCTGCTCCAGGAGGATCATCGCTCCCAGAAAGAGATCCCGGGCCGACAGATACCGGTCGAGCCGCTCGGCCATGACCGGATCGCCGGCGGCGTGGATGATCTCGGATGCCTGCGGGCTGCACGCGTCGAGGATCGACTGGAGCCGCCCGTAACGCGGCTCATCCTTGCGATAGGTCAGACGCGGCGCGTCGAAGACGACCAGCGGCCGGTCGTCCGTGTTGAGCGGACCCTCCCCGGCGAACCGCCGCAGATCATCGGTGTCGGCGAGCAGGCAGCCGAACAACGTGAGGCTGTTGTTGAGCGCGACCTCGTAGGTCGCGGCGATCAGACGCGTGTCGGTCACGCGGCGCTCGAAGAAGTCGGCAACGTACGGAGCGCCGCCCGCTCCGCCGATGAGCCCCAGCATGGGCGTGTCGATGTTGAAGTGTGCGATCCACGCCGTGGCGTCGGAGTAGACCCCCAGGAAGGTCCGCACGATCAGGGCCAGCGTGTCGAGATCGAGCTGGTACAGGGGCAGCCACTGGCAGAACAGCCCGTGCTCGTTGAGCCGCGCCCGCACGGCCTCGAAGTGCTCGCGGGTGTACAGCGCGCCGGCGCCGTCCCGCGCCGGATGAAAGAGATCGGCCACGATGACGTCGAACCTGTTGTCGGCCGCCCGCACGTAGCGGCGGGCGTCGGCCACGAGATAGCTCCCGTCGCGTACTCGATCGAGCTGGTTGGCCGGCGCGAACGACGGCAGCACCTCGATCACCTCCGGCAGCAGCTCCACTCCGGTGATCGAGACGCCCGGATGACTCGTGGCGGCGCCGGCCGTGATGCCCGTTCCCAGCCCCAGGAACAACACGCTGCGCGGCTCGGGATGCAGCAGCAGCGGGATGAGCGCCTGGCGGCGATCGGCAAAGGACTGCTTCGTGCCGCCCATCTGAAAGCGGTTGTTGACCTTGAGCACTCGATCCTTCCTCGGATCCTCGAGCACGGCGACCGTGGCCATCACGCCCTCGCGGTACTCGATGATGCGCAGCTGGCCCGGCGTCTCCACGAGCGCCAACCGCGCCGGCAGCAGCGCAAAGACCGGGATCACCGCAAGGCTGGGGATCATGTGCCGCGATGGGAGGCCGGGGACCGGCAGCAGCAGCATCAGGTAGCCGAGGGCGGCGATTGACAGCGCCCACTTGGCTCCCACCATCGGCAGGAGCACGACACCGAACAGCAGCGGCGCCAGTGCC
>JBFGEG010000133.1:0-7627 GCA_041580235.1 Phycisphaerales bacterium
GCCGGAACGCTTTCGATGGTGCCGGAGCCGGGGCGGCCATACTTCTTCTACAACCGGGACGAGTGGGGCAGGCATCCCCACTACGGCCGGTTCCTCGACGTGACAGAGAACCGGCTCATCGAGATGACATGGATGACGGGCAATGGGACCGCCGAGGGAACGGAAGGAGCCGAGACCATCCTTCGGATCGAGCTCGTTCCCAAAGGGGCGGCCACGGAAGTCCGTTTGACCCACTCGGGTTTCGTCTCCGAGAAGTCCCGTCTCGGGCACAAGGAGAACTGGCCTTTGGCGCTCAAACTGTTGGGCGAAGCCCTCGGAGATCAGGTCAAAACCGGCTAAGGCTGCTCGAGGTGACGTGTCTCACCGACGAGCTTCGGTTCTGCGACAGGCATCAAAGGGAAAGGGCTACTGGGGCAGTGAGAGTTGCCACCCGCTGAGACGATCGATCTCGTCCTGATTCACGCCCCAGAGTCCTCGATGACACCCTGTAACAGATGCGGCTCGGGTGTAACCGCCTGGCGCACACAGTCTGATCAGCGAGGACGCAACTGACCTCATCGGTGGTCGCCGCAACACGGCAACAGCCTCAGCGGGGTCTCACGGCGTGATGATGACCTTACCCTTGGAGTGCTTGTCTCCGAGACGCCGCAGCGCCTCGCCTGTTTCACCGAGCGGGTAGCACCCGTCAATGACGGGCACGACCGTGCCGGCCTCGAAGAGCTCGGTCATGTGCGTCAAATCCTCTCTGCTCGACTCCGCCAACAGGAACGCGACCCTCCTGTTTCCGATCCTCGAAACCAACGGCCCCAGGAACACCGATTGCCACAGCGCCGTGCCGGAGCCTCCGACCATCAGATAGATGCCGCCGGGCGCCAACGAGCGTCTGCTCCTGAAAACCGAGCGATATGCGGCCAGATCGAGAATGACGTCGTACCGCCGTCCATTCTCAGTGAAGTCTTGCCGGGTGTAGTCGATGACGTGGTCGGCACCGATCGAACGCAGCATCTCCAGCTTGCCTGGTCCGTCCACGCCCGTCACTTCGGCCCCGTACGACTTGGCGATCTGCACCGCAAAGGTCCCCGCCCCGCCCCCTGCGCCGTTGATCAGGACCTTCTGCCCCGGCTGAACCTGCCCTTTGTCGCGAATCCCCTGCAGGGCGATGAACGCCGCCTGCGGCACCGCGGCCGCCTGCTCGAACGTCATGCTGTCCGGCTTCGGCACCAACGCCGCCTTTTCGGGAACACACACGTACTCGGCAAAGGCACCGAACCCGCTCATGCCACAGTCCCCGAAGACCTCATCACCCGGCTGAAACTGTGTCACGTCCTTGCCCACCGATTCCACCCGCCCCGCGAGATCCGTGCCGAGGATCTTGTACCTGGGTTTCAAGAGCCCGCCGCGTCGCGCCGAAGCGCCGCCGTCGTTCAACGAGACCACCTTGTGCCGCGGCCTGGGACCGAAGATCCGGGCGAGCACGGTGATGTAGAGCGGCTTCGCCGTCAGGACTTCCCAGTCGCCCAGGTTCACGGACGCCGCGTGCACGCGCACCAGAACCTCATCGTCGGCCGGGGTCGGCGTCTGGACCTCTTCGACGTTGAGGACCTCGGGGGGGCCGTATTCGTGACGCACGGCTGCTTTCATCGAATCCCAATATATTGGCGGGGTCCGTCGATGTCATTCCCGCCCCTCACTGGCGGCAGCGAGAGACTCATTCGCGGGTCATGCGGCATCTTCATGATCAGAGAGCACCTGATCGATAACGCGTCGCGCTCCTGCGGCTGCCGATGGGTTGGTGTGCATGCTCTCGGCAAGCGTGATCAGGCTCTTCCACAGCGCCCAGCCGCGACCTCGCGCCCACGTTGCGTCATCGAGCTCGAGAGCGGCACGGAACGAGTCCCGGCTCTCCCCGGAAAAGAGCGTCCACGCGATGATCAGGTCGCAGGCCGGATCACCCACGCCCAGACACCCGAAGTCAATGACGGCACTCAGGCGGCCCCCGTTGACCAGCAGGTTCGACGCGCTGACGTCGCCGTGGAGCCAGACGGGTGTACCGCGCCATGTCGCCTTGAGGGCTGCCTCCCAGACCCGGGTCACGGCCTTGGCATCGATCATGTCGCGTACGACTGGAATCGCCTGTCGGGTTTCAGTGTCGTATGTTGCCGGCGGCCCGCCTCGGAAGAAGTTGTGCGGCCCGGGTGTGGGGCCCTTGGTCGGGTCGATCTGCTGCAACGCACCGAGGAATCGAGCCAGCGTGGTCGCACACTGCTTGAGATCGTCAATACGCTCGATGGTCGCGGTCTCACCTTCCAGCCACCGGTAGACGGTCCAATGCCAGAGGAACCCGTCGGCGGGAACCCCCATCGCCAGAGGGACAGGGACGGGAAGCGGCAGAAGCGGGGCGAGTCTCGGCAACCACCGCTGTTCCTTCTCCACTTGCGCCGCGTAAGCCTCACCGCTCGGAAGTCGGACCGTCATGTTTTCACCGAGACGAAAGGTCCTGTTGTCCCATCCATCGTCTTCGACGGACCTGATCGGAAGATCTCCCCAATGGGGAAACTGCGTGGCGATCAACCGGCGCACGAGAGATGCGTCGATGTCAACTCCTTCGGCAGGCAAGTCAGCAGAGGGCATCGGGGCGACTCGCTTCCGGCGCGACGAGGCCGGCGTCCTATCATCGGTGTGTGATGAGACGCATCCTGTGGACATGTGCACTCTTTCTGGCATTGGGTGCACTGCTCAACGTCATTGTCGCGTGGGGTTGCGCTTTGTCCATCGATGTGTTCGAGGGCCTGAAGATCGAGCAGGGTTCGGCGATCACGCCCGAGGGGACGTGGTACGTCTACCGGTATCAACGCCGTGGCGCAGTGTGGTTCGATTCGACTCACACACAGGGCGGAGAGCTGCCCGAGGGGGCAAGCGGGGCGCCGCCCGCAACGCTGGTGCATGGGTGGTCGGGCTTTGCGACGCCGACTCCGTCAGCGATCGTCGACATGCGAACCGGTGATGCGCGGGGCTGGCCGGCGCTGTCCCTGTGGTACGAGGTTCGGCGCCAATCCTACATGACCGAGGGCGGGTGGCTGGAGCAGGGGATCCGGGGCGGCATCGAGACGCCGCTTGCGCCCTGGACCCTGGGGAACCGTTCATTCCCCCGCGTCATGCCTCTGCGCCCGATCTGGACGGGATGTGCGGCAAACACGGCTCTGTACGGGGTCGTCCTCTGGCTGGTGGTCCGCGGGCCACGCACCGTGCGCCGCTACGACCGCCGCCGACGTGGTCGATGTCTCTCGTGCGGCTACGATCTGGGCCACGTCAAGCATGACGTCTGCCCGGAGTGCGGAACGGCTTGAAGGCAGGCTCCTCAACGGGGCTACGTCGACCAGTTACCGATCACGATGAGAAAGTCGTTGATCCCGACCTGGCAGTCGCCGTCGAGGTCGCCGGGGCACGCCGGCGGACACGGACCCAGGCACGGCCCCCAGTTGCCCAGCACAAACAGGAAGTCCAGGATGCCGACGATGCCGTCGCCGTCGATGTCACCGGGGATCCCGGTGGCCTGGATGCCGATGCGGTAGGCACTGAGCCCCGGCTCGGGCCGGAAGGTAGACGCGGCGAGCAGGGTCGTGCCGCCGGACGACAGCAGGTCGACGTCCAACTCGGGCACGGCCGTGGCGGCCAGCGGGACGCCCGCCGGATCCAGCACGATCCCGTCCGCCGACACCCGCGTGCCGTAGACGTCGGTCCGCTCGTCGAAGTAGTAGACCGAGTTGCGCTTGTCCTGCCAGGCGGCGACGAACTCCGTTCCATTCCAGGTCACCGCCGGTTTGAGCTGCTTGTCGGGGGCGGTCGAGATCAAAAACTCCGGGCCGAGAAAGGTGCCATCGGCCATCAGGATCCGGCCTTCCAGGTCCGTGGTCGCCGACACGAGCGTCCCGGTGACGCCGACCAGCAGGGCGCGGTCGCCAGCGATGGCGACGTGGGGACGCCACCCCACACCGGCCCCCACGGGACCGCCGGTGGTGCCGTCCGTCTCGACGAAGGCCATGGACCCGGTCGCGAGTGTCGGGTCTCCGTAGTGGCTCTCCGCGGCGCTCTGCCAGACGACGAGCCAGCGGTTGCCAAAGGGCTCGACGTGCGGGTGCCGGGCCGTGACCCCACCCTGGCTCACCGCGGTGGGCTGGGGATCGAGGTTCGCGCCGGTGACGCCATCGATGCGCATCGACTTCATCTCCAGTCCTCCGACGACGAGGAAGGTCGTGCCAATGGCGCCAACGGCCGAATTGGATCCAACCATGACCGTCAAGGGGGTCGCGTCGACGAAGGTTCCGTCGGGGTTCATGCGGCGGGCGAAGACCTCGAGCCCGTCGGACCAGGTGATCATGAACAGCGACCCGTTCCACGCCGCGTCAGGTGGTTGGAGCCAGGGCAGGCCGAGCCCCGGGATGGGGCCGGACGCCACCTCGATCGGCTCGGTGTCGATCGCGTTGCCGGCCGGGTCGATGCGCTGGGCCATGATGCGTCCGCTGCCGGAAGAGCGGCTGAGGTAGACGAGCAGGTGCATGCCGTCCCCGACCGCCAGCTCCGTCTCGAGCTGGGCTGGCGCGCCGCGTGAGACCAGTGACTCGTTGAGGAAGTTGCCGCTGGTGGAGATGCGGCCGGTGTACACGTCCTTCGGATAGGCTGCGGCGCCCACGCCGTCGTTCCAGACGGCCTGGAGACCGCCGCCCGGCGCGCTGTCGAGGTACAGCTCGCTGGTGGGCCACGTGGCCGGGTTGTCCATCGGGAAGCCGCCCGGATCGAGCAGCGTGCCGTCGGCCGTCACCCGCGCGAGCATGTCGGCGTCCCATGATGTCCAGTAGTACGTCCCGTCCCATACAACCTGAGCGCAGCAGTTGCCGGCCTGGGCGTCTTGGTTGACGAAGATCGTGAACGGGGGATCGGGCGTGGTTCCCGCGTGCGTCACGAGGATCGCCTGCACGCTCGCCAGCGGCCCGAAGAAATCCGCCCACAGGACGAGAAAGTCGGTTCCATCGGAAGCGACGGTGTCGACGAAAGGAAGAGCGAATGCCGGGCCGAGCGTCTGCAGCGTCGGACTGTAGAGTCGCCCGCGCGAGATGCTGGAGTCCCCCCACGTGACCAGGTACTCGCCGGTGGCGTAGGCCACGGCGAAGGCGTACTGGCCGATCTCGAAGGTCACCGAGACACCGCCCGGCACCGGCATCGACCCGTCGGAGGCGATGCCGATGGCGCGCACCCCCTCCCCGCCGCCGGTGCTCTGGGTCACGACCATCCAGGTCGAATCCCCGCCGGCGATCGCGATGTCCCGCAGCTCGTAGCCCGCGGTGTACAGCTGGATCGGCGGGTCGTCGAGCACGGTTCCGTCCGGGGCGACCCGCACGGCGAGCAGCTGCGTGTTGGAGATCGTGTTGATCGGGCCCTGCCAGACGACGAGCCAGTTCTCGCCGTTCCAGGCCACGTTCGGATCGGACTGGTCGCCGAAGTCCTGGTTGATCATGATCGCGCTGGTGTCGATGACGTTGCCGGCGGCGTCGATCCGCGCGGCGTAGATGTCGGCGCCGCTGCCCTCGGTGGATTGGGGCCAGCCGATGTCCGGTGACGTCCGGCTGTCGATCCACACCGCCAGCGACTGGTTGCCGCCCCGGGCGATCCTGGCCCGCTCCTGGTGTCCCGCGGCCGCGCCCGTGACGAGGTCCCCGGGCAGGAACTGGGGATCGGAGAAATTCAGATCATCGGCCGCGGCCGCCGTGGAGAGCCCGAGCACCGCCAGCACCGCGAGCCCGACCAGCCGAGAGCAAGCGTACGACGACATGGTGTGTCCTTTCGGGTGTGAGCGTCGCGCTGCAAGGGGGCCGGTGCGGACCGGCGTCCGCTCGAGCACTCCCACGTACAAGCAGAGGGCGCGGAAGCCGCCGTGGATAGTCCGGAGACGACGAATCGACCAAAATGGGGATACCGCCCTAGTCCTCGGACCGGGAACCGCACGGCTTGCCACGCCTCGCCGACCTCGCAAGCGAAGGCGGCGTGGTCGCCCAAGCCTGATCAGGGCTTGCGAGCCCACGAACGACTCGGTGTCACGGCGAGCCCGTCATCCGGAACCCCACGCCGGCCGCGACAAACAGCACCGCGATGACCGTGACGGCGATGATGTGCCAGGCGAGGGGTCGCAGCCGTCCCGCGTCGAGGCCCGGTATCAGCCGCAGCCGGGCATGGGCGGCCAGGACCACGGTCATGGCGAGCAGGATCAGCTTGGCGAACACGAGCCTCGACGGCAGGCTTGCGGGAGTGAACCACGCCGAGGGCTCGGGCATCAGCCGGGCCGCCAGCCAGAGGCCGCTGGAGACCTGGACCACCAGAGCCGGCAGACCCACGGGCTCGAACCACCGCTCGAACTGGAGCACCGGCCCGGGGTCCCCCGCCCGCAGCGCCCGCGGCAGGACGGAGACGGCGAGCACGACGTGGCCTCCGGTCCAGACGGCAGCCCCGAGAAGATGCAGCAGCAGCACGATCGTGTACATGGCTCGTGTGCGTGGAGTGTACCGGCCCTGGTGCCCGAGTATACATTGGACCCAATGCCCGCTCCCGACACGCTCATCACGTTCCTGCCGGTCAACGACCTGAACGTCACCCACGAGTTCTACCACGGCGTACTCGAGCTGCCGCTTGTCCTCGACCAGGGCGCGTGCCGCATCTACCGCGTCTCGGCCGGCGGGTGCGTCGGGTTCTGCCGCCGGGACGACGTCACCGTGGCGGACGGGGTGATCGTCACGCTCGTCACCGCGGAGGTGGATCGCTGGTACCGCCGTCTCGTCGCGCTGGGCGTCGAGACCGACGGCCCGCCCCGCGACAATCCGGATTACAAGATCTACCACTTCTATACCCGCGACCCCGACGGCTGGGCGGTCGAAGTGCAGCGGTTCCACGAACCCGACTGGTCGGCGACCTCATCGTCGTCTCGCAACGAACGGTAACCAGGAGCACATCATGACACTCGAAGAGATCCGGGCCGCCTTCGGCTGGTGCACCTTGATCAACTGGGCCGCGCTGCTGTGGTGGTGGCTGTTCCTCTGGCTGGCGCGCGACTTCGTGTACCGGCTGCACTCGAAGTGGTTCAAGCTCTCGGAGCAGGCCTTCGACGGCATGCACTACGCGGGCATGGGGCTGTTCAAGGTCGCGATCCTGATGTTCAACCTGGTGCCGTACATCGCGCTGCGGATCGTCGGCTGATCGTGGTCCTCACCCGGCCCCCGTGAACTCGTAGTACGTCGGCGCGCCGGGGCCGACGGGAATGCCGAGTCCGAAGACCCAGACGTAGAAGAAGATGATCCACCCCAGCAGAAAGAGCAGGCTGTAGGGGAGCATCGTCGAGATGAGCGTGCCGATGCCGAGGTTCCGGTCGTAGCGGCAGGCGAAGGCGAGGATGAGGCCGAAGTAGCTCATCATGGGGGTGATGATGTTGGTCGTGCTGTCGCCGATCCGGTAGGCGGCCTGGATCACCTCCGGGCTGTACCCGATCGTCATGAGCATGGGGACGAAGATCGGCGCGGTCACCGCCCACTGGGCGCTGGCGCTGCCGAGCATCAGGTTCACGAAGCAGCACATGAGTATGAAC
>JBFGEG010000134.1:0-7214 GCA_041580235.1 Phycisphaerales bacterium
AGACTTCCGGGGGCGGGGGCGGGGGTGAGGGGGAGCGGTGAACGTGCACTTCGATCAGCCGGGGATTCTGCTGGCGGGTCTGCTGTGCGTGCCGCTGGCGGTGGCGAGCTGGTGGTGGCTGGCGATGATGGATCCGCTGCGTCGTTCGGTGGTGGTGATGCTGCGGACGGGGCTGCTGCTGTGTCTCGTCGTCATGCTGGCGGGCCCGCGTACGGTGCGCGAGCACAACGATCTCACCGTGATCGGCGTGCTCGACCTGAGCGGGTCGGTCAAGCGCTTCGCGCAGCTTCCCGAGGACCCCGACCTGGGCCGGCCCTCCAACGTGGAGTACCTGCGGCAGTGGTTCCGCCGGGCCACGCAGACGAAGGCCCCCGATGACCGCTTCGGCCTCATCGTCTTCGACGGGATGGCGACCGTCGTGTCGGTGCCGGTCCGGGGCCGTTACGTCGACGACAACCTCGACGTAAGCGTGCTGGAGGGAACGAATATCGCGGAGGCCGTGAGGCTGGCGCTGGCGATGTTTCCGGCCGACACCGCGCGGCGCATCGTGCTCATCAGCGACGGCAACGAGACGATGGGTGACGCGCTGGATGCGGCACGGGAGGCCGCGGCGGGCTTCCTCGCCGACGGCAGCAGCGCCGCCGCCATCCGGGCCACGGTGCCCATCGACGTCGCGCCGGTGGTGTACGAGGTCACGGGCGACGTCCAGGTCGTGCGTGTCGAGTCTCCGCCGACGGCCCAACCCGGGCAGACCGTGACGGTGCGAATCGTGCTGGAGGCCACGGGCCCCGCGACGGGCCGGCTGGAGCTGCGTCGCGAGGGCGAGCCGGTCGATCTCAACGGCGCAGACCCCGGCGTGTCACGCCGGGTGCGGCTTCCCGCCGGCCGTTCCGTGCAGCTGGCGCAGGTCGCGCTCGGCGACACCCCCATCAACCGGTTCGAGGCGACCTTCGAGGCCGAGGACCCGGCCAGCGACGTGCTGCTGGTCAACAACCGGGCCGAGTCGTTCACCGCCACGCCCAGCCGCGGCACGGTCCTCGTGCTCGACGCGCGGCCGCAGACGCGAGACAACCCGCTGGCGGGGGCTCTGGCGGAGACCGACATTCCGGTGGAGGTCCGGCCGCCCGCAGCCCTGGGCGAGGACCTGCTGACCCTGCAGCGATACGACCTGATCATCCTCGACAACGTCGCCGCCCACGACCTGAGCACGATGCAGCAGGCCCTGATCAGCCGCTATGTGCACGATCTCGGCGGCGGGCTCATCATGGTCGGCGGCGAGCACGGCTTCGGCGCGGGCGGCTGGAACGGCACCGACGTCGAGCGGGTGCTGCCGGTGGAGCTCGACCCGCCCAAGGAGATGAAGCTGGCCAGCGCCGCCCTGGTGCTCGTGCTCGACAAATCGGGCTCGATGAACCAGCATGTCGCCGGCACCCGCACCACGCAGCAGCGCATTGCCAACGAGGCCGCAGCCCTGGCCATCGAGTCGCTGCGGCACGAGAGCCTGGTCGGGGTCGTGACGTTCGACTTCTTCGCCCAGGTGCACGTGCCGCTGCAGCGCAACGACATGCCTGAGCGTATCACGGAGCGGATCCGGGCCATCACCTCCGACGGCGGCACCAATCTCGACCCTGCCCTGCGGGCGGCCCGCCGGATGCTGCAGGGCGTCGACGCCCAGCGCAAGCTGGTGGTCTGCCTGAGCGACGGCCGTTCGCACACCACGCAGCTCGACGGCATCGCGCGGTCGATGGCCGACGACGGCATTCGCCTGACCACGATCGCCGTCGGCGACGACGCCGATCATGAGACGCTCAAGCGTCTCGCCGAAGTCGGCGGCGGCGAGTTCTACCCGGTGCGGAACCCCCGTACGCTGCCGCGGGTCCTCGTGGACTCGGTGCAGGTGATCAACAAGCCGCTGCTCAAGGAGGACCCGTTCGTGCCCGAGGTGCTGGCCACCGGCTCGGTCCTGACCGTCGGCATGGCCGACGCGCCGATCCTCGACGGCCTCGTGATCACGGCGCCGCGGCCGGACCCGACCATCGCCGTGGAGATGACTCATCCCGACGGCGAGCCGCTGCTGGCCCACTGGCAGGTGGGGCTGGGACGGGCGGCCGCCTTCACCTCCGACGCCGATGGGGGCTGGTCCCGGCGGTGGATCGACTGGCCGGGCTACGGGGTGTTCTGGACGCAGCTGGCCCGCACGATCGCCCGGCCCGCCACCAGCCCCGACGCCGAGCTGCTGACCATGATCCGCGACGGCCGCCTGCTGATCACGCTGGAAGCGGCACGGGATGAGGGGTTCCTCGACTACCTGCACGTGGACGGGGTCGTGTACACACCGGATGGCGAGTCGATCCCGGTGCGTCTCAGCCAGACGGCACCGGGCCGATACGAGACGACGACACCGGCGATCGTGCCCGGCAACTACGTCGTGGCCCTGAGCCCGCGACGCGGATCCAGGCGTCTGGCCCCGGTGATCGGCGGCGCCAGCCAGTCGTCGAGCACGGAGTACCGGCGGTTTCGCTCCAACACCGCGCTGCTGGCCCGCATGGTGGAGATCACCGGCGGCAAGCAGCTGGATCTCGCCGACCCGCAGGCGACCGATCTGTTCGACCGCCGCGGAATGGCCCCCAGCCGCGCGGCGCTGCCCGCCTGGCAGACGCTGCTGTGGGTCGCGCTGGCCCTGCTGCTGCTGGACGTGGCGGCGCGACGGATTGCGTGGGACGCGGCCCTGCTGCGGCGCTCCGCGGTCCGGGCCGCGGCTCGCGTCACCCCTGCGCACGTGCGGGGTCGCGAGGTCGCCGCGACCCTCGCTTCACTGCGCCGAGTCAGCGAGCAGGTGGATCAGCGCTCGCCGGCGCAGATCGAGCCGCCGCCCGCCGCCCCCGCCACACCCGCGCCGTCGCCCGCCTCCCCCGCCGCCCGCCGGCCGGAGCCCTCGAAGGTCACGGCCGCCCTGAACACGCTGCTGGGCAGACGTCCGGAGCCCGAGCCCGAAACACCCCCGCCGGACGCGGACACTCCGCAGGACAACGTCGGCTCCACCGAGACCACGAGCAGCCTGCTGGCAGCGAAACGGCGGGCGAGGAGGGAGTTGGAGAAGTAGGGGTGAGGGGTTCCCGCAGCCGTCCAGCGGTCTCTGCGAGCCCTCTCCTAGTACGCTCCCACCACCCCCGCCCCCGGGTAGTACCACGCGAGGATCTCTTCGTGGACCGTGCCGTCGCGGGCCAGCGCCTCGGCGCCGTACTGGCACATGCCGACGCCGTGGCCGTGGCCGCGGCCGGCGAAGTCGGCGGTTCTGCTGTCGATGGTCGCTGCGAAGTGCGATGACCACAGGGGGCGCTGCGGCGGCGCCAGCCCCTCGGCCGAGGCGTTGGCGGCGGCCCGCAGCCGCTCGGCCGGCAGCTCCACCGTCTCGCCGCGTGTGTCGGTCACGGCATAGCGTGTGGGGCGCCCATGCTCGTTGCGGGCCACGGTCCTGATCGACGTCACCTGCTGAAGGCCGGACAGCCGTGATCGGCGGCGCTGCCGCCCCCAGGCGGCGAGCCGGCGGCTGAGCTCGGCTACGGGCTGCACGATCGTCCACCGTGCGATACTCACGTCGGTGCAGACGTCCTCGCCGTCGTGGCCGCGGAGGGGCGCAATGTCGTTGATGGGGTTGCGGCCGATGGCGTCCACCGCGCACGCCGGCGTCCCCCCGCAGCACGCCGAGTAGTAGCCGGGGACCAGGCGTCGCTCGAAGGCCAGCACCTCGCCGCGGGTCGTCTCGACCGCCTCGTGCGAGGCGGCGTGCGTCACGCGCCCCCTGTAGACCTGTGAATGGGCGGTGCTGGTGACGTCGTGAGCGCGGCGCCCCTCAAAGTAGGCGTGCTCGCTGGCGGCGAAGCTCCGGGCCGCGATCGCCTGGGCAGCGTGGGTTTCGAGCCGCCAGTGGTCGAAGAGCTCCGACGCGACCACGCCCGGCAGATAGTCCTCCATCGGAACCAGGCTCACGAGGTCGAAGGCGCTCTCGCCCTGGTCGGCGCGGGCCACCAGACGCATGGTGCCGGGATAGGTGCGGTCACCCAGCACCAGTGCCGGCGCGTCGTCACCCATCGACGCCAGCTCCAGGGTCTCCAGGCCCGCGGCGGGGGCCTCGACATCGTTGGCGTCGACCACGGACCACCGGGCGTCGGTGATTCTGATCCGCAGGGGGCCGCGGAGCACGACCTCCGCCGCGTCGGCCGAGGCGGGACCGAGGCGGATCCACTGGCCTTCCTCGCCGAGGGTCGCCGCGGCGTCCGGGTCGCGTCCCCGCAGCACCCGCACCCGCATGAGCGGCTCGTGTCTCGGCAGCGACGCGCGGCTTGGGCTGCCTTTGCCTTTGGAGGCGACGGTGCGGGCAACCGCGTCCGAGTCGGAGCCGCAGCGGGCAAGGGCGGGAGCGGTGACGGCGATCGCGAGCCGGGCGAGAAACTCCCGGCGCGACGGCGTCGCGTCACGTGGACCTTCGGCAAACAGCATCCTTGACCGGTTCACCTTGGGTTGAAATCGAGACGCGGACCAGGCCGCGTCCGAGTCAGTCGAGCGTGCGCAGGTTCAGACCGAACTCCGTGAGCTTCGACCTGATCTCGTTGAGGCTGGTGGCGCCGAAGTTCTTGACGCCCATGAGCTCCGCCTCCGTCCGAGTCGCGAGATCACCGAGGGTCTGAATGCCGAGGTGCTGCAGCGCCTTGCGGGCGCGAACAGAGAGATCCAGCACCGAGATCGGCTTGTTGAGCACCGCGTCGGAGGCCTTGCCCCGAAGCTGGTCGTAGATCTGCTTGCGAGCCCAGGTGTACTGGCCTTCCAGACCCTGACCGAGCCGCAGCCCCTTGGAGGCGAGCATGGTCTTGATCTCGGTCAGCGATGTTTCGCCGAAGTTCTTGTAGCTCAGCAGCTCCGCCTCGCTGATCCGCAGCAGGTCGCCGAGGGTGCGAATCTGCATCTTCTTGAGACAGTTACGGGCTCGAACGGAAAGCTCGAAGTCGGTCACCGGCGTGTCGAGCAGCGCGTTGCGCTTGGCCAGGTCGCGGGCGTGCTCCTCGTCGTAATACATGTTGCGCGAGGCCTGCACGTCCTTCATGAACGCGCGGGCCCGGACGTGGTTGGGGGCGGTGTCGAGTATCTGGCGCAGGCATTTCTCGGCTTCGTTGATCTGCCCCCGGTCTTCGTAGAGGACGGCGAGGTTGAGCAGGGCGTTCATGTGGGGGCGATCACCCTCGCACACCTGCTCGTAGAGCGCGACGGCCTCGTCCTCCTCGCCCACGAGATCCAGCAGGTAGGCGAGCTTGAACGTGTGCTCGGCGTTGCGGTCAGTCTCTACGGCCTTGCGCAGCCGCTCCACGGCGCCGGGCCGGTCACCGTTGGCCTCGAGCTCCAGCGCGGCCCGGAAGTGTGCGTCGGCTGCTCTCGGATCGGTCGCCGCCTCGCGGGAGCCGATCATGGTGTCCAATACGTCTTGAGTCACGGGAAGCTCCGGAAGGGGTTCAGGGGTCAGGCAGGACTGTATCGGGGTCGGGGGGGGTGGACAAGGACGGCTCGTTCGGGGCTCCGGGGGCCTCTCCGCCGGTCGGATCGTCCGGGGTCAGGAGGCTGATGGCGCGCCAGCGGCCCGTCTCGAACCGCCACCACATCGTGAGGCCGTAGACGATGACGTACGTGGCGGCGGCGATCCAGGGGCCGACCGACTCCAGCTCCGGCCAGGCCTTGGCCATCACCCACCCGCCGGCCACGATGAACAGCCAGCTGTAGACGATGGTGACCAGGCCCGGCCACACGGTGTCGCCGGCGCCGCGGAGGGCGCCGGTGTACGTGATGCCGAAGGCATCGATCGTCTGGAACACCGCAGCGCAGATCATGAGCTTGCCCCCGATGACGACGATCTCCCGCGCGCGCTCGGGAGCAAGGTCCTTGCCGGCGACGAAGAAGTCGATCAATGCGTATCGGAAGACGAAGAAGATCACCGCGCAGAGGGTCATGTACCCGACGGCCAGGGCGAGCCCCAGCCGCGCCCGGGCCACGGCCGTCTCCGGCGCGCCGGCGCCGATGTACTTGCCCACGAGCGACGTCACGGCCACCGAGAAGCCGATGGCGGGCATGAAGCTCAGGTGCATGTAGCCCAGGGCCGCCCAGCCTGCTGTCATGTGATCGGGGCCGAACAGCCCCACGAGCCAACTCATGAAGATGGACCAGCACACGATCTCGTTGCCGAACTGCACCGCGGTCGGCCAGCCGATCCGAATCAGGTCACTCATGGGCCTCACCCCGCACCGCCACGCGCCGCGCGTGCCGTAGGCCGCGTGCATCTTCGGGCCCAGGAAGACGGCGGCGGGGATCGCCAGCTCGAAGGTGGTGCCGATGACGGTCCCGAGCGCCGCTCCCGTGAGTCCCAGTGGCGGCACGCCGGGAACGCCCGGGAGGCCCCACGCCTCCAGCCCCTCGTGGCCGAAGATCAGCACATAGTTGGCCGACACGTTGACGACGTTGCCGACCAGCGCGGCCACGGTGACGACCCGCGGTCGGTGCATGCCGAAGAAGTAGTGGTTCAGGCCCCGGCTGATCAGCAGGATCACGGCGCCCGCCAGCAGGATCTGGCCATATCGCGACTCGCTCCTGACGAGCTCGGGCGCGTGGCCCATCCACGAGAAGAGCGCCGGCAGGGCCAGGGCCCATGGCGCCAGCAGCAGGGCCCACGCGGCCAGGCCCAGCCACGCCGCCGCCCACGCGTAACGGGGGCCCCGTTGCGGAGTACCCGCGCCGAGATTCTGGCTGACAAACGTGTTCACCACGCTCAGGACCCCGAAGGCGAATGCGATCGGCGTGAAGGCCCAGATGCCGCCGTTGCCCTGCGCCGCAAGCTGAAGCGGGCCCACCTGCGCCACCATGAGCTTGTCGACGAACTGCATGACCGTGTAGCTGGTCATGGTGAGCACGGTGGGCCACGCGATCGACCACACCTCGACCAGCGGTCGCACGCCCGGGTCGGCTTGGGTGTTCACAGCGCTCATCGGCCAACCCCCCGCAGGCCCCCCGCGCAAGACAAGGCCGATACTAGCGCAGTTTGCCGCGAAGCGTAGCCGCCTCGTCAGACCGCATCGCGTTCGGTGGCCGGATGGCCAAAAAGCGCTCGCTCAGGACCGCCGGATCGAATCCGGGTCGTACCGGCCCGGAGGGCCGTACGGAGCGCGTCACTGTGC
>JBFGEG010000135.1:0-7136 GCA_041580235.1 Phycisphaerales bacterium
GCCTCGGCGCTCTCCTCTTCGCCCAGCACGTCGTCACGCTGCTTCTCGATCACAACGTCCTGGCCGTCGTCGAAGCTGATGAACGTGATGGGCGGGTGTCTCTGGGTCGTGATGTAGATTCTCTGCTGCATCACCCCCGACCAGCCACCCATTCTTGCGGAGAAGCGAGGGCTCGAATCCGAGGCAGGATGCCTCGAATTTGACAGGACCAGTCGGGCGGCAAGGATGCCGCGGTTGGACCGGCAGGATGCCGACGCTCACGCGGCGCCCTTGAGCTCGTGGGTCGTCATGACCCGGCCGCGGCCGGCGCGTTTGGCGGCGTACATGGCCTCGTCGGCCTGGCGGATGAGGTCGTCGGCCACCGGGGCCCGATCGCGGGCGGTCAGCGTCGCCACCCCGACCGACAGGGTGGGACGCGGCGTCTCGGTGTGCGTCCAGGCCATCTGGGCGAACAGCGAGCTGATCCGCTCGCCGACCCGACGCCCCACGTCGCTGGTCGCTCCGGGCATGAGCACCAGGAACTCGTCGCCGCCGATCCGGTACGCCTGATCGTCGTCGCGGAGGCCGCCGGCGAGCAGCCGTCCCAGGAAGGCCAGGCACTCGTCTCCGGCGGCGTGACCGAGCTGGTCGTTGACCCGCTTGAAGAGATCGACGTCGATCGCCAGCGCCGTGAGCGGCCGCCCGTCGTCTCTGACCCGGGCCAGGATGCCGTCTACCTGCTCGTGCAGCGCCCGACGGTTGCCGACGTGGGTGAGCGCATCGGTGGAGGCCTCCCGCTGGAGGCGGCCGGTAGCCCGGCTCGTCTCCCGGAGGATCGAGTCGTCCATGGTGCGACGCAGCCGCTGAGCCTCCAGCCGGTCTGCCGCCGCAAGGCTGAGGGCCTCGTGGATCGCCCGCCGCAGCTCGGCCACGTCGTCGTCGCCGGCCTCCGCGAGCAACGCCCCCAGCGGCTCGCGTTTGCGGTTGCGCTCCTGCAGATGCTCCGTGAGCCGGCGGATGTCGCGTCGCTGCACCGAGCCGCTGAGGATCTGCTTCCACGGGGCGAAGGCGAGGACGGCCAGGCCGCCCAGCGCGGCCGCCGCCATGACTTCCGCCACGGGATGCCACTGATCGAAGCGGCCGGTGACGGCGACGACGGCGCTGGCGGTGGCCCCGCCGAGACCGGCCAGAAACCACAGCGTCGTGGTCAGATCGAGCCGTCGCCGACGTGCTCGGGGATTGGGGGGGTGCTTGCGCATCGAGTCCTGGGCCGCCCACCAGCCATCGGCCCAAAACGCGAATGACTTGCCGGGTTATCGGCGGGTCAGTCGTCGGTCGCGGCCGGCTTGCGATGCTTGATCCGGATGAGGTAGAGATTGCGACTGTAGACGGTCCAGCCCACGGCCTGGCCGAGCACGCCCACCGGCTCGCGGCGCCCGATGAAGTAAATCAGCAGGAGGGTCGCGCCCACCAGGCTGCACCACCAGAACATCGTCGGCATCACGGACTCGCGGCGGCGCTCGCTGGCCACCCATTGCACGATCCACCGGGCGAAGAAGATCGCCTGCGCCGTGAGGCCCACCAGCAGCCACCACATCTCCCAGGGCTCGGTGACGTCGAAGTACTGCTGCATCCAGCCGGGCGCGGCTTGCCCGCCCGCGGCGGCGATGATCAGGGCATCGATCATGTTTCGGCCTTTTCTCGTTGGCGGGAAGGCGACGCGGCCGTCCCCGGGGTCTCGATCACTTCAAAGCTCACGTCGCGGCGGCGGCGTCTCATCCACCGCACGGCCAGGCAGTCGATGAGGCCGGGCAGCGCGCGGTTGCCGATCCCGTACTTGGTGCGGCCGGCCGTGCGCGGGCGATGGTGCACGGGCATCTCGCTGACGCGGTACCCCAGGTTCCGGGCCGTCACCGGGATGAAGCGGTGCATCCCGCGGAACTCCAGAGGCAGGGCCAGAGCCACCTCTCGGCGCATGACCCGCAGCGAGCAGCCCGTGTCGCGGATGGTGTCGGACAGCAGCCACCGGCGAAACAGCCGTCCCACCCGCGAGCTCACCCGCTTGACGAGCCCGTCGCGCCGGGCGCGGCTGCGGTCGCCCTGCACCATGTCGGCGTTGTACGTCTCGAGTCGCGCGATCATGGCGGGCAGGTCGGCCGGGTCGTTCTGGCAGTCAGCGTCGAGCATGGCGACGAGCCGGCCGCGTGCCGCCCGGATCCCCGCGTGGAAGGCCGCCGACTGGCCGTTACCCCGATCCGGCGGGGTGTTGCTCATGGCGATCACCTTCACCCGCCGGTTGTTCAGCGCGACCAGGGTGGCCGCCGTCTCGTCCGTGGAGCCGTCGTCGACCACGACGATCTCGTAATCGCGGCCGGTGGGGCCCAGGGCCGCGTCGATCTCCTGCACCAGCCGCGCCACGCTGTCCTGCTCGTTGTGGGCCGCGGCGATGACCGAGAGCTCGACGGGCGGGGGCGTCGGCATGGGGGGCAAGGTACCACGGAGCGGGGTTCGGGGTGTGGGGTCAGTCCGCGGGATCGCTCAAGCACGCACCGGGTTCTGCGCGACGGGATCTCTTTCCAACCCCCAACCCCTCATCCTCTACAATGACCCCCCTGGTACGCTGCTGCCATGTCCACACCCGAGACCGTCGAGATCATGTCGAGCGCGTTTGCGACCCTGGACCGAGGCGTGTCGAGAAGCGCCGCCACGCTGATCACGGGCGCCAGCGGCGAGGTCGGCCATGGGCTGCTGTCGGCCATGCACGCGGCGGGGCGGCGGGACCTCGTTGCCGTCGATCTCCGCGGTATCGGTCCCGATCAGACGGCGCTGTGCCGCGAGACGTTCGTCGGCGACATCTGCGAGACGCCGCTGCTGCAGCGTCTCCAGTCCATGTTCGAGATCTCCGAGATCTACCACCTCGCGGCGCTGCTCAGCACGCGGACGGAGTTCGCCCCGGAGGCGGGCCACGAGGTCAACGTGGGAGGCACGCTCAACATGCTGCGGCTGGCCGCCGACCAGGCCCGCTCGCACGGCCGGCCGGTCAAGTTCATGTTCCCTAGCTCGGTCGCCGTCTACGGACTCAAGGACCCGTCGGCCAAGTCCGGAATCGGCGCGGTGGACGAGGACAGCCACAACCTGCCGACCACGATGTACGGCTGCAACAAGCTGTATTGCGAGCACCTGGGCCGGTATTACGCAGAGCACTACCGCCAGCTGGTCCAAAAGCGCATGAAGCACGTGGTGGACTTCAGGGCCATCCGGTTCCCCGGGCTCATCAGCGCCGAGACGGTCCCCTCCGGGGGCACGAGCGACTACGCGGCGGAGATGATCCACGCCGCGGCGGAGGGCAAGCCCTATGCGTGCTTCGTGCGGCCCGACACCCGCATCCCGTTCATGACCATGCCCGATGCCATCGACGCCATGCTGAAGCTGGCCGCGGGCTACATGTCGCAGCTCACGCGTATCGTCTACAACGTGAAGGCCTTCAACCCCTCGGCCCAGGAGCTCGCGGATCTCGTGCGTGAGCACTTTCCGGGGGCGCAGATCACCTTCGAGCCGGACGAGCAAAGGCAGGCGATCGTCGACTCCTGGCCCATGGACGTCGATGACAGCGCCGCCCGCCGGGACTGGGGCTACAGCCCGAAGCACGATCTGCAACGCGCCTTCGAGGACTACCTCGTGCCGCGGATCAAGGCCCGGTACGGCTGACGAGACACTTTCGCAGAGGATCCTTGCTCATGGCGACCACAACCGACGTGTCCGGGCGGGCGCTCTTCGAGCAGCGCACCGGCGACGTGCTCAATCATCTCAAGGAGACCGGCCAGCTCAAGGCCCTGCAGACCATCGAGGGGCCGATGGATGCGACCGTCAAGCTCCGCGGTTACGGCGAGGTCGCGTGCTTCTGCTCAAATAACTACCTGGGGCTGGCCAACCACCCGCAGGTCAGGGACGCGGGGATCGAGGGCATTCGCACCTACGGGGCGGGTACGGCGTCGGTGCGGTTCATCTGCGGGACGTTCGAGCCCCACGAGATCCTGGAGCGCACCCTCGCGAAGTTCCTGGGCGTCGAGGCCGCCTACACCTTCGTGTCGTGCTGGAATGCGACCGAGGCGATCTTCCCCACCTTCTGCGAGCCGGGCGACATCATCATCTCCGACGAGCTCAACCACGCGTGCATCATCGACAGCATGCGTCTGGCCGTGCAGATCAAGAAGGGCACCAAACGCACGGTGTACAAGCACAGCGAGATGCTGTCGCTGCGGGAGGCGCTCGACAAGGCCCGCGCCGACGACGAGGTCACCGGCGCGATCTGGGTGGTGACCGACGGTGTGTTCTCCATGGAGGGCGACGTCGCCAAGATGCCCCAGCTGCGGGAGCTGTGTGACGAGTACGGGGCGATTCTCGTCGTTGACGACTCCCACGGGACCGGCGTGCTGGGCAGGACGGGCCGCGGCACCCACGAGCACCACGGCATGCCGGGCACCGCCATCGACTTCTTCACGAGCACGCTGGGTAAGGCGCTGGGCGGGGGCGCCGGCGGGTTCATCGCCGGCAGCGCCCAGGGCATCGAGCTCATCCTGCAGCGGGCGCGGCCCACGCTCTTTTCCAATGCGCTGCCGGTCACCGTCGCCTGCTCGGCGAACAAGGCGGTGGAGATCCTCATGAATGAGCCGCAGCGGGTCCAGAAGCTCCGCGACAACACGGCCTATGCGCGGCAGGGGATCCGCGACGCGGGCTTCGATGTCCTGGAGTCACCGACCGCCATCTGCCCGATCATCGTCGGCGATACGGCGAAGGCCATCGCCATGAGCAACCGGCTGCTGCAGATGGGCGTGTTCGTCATCGGCTTCGGCTACCCGGTGGTCCCCGAGGGCACGGCGCGGCTGCGGGCCCAGATCTCGGCCGCCCACGAGACCCGCCACCTCGACCAGCTCATCGATTGTCTCAAGAAGCTCAAGAGCGAGGTGGGCTGAGGTCCTGCGCGACACGCAAGCCGTCACGCACGATGTCAACCGAGGGTGTGGCCGGGTCCGGGGCAGCGTGTGAAGGTGGGTGTCTCCGTTGAGGCCCACCCGGCTCGACCGGGGTGGGTTCTGGAGGCACGATGCGTCGACCCGCCTCCGCTGGAGTCAACCCAAGAACGGAGGGCCGGGCAATGAAGGCAGGGACTCGCGCGGCGTCGTCGGGCAATCGCCCTCACCCGACCTCGTGCTTGAGGCCGATGAGGGTGAACAGCTCCGAGCGGGTGGCGGGGTTGTTCATGAACAGGCCGTGCAGCTTGCTGGTGGTGGTCCAGGCTCCCGGCTTGCGCACGCCTCGGTAGCACATGCAGAAGTGCTGGCACTGCAGGATCACCGCCGTGCCCTTGGGTCGCAGGACCTCCTGGATCGCGTTGGCGATCTGGGCGGTGAGCCTCTCCTGCACCTGGAGACGCTTGGCGAAGACGTCGACCACCCGCGCCAGCTTGGAGAGGCCGACCATTCGACCGTCCGGAATGTAGGCCACGTGCGCCTTGCCCACGAACGGCACCATGTGGTGCTCGCAGTGGCTGTAGAGCTCGATGTCGCTGACGAGCACGAGCTCGTTGTAGCCGTGAGAGTCCTCGAAGGTCCGGGACAGGTAGTCCTTGGGGTCCTCGCGGTAGCCGCGGAAGTGCTCGGCCATCGCCCCGATGACGCGTCGAGGCGTCTTGAGCAGGCCGTCGCGGTCGGGATCCTCGCCGATGTAGGCGAGCAGACCCCGCACGTGCTCCATCGCCTTGAGCTGCCGGTCCCCGGCGGTGGTGACCTGGGCCTGCCCGTCGTGAGCCTCGTCGCCGGTGCCTCGATCGGCCTTCATTCGGGTCATGTCGCGGATTCCCTCGTCTCGAAGCAGGCGAATTGTAGGACCCGACAGCGTGTCACTTCAGATACTTCTTCAACCAGCTCAGGATCTGGTGCAGCCGGTGCAGACGCATGTCCGGCGGCCCGCAGCGGCTGAGACCGTGGCTGGTGGAGCGCGGGTAACGCACGAGCCGGGCGGGCACGTTGCGCAGCTTGAGGATGCTGAAGACCTGCTCCGCCTGCTCGATGTTGCACCGCAGGTCGCCCTCGCTGTGAATGATCAGCGTCGGCGTCTTGACCTTGCCGAAGTACTTGATCGGGCTGCGATCCCACAGCTGCTCCGGACGGTCCCACGTGTTGCCGGGCCAGTAAAGGTCCGGCGGCTCCAGAAAGTCGCTCGATCCGTACATGCTGACCAGGTTCGAGACGCAGCGGTCGGTGATGGCGGCCTTGAAGTCGTGGGTGTGGCCGATGGCCCAGTTGGTCATGTACCCGCCGTAGCTTCCGCCCATCACGCCCATGCGCTTCGCGTCAACGTACGGCTGGTCCTTCATGAACTCGGTCACGGCCTGAATGTCGGTCCAGTCCGCCCCACCCCAGTCACCGCGGATGGCCGCGCAGTGGTCGCGGCCGTAGCCCTTGCTGCCCCGCGGATTGGAATAGAACACGACGTAGCCGGCGGCCGCCAGTGTCTGGAACTCGTGGAAGAACCCGACGCCGTACTGCGCGTGAGGGCCGCCGTGAATCTCCAGCACGGCGGGGTAGCGGCGCCCCGACTTGAAGCCGGCGGGGAGGATCACCCAGGTGTGCACCTTGGTCCCGTCGGGCGTCTTGACCCAGTGTGACGACGGCTTGGACAGCTCCAGCCCCTTGAGCAGCGCGCTGTTGAAGTCGGTGATCGCGGTCGTGGTCGCGTCCTCGCCGCGAAGATCGGCGACGTGGACCTCGTCGAGCTTCGTGGCCGAGCCCACGACCATTGCCGCCAGCCGGCCGTTGTCCGACACGTTGCCCAGGCCGTGCGAGCGGGCGCTGTGCGTGTGAAACGTGATTCTGCCGCCCGAGGGCTTGACCGACGTCAGATGCATCTCCCCGTGCCAGCCCAGCTGCACGTAGATCCGCTTGCCGTCCGGGCTCCACTCGAAGACGGGATAGAACGCCACGTCGGCGGTGTCCGTCGTGGGTGGGGCCATGAGGCAGTAGTCCTCCTTGCCCGTCAGGCTCCGGGCCTTGCCCTTGACCGGATCGCAGACCCACAGCTCCAGGTTCTCGGTGCTGTAGGTGCCGTCTGCCCCCTCGCGGCCGGCGTAGGCGATCCACCTGCCGTCCGGCGACCAC
>JBFGEG010000136.1:0-6850 GCA_041580235.1 Phycisphaerales bacterium
CGAGCACCAGCCCCGCCACCGCGGCCCTGGCGCCGTGCGGCCACGAGCGCTCGTCGCGCAGTTCCGCGGCCGGCACCGCGCCCTGCGCCGCGAGCTGTGCCCGGAGAAACGACACCGGATGCGCCTTGAGCGAGAGACCGATCGCGGCGTAATCCTGGACGACCTTCTTCGGCTCGGCGATCCGGGGAAGCCGGGGGTTCACTTCGCTCGGCTCACGGCACCCTGTATCGTCCTCGTCGTGCCGCTCAAACAGCGGAAGGTCCTCGTCGTTCAGGGCCCGGATGTCCCACAGGGCGGCCTGGCGATCGAGCCCCATTGAAGCGAAAGCGTCGGCCGAAGCGAGCCGGCGCAACGTCGAGACCCGCACGCCGCTTTCCCGCCACAGACGCAGGATCGAGTCGAACGGACCGCCGCGGGCGACGGCCTCGACCAGCGTCGTCGCCTCCTGTTCACGCAGACCCCGAACCAGACGCATGCCGAGCCGAAGCGCGCCGTCCTCCACCGTGCAGTCCCAGCCGCTGTGGCTCACGTCGACGCCGCGGACCTCCACACCGTGCTCGCGGGCATCGCGGACGATCTGGGCCGGAGCATAGAAGCCCATGGGCTGGCTGTTGATCAGCGCCGCCGCGAACACCGCCGGGTGCCATCGCTTCAGCCACGACGACACGTAGACGAGCAGGGCGAAGCTCGCCGCGTGTGACTCCGGGAAGCCGTACTCGCTGAACCCCTTGATCTGCTCGAAGCAGCGCTCGGCGAACTCCCGCGGATACCCGCGGTGTGTCATGCCCTCCACGAGACGCCGGCCGAAGCGCTGCATCTGGTCGCCGCGGCGGCGCCACGCAGCCATGGACCGGCGCAGCTGGTCCGCCTCGTCGGGGGTGAAGCCGGCGGCCACGATGGCCAGCCTCATCGCCTGCTCCTGGAAGAGCGGCACCCCCAGCGTCTTGCCGAGCACGTCCCGGACGTCCTCGCTGGGGAAGGTGACCGGCTCCTCGCCGTTGCGGCGGCGCAGATAGGGATGCACCATGTTGCCCTGGATGGGGCCGGGCCGGACGATCGCCACCTCGATGACCAGGTCGTAGTAGCAGCGCGGGCGCAGCCGCGGCAGCATCGACATCTGGGCACGGGACTCGATCTGGAAGACGCCCACGGTGTCGGCGGCGCAGATCATGTGGTAGACCTCGGGATCCTCCGGGGGAACCGTGTGCAGCGAGATCGGATCGGCTCCCGAACGGGCATTGAGAAGCTCGAATGACTTGCGGATGCACGTCAGCATGCCGAGCCCCAGGACGTCGACCTTGAGCATCCCCATGGCATCGATGTCGTCCTTGTCCCACTCGATGACGGTGCGGTCCTGCATCGCCGCGTTCTCGATGGGGACCAGCTCGCACAACGGGTCCCTGGTGATCACGAAGCCCCCGACGTGCTGGGAGAGGTGCCGGGGGAAGCCCAGCAGGTCGCGAACCAGCTCGAAGAGGTGCCGGACGGTCGCGTCGTCGGGGTTCAGGCCCAGCTCGCGCAGACGGTCGGGCTTGAGCCCGTCGTAGTCCCACCAGTCGAGGCTCTTGGCCAGCCGATCGACGCAGTCCAGGGAAAGACCCAGCGTCTTGCCGACCTCGCGGACGGCGCTTCGGCCGCGATAGCTGATCACCTCGGCCGTCAGCGCCGCCCGATCGCGCCCGTACTTGCGGTAGATGTACTGGATGACCTCCTCGCGGCGCTCGTGCTCGAAGTCGACGTCGATGTCCGGCGGCTCGTTGCGTTCCCGGCTCACGAACCGCTCGAACAGCAGGTCGATCCGGTCGGGATCGACGGCGGTCACCCCCAGGCAGTAGCAGACGGCGGAGTTGGCGGCCGCTCCCCGCCCCTGGCAGAGGATGCCCCGGCTTCGGGCGAACATCACGAGATCGTGCACCGTGAGGAAGTAGCGGGCGTAGTCGAGCTCGTCGATGAGACGCAGCTCGTGCTCGATCCGGTCGCGCACCCTCACCGGCGCCCCGCGCGGATACCGCTCGCCGGCACCCCGGCGGGTCAGCTCGGCCAGGTGCTGGATCGGGCTGCGGCCGGGCGGACACGTCTCCTGGGGGTACTGGTAGCGCAGCTCATCGAGGCTGAAGACCGCTCGCTCGGCAACACGCACGGTGCGGGCCAGAGCATGCGGGTGCTCCGCAAAGAGACGCGCCATCTCCGCCGGCGTCTTGAGGTGACGCTCGGCGTGGGCAAAAAGACGCCGCCCCGCCTCGGCCACGGTGCACCCGAGCCGAACGCAGGTCAGCACGTCCTGCAGCGCCCGCCTCCGCGGCGCGTGGTAGTGCACGTCGTTGGTGGCCGCCAGCGGAATCCCCACGTGCTCGGACAAGCCCGCCAGCAGCTGCAGGCGATCACGGTCATCCGGACCGTAGAGACACGACGAGGCGATCGAGAGCCGGTCGTCGTCGAAGACCTGCTTCAATCCCATCAGGAGCTCGGTGAAGTCGCCGTCGAGATCGATCGGCGGCACGACGACGGCCAGCAGCCCCTCGTGGTGCTCGACCAGGTCGTGCAGGCCGAGGTCGCAGCGGCCCTTTGCCGCGCGGCGCTTGCCCAGGGTCAGCAGACGCGCCAGGCGGCCGTAGGCGGCGCGGTCGGTCGGGTAGACCAGCAGCGAGAGATCCGGCCCGTACAGCTCCAGTCGAGTGCCCACCACCAGCGGGATCCCGGCCTGCTTCGCGGCGACGTGCGCGCGGACGATGCCCGCCAGCGTGTTGATGTCGGTGACGGCCACCGCCTGGTGGCCCAGGCGGGCCGCCTGCTCGACAAGCTCCTCCGGGTGAGCGCCCCCGCGCAGGAACGAGAAGTTGCTCGTGACCTGCAGCTCCGCGTAGGCGGGAAGCGACGGATCGACATGACGCCGGAGCGGCTCGGCTCGTTGCGACCACGGGTGCGGCTTGATCTTGGGCTGCGGCAGCTCAGGCATGGCTCAGGCCCACAACCCGTGAACGAACCAGTCATTGCCCTCGAGCACGCGATAGATCCACAGCCAGCGCCCGTGCTCGTCCTGGACCTTGAAGTAGTCTCTTGTGAGAAGGCACGAAGGCACGGAGGCACGGAGGCACGAAGGTTCGGATCGCGCTCCCTCGGCATCTGGGTGATACTCACGACCCAAGAGAAACCGACCATACGCACGCGCGTAAGACTCGCGCCTCCCTTCGTGCCTTCGTGCCTTCGTGCCTCCGTGCCTTTCTTCCCCGTGCCTCTCTTCCCCGTTGCCCCTCCACCACTCCGTCGCGATGCGCTCCGGACCAGCGCTGGCCGTGATCCGCTGCTCGTGTCCGCGCCAGCGGAACCACAGCGGCGGACCCTCCGGCGTCATGGCGATCACCGTGATCGGTTCGGGGCGCTCCAGCAGCAGCGAGGGACGATCGGGACAAACGGACGCGTTTTCACCCGGAGACGGAACGCCCGGCTCCGCGGCGGGCCGGAGCCGAAAGGCGCGCTCGGGCAGGTGCGCCTCCACCGGCTCGACGCACGCCACGCGCTGCGATCCCAGCCGGTTGCTCAGCGTGTCGATCAGCTCGCCGAGATCACGGTCCAGGCATCTGCGGCCGGATGTTGCGACCCACACCTCCGCCTGCTCGTGGTCGAGGCGACCCAGACGCTCAGCGACCAAGCGCACGCGCTCCACGCCCCAACCGAGGTTGACGGACTCCACCCTCGGCCGCAACAGTGACCACAGGTGCCCGGCGTCGCGGCTCGGACGGCTGAGAGCGATGGTTACCGACAGCGGCTCGGCGTCGAGGCGGTCCAGGCACAGATCGACCCGCCGGGCTCCGCACTCGCGCTGCGCGAGGACCTGCGAGAGCTCCCCCAGCAGCTCGCGGACGGTCAGCTCGATCGCGTCCTGGTTTTTCACGGGTCCGGCGAAGAGACGCTCGGCCATCGCCGGCGTCACGGGGCGGACCGGATCGATCGTCTCCGTCGCCTTTCCCATGGCCTGGTCGAGCCGGGACAGGAGCCCGGACCCGAACCGCGACGCCAGCGACGGCCTCGGCAGGTCGAGCAGGTGTCCGATCTGCTCGATGCCGACCTCGCGCAGCGCCTCGGCCACCGCTTGCTCGACCCGAAGCGCCTCCACCGGAAGCGCCGACATCGCCGCCCGCTGGCCGCCCTCGGGGACAACGGCCCGCTGATCGGAGCCGAACCTCGCCACCGCCCACGCGCAGGCAAAGGTCGGGGCCGCCGCCACACGCGTCTGGAAGCCGAGACGGCCGACGGCGACGGCAATCATCTGCAGCAGACGCTGCTCGCCGCCGAAGAGACGCTGGCATCCGGAGATATCGACGAGCAGGCCGTCCGGCGGATCCGTGGCCACGATCGGCGAGAAGCGAAGCGCCCATCGCGCCAACGCCCCCAGCGCCTCCAGCTCCCGTCGCGGCCGGTGGGGCTCGGTCACCACGTCCGGCACCAGTGCCCTGGCATGGGCCATGGTCATCCCCGGCCGAACTCCGGCCGCCGCAGCCTGCTCGCAACAGCGGGCCACGAGCCGGCGTCCGCCCGTCTCCACGTCTAAAAGAACGGGCTCAGGCCGTCCGTCGGATCGGCACGTCCTGCGACGGCGGTTGATCAGGTCGGCAGACCAGTGCGGCATGTACAACGACACCGCGTTTGGCACGCTTCCACTCCAGCGTCCACCGTGCCCTTCCGGGGACACGGCAGACCTCGGGCTGCACTCCCTTGCAGCGCAGCAGCTCGACGATCCATCTCGGGTTCTTGTCAGTTGACGGCGCGCAGCGCACCTGCCAGCGTGTCGACGCGGCCGAAAGACGCTTGAGGTCCTCGGGCGGCCGTGCGCACAGCACCGGCGCCGAGCCCGCTTCGGCCGCCAGCTGCAGTCGCCGGGTCGCGGCCATGTCCAGCCCCCTGCCGTCGGCGACGACCACCGACGTCGCCGGGCAGCGCACCGCCAGGTCGATCGCCCACAACCGGCTCGCGTCGTCCGGCGGGTCAACGAAGATCGAGCGGCACCCAAGCTCACGGGCGCTCTGGAGGGCATGCAGATACGGCCGGCACCGCCGGCCGATCCAGATCACCCGGCAACCCGATCCGAGGCGTTCCCGGACCAGGTAAAGAAAGATCCCCAGGGGTGGGGTCGCGCCGAACCACTCGTGGAGGCCGGGGCCGATGGGCAAGCCGTTCAGCTCCGGCGCCGACGGTCGATTCCGCCCTTCCCACCCCCCTTCGACGGCCGCAATGGCCGCCCGCAGTTGATCGATGTGCTGTGCTCGCATGGCCCCACCAGCCATTTGATCGGTTTTTGTTAGGATATCCAATCGGCCCCCCCTGTCAAGGCCCCAACCCATATTCTGGCCGGGATGAACGAGACAATCTCGCTGATCAGACGGCACCGATCCGTTCGCGACTACGCCGATGCCGCCGTGCCCGACAACCACGTCCGGCTGGCCGTCGAGGCCGGCCAGGCGGCCTCGACCAGCTCCGCCATCCAGTCCTATTGCGTCCTGCGCATCCGCGACGACGGGCACCGGCGGCGGCTCGCGGAGCTGTGCGGCAACCAGGATCACATCACCCGCTGCGGCGCGTTCTTTGTCGTCTGCGGCGACTCCCGCCGCCACCGGCTGCTGTGCCGGCGGGCGGGGCGGACCTACGACGCCCGGCTGGAGGCCTTCCTGCTGGCGGTGATCGACGCGACCCTCTTCGCCCAGAACCTGGTCCTCGCCTTCGAGTCGCTGGGCTACGGGATCTGCTACATCGGCGGCCTGCGTAACAACCTGGCCGAGGTCGACCAGCTCCTGGAGATCCCGCCGGGCGTCTATCCGCTCTACGGCCTTTGCGTCGGCGTCCCCGACGAGGAGCCGACGCCACGGCCCCGCCTCGGCGCCGACGCCGTTCTCTTCGACGATCGATACCCCGATGACGAAGAGATTCTGCGTCTCGTCGAGGCCTACGACACCGTGTATCGACGGTGGCTGGACGAGAGAGGCGTCGCTCACGATGACTGGTCGAACCGCATGGCCGAGAAGTTCGCCGAGCCGCGACGCACGGACGTCGGCCCGTACTACCGGGGCAAAGGCGCTGATCTGTCCTGAATAGTGAGGTCCGGGTTTGTTTCACGACCCGACTCTGATATCTTCGGAGTATGAAGGGTGTCGTTCTTGCCGGTGGTCTCGGAACGCGGCTCCACCCGCTGACTCGGGTCACCAACAAGCACCTCCTGCCGGTCTATGACCGGCCGATGATCTATTACCCCATCCAGACACTGCTGGACGCGGGCATCGACGAGGTCATGATCGTGACCGGCGGCGAGCACGCCGGGGACTTTCTGAAGCTGCTCGGCAACGGCAAGGCGCTCGGCCTTCGCGAGCTTCAGTACACCTACCAGGAGGGCGAAGGGGGCATCGCCGAGGCGCTGCTGCTCGCCGAGGATTACGCCGAGGGCGGCAAGGTCTGCGTGGTGCTCGGCGACAACATCGTGGAGCACGGCATTCGAGACGCCGTGAACGAGTACAGGGCTCAGCCCAGCGGAGCCCGGATCCTGCTCAAGGAAGTGGACCACCCGCAGCGCTTCGGAGTCGCCAGGCTCGTCGATGGACGGATCACCGAGATCATCGAGAAGCCCGTCGAACCGCCCAGCCGCTTCGCCGTCACGGGCTTCTACATGTACGACGGCGACGTCTACGACATCGCCCGGACACTCGATCGCAGCGCCCGCGGGGAGCTGGAGATCACCGACGTCAACAACGTCTATCTCCGACGCGGCGACCTGACGTACAGCATTCTCGAAGGCTGGTGGAGCGATGCGGGGACCTTCGAGAGCCTGCACCGCGACCCCTCCTACGTCGACGTGCCGGCCGAG
>JBFGEG010000137.1:0-6841 GCA_041580235.1 Phycisphaerales bacterium
CCCGGAGGTGGGTGGCGGCGGCGTCCACCCGCGCCGTGTCGATGGTCTTCCACCCCACGGGCAGCGTCGAGATGCTCCCCTCGCCGCCGGCGACGAGCCGCGCGAGAATGGCGATGAGGTCCCTGGTGTACGCCACTCGCGCCGGCTCGCTCCAGTCCGGCTCGTACACCCGGTGCTTGACGACCTCCTGGTGGAAGTCGCCGTAGGGGAAGCCGTTGAAGGTGTAGGCGAGCAGCCCGTGCTCGCCGAGGAAGTCGCCGAGCTCTCCCACGCGGTCGTGCTCGAGAAGCTCCCGCGCGGCCGGAGCGGCGAGCCACAAGCCCACGCCCATCGGCTCGTCGGGGCAGACACGCTGCTTGACGGCCAGCGCGTGCTCTTGAAGGTTGCGTTTCGTCTCGTCCCAGGTCACGCCCGCGTGCACGTTGGTGCAGTAGCCGAGGGTGGTGCCCGGGCCGAGGGCGTCACGCATCGTCGGGGACCTTGAACTTCGGGCACGCGCTCAGGAACGTGCGCGGGTTGTCGAAGGAGACCTTGGAGATGGTCTGCGGCGAGTGGCCGCGGCGGGCCATCTCGAGCTGCGCCTTGGGGACCGCCAGCGGATCGCTGGGGCCCCAGTCGCCGGCGGAGTTCATCCAGATCCGCTCGGTGCCGTACATCTCGAAGATGTCGGCGGCCCGCTGCGGCGTGCACTTGGTCTCCGGGTACAGCGTCATGCCCGCCCAGAAGCCCTCGTCGAGCACGATCTGGACGGTGTGCTCCTCCACGTGATCGATGAGGACTCTTGCGGGGTCGATCTTCCCGTTGGCCTTGATCGCGGCCATGATGAGCCTGGTGCCCTTGAGCTTGTCCTCGAGGTGCGGCGTGTGCACGAGGATGAGCTGGTTGTGCGTGGCCGCGAGGTCGATCTGCTCTTCCAGAATCGTCAGCTCGTTGCGGCTGTTCTTGTTGAGCCCGATCTCGCCGATCCCCAGCACGTTGGGCCGGTCGAGGAACTCCGGGATGAACCTGATCACCTCGCGGGCGAAGGCGACGTCCTCGGCCTCCTTGGGGTTGATGCACAGCCACGTGTAGTGCTTGATTCCGTACGCCGCGGCCCGCGCCGGCTCCTGCTCCGTGAGATGGCGGAAGTAGTCGTAGAAGCCCTGGGGCGAGCTGCGGTCGAACCCGGCCCAGAACGCGGGCTCGGTGAGGGCGACGCAGCCGGCCTGGGCCATCCGCGCGTAGTCGTCGGTGGTCCGCGACACCATGTGGATGTGGGGGTCGATGTACCTCACGCCGGCCCCTGATAGACGCCCAGCGCGCCCTTCATTCCCGCCGCGGCGATCGGCTCCGTGGAGGGATCGCTGAAGAGCTCCAGCACCCGCTTGGCGCGGTGCGGCCGGCCGTCGTTGAGAATGTCAACGGCCTGCCGCAAGGCCGCCACCCGGAAGTCCTCGGCGCCGAGGTCGTCGGCGGCGCGGTCCAGCCGATCGAGGAAGGCGGCGATGTCGATGAGCTTGGCCCGGTGCTCCATGAAGTACAGCTCGATCACGCGCGAACGCGGAGCGGGGCAGTTCGATGGGTCCATGTGAGTGTTCCGTCGAGGGCTCAGAGGTTGTCGTTCAGTGTACGACGAACGCCGGCCTGCGCGGCTCGCGCCGCCAGCCATTGTGCCGACTGCCTCATGGCAGCGTCGTCGATCTCCTGGACGTCAACCGGCATGCCGATCCCGTTGAGCAGCGTGATCGTGAGCCGGCCTCCGAGGTGCTGGCGGAACTCCTCGAGCCCGGCCAGCAGCACCTCGAGATCCGCGAACGCGGCGTGGGCCAGGGCAAAGCCAAGCCTGGTCAGGCAGTCGAGGATCCGCTCGACGTCGGACCACTCCAGGAGGCCCGTCATCGCGCTGTAGACGACGTCGAGGGCCATGCCCATCGCGACTGCCTCGCCGTGCCTGACCTGGAAGTTCGTCATGGGCTCGATCTTGTGCGCCGACCAGTGACCGAAGTCAAGCGGCTTGGCCTCGCGCAGCTCGAAGGGGTCGCCCCCGTCGGCGATGTGTCGCAGGTGGAGCCGCGCGGACTTGCGGATGATTGGGACCAGCGTGGCGTGATCGCGTCTCGCGAGCTGCGGCACCGCGGCCACGATCTCGTCGAAGAACCGCTCGTCCTTGAGCAGCGCGACCTTCACGGCCTCGGTCAGGCCGCACCGCCAGTCGCGGTCCGACAGCGTCGTCAGGAACGACTCGTCGTTGATCACCGCCCACGGCGGCGCGAACGTGCCGATGAAGTTCTTCTTACCGAAGGCGTTGATGCCGTTCTTGACGCCGACACCCGAGTCGGCCTGGGCGAGCGTCGTGGTGGGCAGCCGCACGAGCCGCACGCCGCGGTGGGCGGTGGCCGCCGCGAAGCCCACGGCGTCGAGCACGGCGCCGCCCCCGATCGCGATCACGTAGGAGCGGCGGCAGATCGACGCCTCGTCGATGGCCCGGGCCACCGTCTCGAAGACGCTCCAGTCGTTCTTGGCCGCCTCCCCGCCGGGAATGACCCGAGGTCGGCCGACCAGAACGATGCGATCGCTGTGCGCCCGCGCGTAATGGCGAATCCTGGCCTCGAGGTCCGGCCAGGCCCTGGCGACCCCGTCATCGACGAACACGAGAACGCGGGCCGGCGTGTCCCCGTCGATCGTGATCACGTCACGTACAACGGGGTTGGCGACATCGAAGGCGTCGCTCGTGAAACGCAATTGATGGAGGTAGGCCACCGCGAAGGCGGCGTCGTCGGCTTGCGGTCCCGGTGTCCCGCGGCTCTCGCCCGCATCGACCATCTCGATCCTCTTTCTCCGGTCGGACGCCGGCGTTGAACGCCCACCCGGCCGCAACGATACTGATACTATGGACGACATCCGGGGGCGTTCCACGAGAGGTTGCGTGATGATCGAGGACAGCGAGCTTTTGAAGGCCACGATCGCGGTCGCCGTCGCCGACGGGAAGCTGCAACGCTCGGAGATGGGCGTCATCCAGGGGCTCGCCGACCGGGTGGGGATCGGGGAGGCCTCCTATCAGGCCATGGTCGAGGCCGCCCGGACCGACGAGTCCTTCGTCGACAACCTGTTCATCCCCAAGGAAAACGCCCACCAGGCCATCGTGCTGCTCGTGGGCGAGGCCCGCATCGACGGCGAGATCAGCACCGAGGAGCGCGAGGTCATCACCCGCATCGGGATCTCGCTCGGCGTCAGCGGCGACGAGTTCCACGCGGCTTACCGCGAGGGGATCAAGCGGGCCGACGCGATCCGCGCGTCGCGCGGACCCTGACTCACGGCCTCCAGGCGAAGTCGCCGGTCTCCACCGACCAGTCGTTGCCGAAGAACCCCGCCGCCCGCACGCCGGCCGTGCCGCGGGCGAGCATCTCGGCGCCGATCACGATGCAGTCGGGGTAGGCGACGCCCGACACGAAGTACGGCAGCGCGTCGGTGACTCGCATGCCGGTGATCCCGGTGCCCGACACGGCGGCGACGCACGCGGTCGGGCTTCCTGGCCGGGGCCGGATGAGCAGGCACGCGAGGTCGTCGCCGGTGATCTGCTTCTCGCCGATCGTGATCGAGCCGCGACGGACCTGCACGGGCCCGGCGCCCAGCAGCTCACCCCACGCAGCGTTCGTCTCGGCGTTGCCGTAGAGGATCACGTTGCGGTCCCGCCCGGCGTGTGGCTCGAACGCCGTGTCGGGGATCACGTCGATCGAGCCGTTGCCGCGGTACCGGAAGGTCTCGGCGTCGTAGCGCGTCTTGTGAAAGGCCCAGTCGTTCTCCCGGGGCGTGCCCGCGGTGCCGTAGACGAAGACCATGCGGTGACGGAAGGCGTCCTTGAAGGGCCCGAAACGGTGCGGCCCCTTGAGATCGGCCGACGGCGGCTCGCCGGACACCGTCCAGGTGTCATCGTCAAGGGCCAGCCACAGCTGCTTCGTCTCCGCGGGCCAGCTCACGTCGGGCAGCGTCTGGCCGTCGAGGGTCAGACTCACCGGCTCGTCGGGAGACAGGTGTTCGAGACGCAGACTCAGCCGCGCGACGTTGTCGGTGGTGGTCTCGAAGTGACGGCCCGCCCGGTCGAGGTCGATCACCACGGCACTGGGCACGCCGATCTCGACCTGGGCCTCGATACCGGCCCAGTGCGACCACGCCGAGATGCCGGGATTGGCGGTCACGAACTCGACGTGGTCCACCTCGCCCGCCTCGGGCCGCGTGTGCCGCCGGAAGAACTCGAACATGGGCGGCCAGTCCACGCACTGGTTGCCCCACCAGTGGCCCGCCCCGGGCTGCTCGTGGTAGACGAGGTCCGGGTGAAAGGCCCCCAGGTGCTCGTTCATGAAGTGCGCCTGGGCCACGGGCACGTTGTCATCCTTCTCGCCGTGCAGGATGTACACGCCGTGGTGCAGGTGGTTCCGCGACAGGGTCGCCGTATCGCTGGGGGCGGCGGCGCGTCTCAGGATCGCCTCGATCGGGTCCGCGTCCTCGTACTGCGCCGCCCCCGTGTACGACCAGAAGCTGACCCACCCGGCGCTGGGGCCGATCGCCGCGAAGCGATCGGGGAACGTCGCCCCCAGGTGCCACACGCCGTGGCCGCCCATCGAGTGACCCGTCAGGTAGACCCGCCGCGGGTCGATGTCGTAGCGAGCCATCGCGTCGGCCATGGCCTCCATGGCGTCGAGGCGGCCCCAGTCCTCCCAGTCGAAGCCGAACGGCCGCCGGTTGGTGGGGGCCACCAGGTGCCCCCAGTCCTTGGGCCGGTAGGCCGCCGCCTGCCCCGGCGCCTTGACGCCGGCCCCGTGTAAAGAGAGGAACAGGGCAGGCCCGCCCGCCGGGCTCCCCCCTGCAGCTCCCGGAGCCATCGGCGTCACCGCGTAGTACTGCACGCTCCGGTCGATCTCGCTGACGAAGGTCCGCGTGTGACGCTCACCGGGCTCCTTCACGGCCAGGCGGACCGTCGCCTCGTCGATCACCCCGCCGTCGCCCGACAGGCGGAGCCGCACGGCGCAGGACCCCCGCTGCGGATCGACCGCGCCGCCGCACCAGAAGGGGACCTTCCGCACGGTCATCGGCGCGATCGACGGCACCATCGTCTCGCGGGTGGGCAGCCCGTCGCCGGCCGCCGTGATCGTGAGGCCGTCGAGGCGCTGCCCGGAGGCATTGACCACGAGCACCGCCCCCCGCACCCCCCAGTCCTCGCCTGCGATCAGGTCCGGCAGCGTCAGGTCGGCCGTGTCGAGCGCGACCGGCCCCCCCGCCGGCTCGGACAGCCGCGCCCACAGCCGCCCCCTTCTCACGCGGAACAGCAGGTCGTTGCTCCCCGCCCGCAGTCGCACGGGCAGCCGGACGAACCCCGTGTTGTAAGGGTCACCCGCCCGCGGCACCTCGTTGACGTAGGCTCGGCTGTGCCCCCGGGCGTGGAGCATCATGACCCGGTCGCGATCGCTCTCGACCGTGAACGACGCCCACCCGCCCCGGAACGCCGGCCCCGTCAGCCAGCCCTTGTCGTCGGCGGTGGCCGTCGTCCACGTCCGGGTCTCCCCGTCCGGCAGCTCGAGCCCGTCGCCTGCCGCGGGGGCCGCCCAATCGCCGGCCACGATCAGGGCCTCCACGGCGTCGGTGTGGGTGGGCGAGCGGCCGTACGTCCCCACGTCCCCGATCACCAGTGCCTCGCGAAGGACGATCTCGTCCGCCCGGCCGGGCCCGGCCAGGGCACCGACCATGAGAGCGGCGGCCAGGAGCAGTCGTTGCATCTCAGGAACCGGCCTCGGCCGCGCTACGATCGCTCGCAGCGCCGTTGCCGTGCCCCGAACGCTGTTCGCGAGCCGCCGCGGCCCGACAACCGTTGGAGCAGAACCGCTGCCGGCCGGCCATGCGGGCGACGTGAAAGAACGCCCCGCACGCCGCGCGCTCGCAGCGGTGGATCCGCATGAAGCCGGTTTCCAGGAGGATCTCGATGTCCGCCCGCAGCTGGATGAGCACCGCCAGCAGGTGGGCCCAGGGCCAGTCGATCTTGTCGGCGCGGCCCTTGAGGTCCCCCATGTCGATCTCCAGCAGCCGGCACGGACCCGCCTGGCGTGCCCTCCAGCGGCCGTCGATCCCGAAGTCAACCCGATCGATCACGGGCCGCGGCGTGGCCCGCTGCCGCTGATCGCCCGTCTCGCCGAACTCATACACGGGCCGCGACCGAGCTTCCCGGATCGAGTCGAGCTCGCCGAGCTCCGCGATGATCGCACTGTGAACGGCGTCCAGCGGCCCCCTGCCCATGGCCGAAACGAGCTTACAGGCCAGCTCGTACTCGCGGCGACCACGCAGCCGCGACGGGACAAAGCCGTCGTCAAGACAGGTCATCGCGTCCCAGTACGTCACGATGTCCCGCTTCTGACGTCGGATCGCCTCGGCCGTGTGCCGCAGCACCCCCTCGGCCACCTGCCTCATGCCCGTCTCCACCACGTCCTGACAGTCGCGGCCGGGGTCGGCCCAGAGGAAGTCCACGCCGAAAAGGGACGTCCTCATCCGCGTGAGGGAACGCCGCAACGTCAGTGTTTCGAGGATTCCCTTCGCCAACCCACGGCCCCCAACGCCTCCCCACGGCCCACCAAGGCGTTACGAACGATCGTAACAGACGTTTCTCCGCCGTCAACGCCGCTGTGTGATCCGCGGGGCTTCGTTTGACCACGACGACGACCTGCGCGCGGGAGTCATTCACGCCTGACGTCCCCTTGAGCGCTTGAGCGCGCCGGCGTTTCGCCGCAGCGCTGCGGTCAGTGTTGTTGTTTGCAGTGTGTTCGGAAGGTTGCGCGACGAAACAATTTGCAAGTGTTTTTTCTAAAGTCTCGGCGGC
>JBFGEG010000138.1:0-6723 GCA_041580235.1 Phycisphaerales bacterium
CCAGCGCAGCCGGCGGCAGACCTCCAGGCCGTCGAGGTCGGGCAGCATGAGGTCGAGCACCACGAGATCGGGCCGCCGTCGAGCGATGACGTCGAGAGCCATCCGGCCGGAAGCAACGACGGCGGCCGCGCGCCCGTCCCGCTCGACGTGCAGCCGGATGAGATCGGCGATCTCCGCTTCGTCCTCGACGATGAGAATCGACTCGCTGGGCATGACGCGGTCCCCGCATGATACCCCTGGCGCCGCACTGGTTCATCCGGACACGCCCGCCGCCCACGCCGACCGCGACTCGGCGGCGACCCGGCGAAAGGCTCCGGCGTGAACGAACAGCAGGACGAGCGCCCACACGCCGAAGATCAACGACCCGACGGCGACCGCACAGCTCGCGATGCCGCCGACGATCAGGATGCCGCCGGAGGCGGCGCCGGGCGTCGGCCCCATGCGCCCGATCATGGGCGCCAGCACGAGCCCGATGACCAGGCCAAGCCCGCGGCACACGGCGTAGCCCCAGGCCACGGTCCTCGACTGCCGGGCGAGGCGAACCCTCGGGATCCTTCCCGCCAGCGCACCGAAGTAGGCCAGCGCCGCGGCCTTTCCGATGAGCGCCACGAGACCGAGCCCCGTGCCGACGACCGCCAGGCCCGTCAGCCCCGGCATCGCCATGCCGGGCCCTGCCGCACCGATCGTCCCCGAAGCGCTGGTGGCCATCTGCAGCGGCGCGGCCGCGACATCGGCGAGGACGCACCAGCGGGCCAGCCGGCGGGGGCCGACTGACCCCGCCGCGGTGCCGTCGTCACCGGGATCGGGCGTGGTTGCCAGCCACACGCCGATGACCGTGATCAGCGTCACGGCCGCGCTCACGGAAGCGCCGATGGACACCGTGGTCGTCAGGGCAACCGTGCCGCCGGCGGCGAGCGCCACGAGCACCACCGTCAGCCCGACCGCCACCACGACGCCCCCCAACGTCCCGATGATGACCAGTCGCACGCCGGACGCCAGGCGATCGAGCCAGCGGGGATCGCAGAACCGCAGCAGGTCCCCCAGGATCGACCGCTCGACGGGGGTCGAGCATTCCGGACAGAGGGCCGTCGGCTCCAGACCCCGGATGTTGTAGCCGCACGCGCGGCACGGAATGTCCTGGGCGATCCGACCCGCGTCGTCGAGGGCGATCCGGGCGTCGGTCGCCTTCGGCCGCGGACCTTCGACGCGCATCGGCACGAGGGGCTCAGCCGGGCGGCTCACCTCAGGTCCGAACCATCGTCACGACCTCCGGCCGCCGCGCGACCGTGGGGTCATACTCTTTCGGCCCATGGTTCACCGGTCCCGACCGAATGACGTTGGCCCTCAGCCGCTGGCCGAGGATCGCCTCGGCCCGCTTGCCATTGTCAATCATGGCGTCGACGTCGATCCCCGTGCTCACGCCCATCTCCTCGAGCAGGCACACGAGGTCCTCGGTGCACGTGTTACCGGTGAAGCCGTCCTGGTAGAGGCCCGCACTCGTGGCGGGCTGACCGCCGATGGCGCCGAGCGACGTGTCCACGTAGCGCAGCCCCAGCTCAAGGGCGGCGATGCTGTTGACAATGCCGTTGCCCCGCGTGTCGTGGAAGTGGGCGATGAACTCGGCCGCGGGAAAGAGCTGTCGAAGCTCGCCGATGCGCTCCCGAACCAGCCGGGGATTGGCGGCGCCAGTGGTGTCGCCAAGCATGATGGTCTGCGCGCCGTGCTCCACGTAGAACCGCGTGATGTCGATGACATCGGCCATCGCGACGTCGCCGGCGATCGGGCACCCGTAGACGGTGCCGGGGCAGCCGATGACGCGAACGCCCAGATCGTGAGCCCGTTTCATGATCGCCGCGTGGGCGCGTTTGGCGTCGTCGTGGGACAACCGGAAATTGACCAGGTTGTGCGCCTCGCTGGACGAGATCATGAGGATGATTTCATCGGCGCCGTACCCTTGCTTCTGGCAGACCTCGAAGCGGTCGAACCCCTTGGCATTGGGCATGAGGACCACGTAGCTGACGCCGGGGCGCCGCTCGATCGACTTCAGGACCTCGACACAGTCGGCGAACTGCGGGAGAAGCTTGGGATGGGAGAAGCTCGTGACCTCGAGCTTGGCGACGCCGGAGGCCAGGACCCGGTTGATCATCTCGACCTTGAGTCCGGTGGGCACGACCTTCGGTATGGACTGCAGGCCGTCCCGGGCCCAGCACTCGCAAACGGTCACTGACAGGGGAAGAGCCATCTCTTTTCTCGGGTGAAATTCGGCGTTTGGACGAGGTGAACAACCGATATCGCATTCGGCACGGCCCCGGCGCCGGGCAGTGTACTTGACAACGGCGCCCGGGGGAAGATAGTGACGCCTTCAAGACCCGAGCGGTTGTTGAGAGAGACCACCATGACCGATCCCCAGGCGAGACACGGCATGCCACGACCGTACCAACCCTCTGCCGGTGAGGTTGACAAACTGCTGAGCCGGGCCGCCGACCATCCCTTGGGAACAGCGTTCGTGGTCAACGGCGCGCTGGATTCCGTGGCTGCGACCTTCGGTGTCCACGCCTTCGTGGTCGAGGCGGCCCGGCGGCGGGCCCCCAGCGGCGACCGCCCCGTGGCCACGGCCACGGCCCAGTCATCGCGGTGACTTTGCCCTAAACTCCCAGGCATGGCGGACGTGCACCCGAGCGTGATCGTGCACGGCGAGGTCTGCAAGGCGGACGACGTCGCCATCGGCCCGGGGTGCGTCATCGACGCGACGGGCGGCCCGGTGATCCTGGGACCGCAGACCCGGCTCATCGGCAGCGTCTACCTGCAGGGGCCGGTGACCATCGGGACCGGCAACACGTTGTACCCGTTCGTCTGCATCGGCTTCGCCCCGCAGTCGGTGGGCTACGACCCCGCCCGGGCCGGTCCCGGCGTGACCATCGGCGATCACAACGTCTTTCGCGAAGGAACGACGGTCCACCGCGCCATGACCGATGACGGACCCACCACGATCGGCGATCACAACTACCTCATGACCAATGCCCACGTGGGGCACGACTCCCGTGTCGGCGATCATTGCATTTTCGCCAGCGGCGTGCTGCTGGGGGGGCATGTCATCATCGACGATCGGGCGAACATCGGCGGCAATACGGCCGTGCACCAGTTCTGCCGTGTCGGGCGAGGCACGATGCTTTCCGGCGCCATCTGCACGACCCTCGACGTGCCTCCGTTTGTCACGTTGACCGCGATCAACGTCGCGGGAGCCGTCAACCAGGTCGGGATGCGTCGCATGGGGCTGTCCAGGGACGAAATCGAGGATATCCGCTGGGCGTTCAAGATCATCTTCAGGCGGCAGCTGCCGCCGTCGGCTGCACTCGAGGTCCTGCGGGAACGGGCCGAGCGTCCCATGGTGGCCGAGTTCATCAGTTTCCTGGAGTCGTCGCGGCGAGGCATCTGTCGCGGCAAGGTCCAGACCAAGCGGATCCCCGGATGATCACGAGGGTCCAACTGCCACCGTTATGCTGAGCCGAGCCATGTCGGATCCACCGACCCTCCTCTTCTCGTCATTTGAGCCGAGCGGCGACACGCTGGCGGCGGAGACAATCCGGGCGCTGCGACGCGCCAAGCCCCAGCTGCGGGTGTTCGCCCTCGGCGGACCGAAGATGAAGTCGGCGGGCGCTGAACTGCTCGAGCACACCACACAGCACGGATCCATGTTCCTGGAGTCGCTTCGGCAGGGATGGGCGCATCACAAGCGGCTCAAGCGTCTTCGCCATTGGCTTCAGCGCAATCGGATCGACGCCTTCGTTCCGGTGGACAGCCCCGCGGGAAACTGGTCCATCTGCCGGGCGGTGCGCCGGGCTCAGCCCCAGGCGAAGATCGTGCATCTCGTGGCGCCGCAGCTGTGGGCGTGGGCACCGTGGCGTATCCGCCGCCTGCGCCGGCTGACCGATCACGTGCTGTGTCTGCTGCCTTTCGAGCAGCAGTGGCTGGCGGACAGGGGCGTGTCCTCGACGTTCGTCGGTCATCCCGCCTTCGATCCGTTCGAGGGACCGGACGCGCACGATATGAAGGACCTGCCGCAGGGGCGTCCGCGTCTCGCGCTGCTGCCCGGATCACGCGCGGGTGAGGTCATGCGCAACTGGCCAACCATGCTCGAAGCCTTCGTCGAGCTGCGTCGGCGACATCCGGAGATCAACGGGGTCGTGGCCACGCTCGATGATCGAAGCGAGACGCTGGTCCGCGAGGCGACACCGCGTGCGAGCTGCGAGTGGCCGGAGGCTCTCTCGCTCGTGACCGGCCGGACCGACGCCGTGCTCGACTGGTGCGATATGGCCCTGGTGGCCTCCGGCACCGTCACGCTCCAGGTGACGGCGCGTCTGAAGCCCATGGTGGTCATGTACAACATGAAACGATTCACAGTCTTCATCGGCGGCTGGATGGTCCGCACCCAGACCTACACGCTGCCGAATCTGGTCTCGGAGTGGGCCGGCCTGGGCCGAGCCGTGCCGGAGCTGGTGCCCCATTACGGAGCGGTCGAGCCCGTCGTGGAGGCGGTGGAAGGGGTGCTGACCAGCGACGATGCGATCCGCAGGCAGAAGTCGATCCTGGCCGAGGTCGCGGCGCGTTTCAGCGGCCACCACTTCAACGAGGTGGCGGCCCGGGAGCTGCTGGTCGCCCTGGACGGGCACGCGGACGCGTCCTAGCCGGGGCTGCCGATCCCGACGATGGGGATGCCGGCGCGCTGGGCGGCTTCGATCACCTTCGGCTTGTCAATCATGATGACGCGACCCGCGTCGAGCCCCAGGCAGCCCGCCCGCGCCCGGATCATCCGCTCGATCGTGACCGCGCCGATGGCGGGAACGTCGAAACGCATGTCGTGCCCCTCGCTGGGCGCCTTGAGGAGCGTCCAGCCGGAGCCGTTGAGCCGGCCCGCGCGCTCGATCATCGCATCGGTGCCCTCGAGGGACTCGACGGCGATGATCTTGCCGCCGCAGATGGCAATCGACTGCCCGATATCCAGGGACACGACGCGACGCAGCAGGGACCACCCCTTGGCGATGTCGACGTCCTGCTGCCGCGACGTCTTGACGTCCGTCATCACGCCTTCTTCGGCGAGCTGGTTGCTGATGTACCGCGTCGAGTCGATCAGGGTGATGCCGTTGGACCGCAGCTCGTCGGCCACGGCGACGAGGACGGCCGAGCTGCGACGGTCTTCACGCAGACGGCGATACCAGAGCCTGGCGGCCCGCCAGTCCGGGATCTGGCGGAAGACCCGCAACGGGTCGTGCATACGGGCTTTCGAGACCCGCCCCACGAGGACGGCCCGGGTGACCGCGTGGCGTCTCAGCACCTTGATCCAGCGCCCGATACGCACCATGCCCGCGACGACGAAGTCGTCGCACAGGTCGGGCAGGGCGGGGTCGTAGTAGTCGCGCAGCCCGATGCCGCAGATCCTGATCCCCGCCGCCCGCATGCCCTGGGCGACCAGAACCGGAAGCCTGCCTCCCCCCGCGATCAATCCGAGAATCTGATCCTCCATTGCGTCGGTACACTCACGCCCGCGTTTCGGTGATTCTGGCGGCCGGGTATTCGATGTGCCGCCCCACGCCGCCTTGACTCGCCGCCGGATATGCGCCGTCCGAGAGCCGCCCTCGCCCAGAATAAGGACTTGTCTGGCATCGTCCAGTCGACGTGATCCCGGATATCCTGCCGGTCCGCGGCACGAGCGGACGCCGCGGCCGGCACGAGGGCCGTAGGCCGGCGGCTCGGACCGGGGCCCGGATCACGGGGGTCCAGGGGCGGCGGGAGTCAGGAAGGGCACCGAACGACGTGGCGGAATCGACGGAGACCCCTGCACGCCGCAAGAGCTTTTCGCTCACCAGGGCGCGGCCCTCTCGAGGGGTCCTCTCGGCCGGGGACCGACGCCGGGCGGCCGTGTTCTCCGCACTGGCGCGGAGCGCCGTATGGCTCGTCGGCAACACCATGCGTCTGCGCACGGTTGGCGAGTCTCGTCTCGCCGGTTTCCGCCGTCAGGGGCCGGGACCTCTCCTGTTCGCCCTCTGGCACGGCGACTTCTTTCCCATCTTCCACTACGCGCGTGGGCACGACATCTGCGTCGTGGTCAGCCGCAGCCCGGACGGTGAGATTCTCGCGCGTGTGCTGGAGCGGAACGGCTATCACGCCGTCCGCGGCTCGAGCACGCGGGGCGGCACGCGGGCCGTGATCGATCTGGCCCGACTCGTCAAAGGCGGCCGGGATGCTGCGATTGCCGTCGACGGACCGCGGGGACCGGTGGGGGTGGCCAAGCCCGGGATCGTGCTGCTGGCCCGGATGACCGGCTGCCCCGTCGTCCCGCTGGGCGTGGGCATCAGCCGGTGCAAGCAGTTCGCCTCATGGGACCGCTTCCGGCTGCCGTTGCCGCTGGCGCGGGTGGTGCTCACCACCGACGATCCGATCCGGGTTCCCGACGGTGCCTCCGCCGCCGTGCTGGAGGAGAAACGCAGCGAGCTGCAGCGGTCCCTGGAGACGCTGGGGGCACACGCGGGCCAGCTCGTGGAGCCGGGTGCCTTCCGCCGGACGCAGCGGCCACGGGGGTTGACGACGTCGCGACGACGCTGAACGCCGTCGGGCGGCCCCCAACAGCCCGAAACAGAGCCCAGCGGTCCTTTTTGGTGGCAAGAAGCGGCCAGTTTACCCCTTGACAGTCATGCGAAAGTGGATAAAGTGATCCTGTATTACCCC
>JBFGEG010000139.1:0-6656 GCA_041580235.1 Phycisphaerales bacterium
CTTCGCAACTTCAATGTGTACAGTCTGGACACGCCGTGTGCGGGGCATCCGGATACGGTTCGGTGCTTTGAGCCGGACGGGGTTTAGGGTCGGGGGATCGGCAGGACGCCGAGAGCAGTACGAGAAGACGTCCCCCCCACGCTACTCCTGCCAGGGCGTGATATCGACGTTCCAGCCCTCGCGGGCGTCGGGCTCCTCGATGCTGAGCTTGGATTCGTCGACGCCGCGGTTGCGACGCAGGTCGCGGAGGATCACCGTCTTGCGGTCGCCGTTGGTCTCGGTCAGGCAGATGCCCACCGGCAGCGCCGTGTCGCGGTCGTAGAAGAGCTCGACCTGCTCGAAGTCCCCGGCCTGCGCACTGTCAGGCTTGGGCACCAGCAGCAGGCCGTCGACCGCCCGGCTCGCCAGCTGCTTGGCGAGCATCTTGTCCTGCGGCGACTTCAGCAGGGTGACGTCGAAGCGGGCCCGCACCTCGTCTCGAGGCTGGCCGACGGGCAGGGGGAACGGCCCCTCGCCGAGCTTGAGCGGGTCGAAGCGGCGGCCGGGCGGCACGATCTGGCGTTTGAGGAACATCTTGTTGTCGTGATCGATCTCGACCAGCCAGCTGCCGTCGAAGATGTAGTGCTTGCTGCGGTCGCGGGCGCGGCCGCTGACGATCAGCCGCTGCAGCAGAATCGCAAACCGTCTCGTGCCGTCGGGCTTCACCTGGTAGATGAGCTCACCAAGCCGCGTCTCGTTGCGCCCCAGCACGCTGTCCCACTTGACGTAGGAGAGATCCGCCACGAAGTCGCGGAGGTCGGCGGCGCTGCGCTCGAGCTTGTCGAGCAGCATGTCGGTGGGGTTCGGCTCATCGATGATGAGCCGGGGCTGCTGGGTGGTCTCGCCGGTCTCGACCGTCTCTTCGACGGCCACGACGACGGTCTCCGTCACGAGTTCGGGGGCGGGGTCCGGGACGGGCGCTGCGTCAGGCTCTGACGCCGGGAGCTCCGTGGCGGGTTCGGGCTCCGGCGGCACCATGGGCAGCGGTTCGGGCACCACCACGACGGCGTCATGCTTTACCGGCGGCGCTTCCGTGACGACGACGGGCGGCGGCGCGGCTTCTTCGGCGGCGGCGGGCTCCGGAGCCGGGCCGCAGCGCAGCAACGCGGTCAGGGGAAGAAGGAGGGCGAGCTTGATCATGCGGAACTTCACCAGCGGGATCCTCCAGGAGACACGGCGGCGGCCGGTGTGTTCCGCCCGCGTCTTGCCTCAGGCCGACGCGGCGCGCGTCTCGGCAGCCCGGATCATCTGCTCCATCAGGGCCACCGCATGGGTGAGCTGCGGCTCGCCCTTCACGACGGCCAGTGCGCGGCGGGCCTTCTCGGCGAAGCTGCGCCGGGTCGTGTCGTCGGTCGCGTCCGCGAAATTGTCGTACACGTCGGCGAGCTTGATGAGCTTGGCCTTCCACGGGCCCTCGCTGAGCCGCTCGTCGTATCGTCTTTCCCGTTCCGGCTCGACGACCCGCTTGTCCTTGCTCAGGCAGGAGACGATGTCGGCGATCTCCTGGCCGAACTGCTGCAGGAGATCGTCGTAGTCCGCGGTCGTGTCCTCGATCACGTCATGCAGCAGGGCCGCCGCCAGCACCGTCTCGTCGGTGCAGCCGAAGGTGACGGCCACGGTGAGAGCGACCCGCACGGGATGACTGACGTACGGCGTGAGGTCGTCTCGCCGGAGCTGGCCGCGGTGCTCGCGGGCGGCGAAGGCGGCCGCTTTCTGCCACAGGTGCGAGTTGTTCATGGGGCCAATCGTATCTCCGTCATGTCCGCTCCAGCAGGACGACCGCGTGCACCTCCAGGGCGCGTCCCTCGCCCACGGCGTCCACCTGCTCGTGGGTCTTGCCCTTGAGGTTGACCTGCCCCGTGACGCAGCCCAGCAGGCCGGCGAGGTTGGCGATCATCTCCGGCTTGCGGCCGGCGATCTTTGGCGACTCGCAGACCACCGTGACATCGAGGTTGCCGATGGCGTACCCCGCGTCCTTCATGCGCCCGGCCGCGTCCCGGACGAAGCGGCTCGAATCGGCCCCGTCGTGACGCGGGTCGGTGTCGGCGAAGAGCTGGCCGATGTCGGCCTGACCCAGGGCCCCCAGGACGGCGTCGGTCACCGCGTGGTAGACCGCGTCCCCGTCGGAGTGCCCCACCGGCCCCCGCGGGTGCTCGAACCGCACGCCGGCCAGCACGAACGGCCGGCCCGCCCCCGCCGGAGCCACCGGCTCCAGCCGGTGCAGGTCATAGCCGTGGCCGATGCGGATCGAGGGGATCGCACTCATTATGACACTTTAGAAGCATTCTGAGCGCTCCGTGGCGGCCTCTGGCCGCGCACTCGCTCTCGTCGGGCCCGCCGAATGGACCCGGCGGGGCCTGATCGTGTGCCGTTCGGGCGCTGCGGAGCGGGGCCGCACGCCCGCCGCCGCGGCTCCGCTTGGACGCAAATCGTCTCATGCGGGCCCGGACGGCCGGTCGATGAGGGCGAGGCGGCCGCCTGCGCGAACAATCCGCGGCCGATCGGCATATGGAAGGGTTGCCCCGGCGTTCCCGGCCTGGGACAAGAGGTAAGCGCATGCTGGTTCGGATCTTAGTACTGACCGCGGCCTCGACGCTCGTGCTGGCGGGCTGCCACCGCCCGGAGGGGGCCCTGATGCCCTACACGGGCGGGTCCTCGACGTACTGGTCCACCGAGTCCAAGCCGGTCACGGTGACCATGGTGGACACGCGAACCGGCAAGGCGTTCTTCACGATGGAGGTCCCGGTCGGCAAGCAGCTCACGCTCGACTTCGTCAGCGACGCCGGTGACGATCCGGTCCTGACGCCCGACCTGATGCGGTGGGAGGTCTTCGAGCGGGGGACCGAGTTTGGCACGTTGCGCAACGCCATGAGCGTTCCCGACGCCTACGCCCGCCGCATCGACGTGGACTACCGCGACGCGCCGGAGTACGCGCCGCGGCCCGCGGACCAGGCCCTGCGTATCGACCACGACAAGCCCGACTGGTGGTCGCCCCGCGGCGGACCCATCCCCGAGGCCAACTCGGCCATGACGATCTACGACGACTGAAGCCGCTACGATACCCCGGCTTGCCTGTTCCCCTTGTCGTCGAGGATCCGCCATGAGCACCTTGCAGGATTCTGCGGTCGCGCCGACCGACGGTGCCGACCCCCAGAACGTCAGCATCTCCGGGTACGTCATCGGTGAGTGCTACGGGCCCGGCACCGTGGAGACGACCGATCCCGCCGATCCCCGGCGCCCGCACGAGCGGATCGGCCGGCCCGGCGAGTTCCCCTTCACCCGGGGCCTCCACAAGACCATGTACCGCGGCCGGGGCTGGACCATGCGCCAGTTCGCGGGCTTCGGCTCGGCCGACGACACCAACGCCCGGTTCAAGTACCTGCTGGAGAACGCCCGCGGCACCACGGCCCGCACCGGTCTCTCCACGGCCTTCGACCTGCCCACGCTCATGGGCCGCGACAGCGACGACCCGCTGTCGGCGGGCGAGGTCGGTCGCTGCGGTGTGGCCATCGACACCATCGACGACATGCACCGGCTCTACGCCGACATCCCCATCGAGGAGGTGACGGTCAGCCAGACGATCAACGGCCCCGCCGCCGTCATCTGGGCCATGTACCTGGCGATGGCCAGGGAGCGCGGCCTCGACTGGACCAGGCTCGGCGGCACCATCCAGAACGACATCCTCAAGGAGTTCCACAGCCAGAACGAGTTCATCTACCCGCCCGAGGCGTCGGTGAAGCTTGTGGTGGACACCATCGAGTTCGGCACGAGCCACACGCCGCAGTGGAACACCGTCTCCATCAGCGGCTATCACATCCGCGAGGCGGGCTCCACCGCCACCCAGGAGCTGGCCTTCACCCTCCGCGACGGCATGGAGTACGTCGACGCGGCGCTGGCGCGGGGCATGGACGTGGACGCCTTCGCGCCGCGGCTCAGCTTCTTCTTCAACAGCCACAACGAGTTCTTCGAGGAGATCTGCAAGCTCCGCGCCGCCCGCCGCATGTGGGCCGCGGCCATGCGCGACCGCTACGGGGCGACCAACCCCCGCTCCAAGTTCATGCGGACGCACGTGCAGACCGCGGGCTGCTCGCTCACCGAGCAGCAGCCGCTCAACAACGTGGTCCGTGTCGCCTACCAGGCCATGGCCGGTGTGCTCGGCGGCTGCCAGAGCCTGCACACCAACTCCATGGACGAGACGCTGGGGCTGCCCACCGAGACCGCGGTGAGGGTGGCGTTGCGCACCCAGCAGATTCTCGCCCACGAGACGGGCGTGCACCGGACCGTCGATCCCCTGGGCGGCAGCTGGTTCGTCGAGGCGCTCACCGACCGGCTCGAGTCCGACGCCAACGAGATCATCCGGCACATCGATGACATGGGCGGCGTTGTCGAGGGCATCCACCAGGGCTACTTCAGGCGGGCCATCGCCGAGGCGAGCTACCGCTTCGGACAGGAGATGGAGACCCATGACCGCGTCGTGGTGGGCGTCAACGCCTACACGGACGGCAACGACGAGCGGCAGGTCGAGATCCTCCAGATCCCCCACGAGGTCGAGACCGAGCAGTGCGAGCGTCTGTCGGCCTTCCGCCGGCAGCGCGACGAGGACGCCGCCCAGCGTGCGCTGGACGCCCTGCGGCAGGCGGCACGCGACGACGCCAACGTCATGCCGGTCCTCGTCGATGCGTCGATCGCCAGGTGCACGCTGGGCGAGATGGTGCAGGCCATGGCCGACGTCTACGGACGCTACACCTCCGGCCCGGAGTGGTAGACGCGGTATACTCACGGCCATGATCAACCGAATCACCACCATCCTGTCCGTTGCCGTCATCGTCGCGCTGGTCGCGTGCAGCCAGGGGACCACCTCACAAGGCACGCTTTACAGCGTCAACCCCTCCCGCCAGGTGGAGGCCTTCCTGCCCAGCGATCTCAATACGATCCACGTCGCGGCCGTGCAGGCCGTCCGGGAGATGGGCTACACGATCGACCACGAGGCGATCGATGTACGGGAGGGCATCATCGAGGGCGCGACGGCGCGGAACCGCCGGGTGCGCATCCAGACCTTCCGCCAAGGTGACGACATCACGCGGATCAGGATCCTGGTCGGGGGCGACGAGCTGGCGTCGCGAGAGGTCCTCGACAAGATCGAGACGGCCGTGAACTGACCGGCGCTCAGGACCGCCGCAGCACGACGAGCTTCTGCGACGGCAGGTCCATCTCCGCCAGACGCTCACGGGCAAAGCCGTAGACGGCCCGCTCGATCTCCGCGAGGAACTCCACGAGGAAGTCCCGGGTCTGGTCGTTGACCTGCGAGTTGAGCAGGTTGGTGGTCCCGGCCCGCACCTTGTTGAAGTGCTTTCGCAGGCCGTGGTCGGGCCCGTCGATCCCCATGGGGTCGTTGCTGAAGAACCCGAAGCCGCGGATGGTGCAGATCTCCAGCCCCATCGACCGGACGGCCGCCTCGAACTCGTAGCGGCTGCGCACCAGCATCCACTCGGTCCTCATCGTGACCCGCGGCAGGAACTCGGTGGTCACGATGACGCCGTCGGGGGCGACCAGCGCGGCCAGGTTCTCCAGGGCCCGGGCGTAGAGCTCCGGCTCGGGAATGTGAAACAGCACATTGGCGACATTGACCAGGTCGAACGTCCCGCCGAGGTCGAGACCGGGCTGCGTGATGTCGGCGTGTCGGAACTCCACCGCCTCCGCGTCGTCGCCGTGCCACTTGCGCAGCAGCTGAACCGAGGCCGCGGTGTAGTCGATGCCCATGAGCAGCGCCGGCCGGAACCGCTGCCGGAAGTACCGGATCCACCGCCCCGACCCGCTGCCCACGTCGAGCACACGCCCGCCGTCCGCCTTGATGTTGAGGTCGGCGATGAGCCGTTCGTAGGCCGGATAGAGAACCGCGTCCTCCACGGGGTTGCTGTAACGCAGCCCTGCCGTGTCGTCGGCGGCATCGGAGGTGTTCTTCCATTCCTTCTCGTAGTGAGTCAGGATGTCGTGCTGGGTCATGGGCATGGCGAAAGGGCTCCTGGTGTCTCCCTCTCCTCGGCTCCGCGGGCGCGTGAACTGGAAAAGCCGCCGGGTCGTACCATGCATCGTGAGACGCTTGCTGGGCCGTGCCGCCGTCCTGCTGGTCATCGCCGTCGTGCTCAACCTGGCCGTGGCCTGGGGCTGCGCGCTGGGCAGCGGCGTCCGCTGGTCCACATCCTGGCCCCCGACCGGCGACCAGCAGCGCTGGTGGGAGGCCTCGGCGCCGCCGGGCGTGAGCGCCGAGCCGATGTTCATCTCGCGGATGGACGCGTGGGGGCTGACCTACGAGATCTTCACGGGCGTGCGTCGCGAGGTTCCGTTCTCGGCCACGCCCGAGTTCAAGCCCGACGGGCGGGGCTTCGGTCTGGGGATCGTGAAGGATCCCGCCTCGGGCGCCCTTTACCCGTGGGACCAGGCGGTGGTCGTTCGCGCGGGCTGGCCCGTGGCCGTGCTCCAGGGCGCGCGGTGGTGGATCGGGGCCCCGGAGCAGATCAACTATGGCGGCCCGGCCGCGCTGGTCCCCGCGGGCCAGATCGCCTCGGGTGAGCTGGTGTACGCGTCGGCGCTGGCCGCGCGCGGGGCGGGGCGCGAGC
>JBFGEG010000140.1:0-6651 GCA_041580235.1 Phycisphaerales bacterium
CGGCCATGACGCCGGAGGACAAGAAGGCCGCCGAGGAAGCCTGGGAGGAGGCCCACCGCCGGGGACCGGTGGCCCTGATCATGTACGAGTCCGAAGGCTCCTCGCCGATGTCGCCCATGAGCTTCATCACGGGCATCGTTCTGGACGTGCTGATCGCGGCGATTGCGGCGTTCCTGCTGTCCATGGCCGCCCCCGCCATCCCGAGCTTCGTGGGCCGGGTGCTGTTCATCGTGCTGCTGGGGTTCTACACCGCGGTCGGCTCGAACCTGATGGACTGGAACTGGATGAACTACCCGCTGGGCTTCAGCCTGCAGCTGGCCGGGGACTCCATCGTGACGTCCCTGCTACTGGGCCTCGTGCTGGCGGTCATCATCAAGCCGGAGTCATCGGTGGTCGACGAGAGCGACTACGAGGTGCCGGTGTAGCGTTCAGACAAGACCTCGTGCCGCGGGCAGCTTGTCTGCCAGTTCTGTTACGCAACGCACGGGCGGGCAAGCCGCCCGTGGCACGCTGTCTAGCTACACGGCCCCCAGTTGCCGAGCACGATCAGGAACTCCCCGATGCCGACGACGCCGTCGCCGTCGAGGTCGGGCGGGCCGACCGACTTGGTGCCCCACAGCCCGATCACCATGAGGAAGTCCTTGATGCCGATCTCGCCGTCGCCGTCGAGATCACCCGAACACTCGCACTCCTGCGTGTCGGGAACGCCGTTGCAGTTACAGTCGGCGAACAGCGTGTCGTCCATCGTGCCCCGGCCGAGCGTGCTGAGACTCCAGTCGTCCATGTGCTGCTCGAGGATGGCCACGGTCTTGTCGAGCTCGGCGGTGCTCGGCGGATCGCCCGGCAGGTGAATCATGATCCAGCCGGTGCGGAAGTCCTTCTGGGCCGTGGTGTGATCCGGGATCCGCGGGCCGGCCGCGGCGATGATGTCGGCGGAGTCGAACGTCGAGATCGGGCCGTTGTAGAACTGGCCGCACGAGGACGTATCCATGAACCGCAGCTCCGAGTTGCCGGCGTCCATCTCGGCCGGCGAGACGTAACCCATCAGGTACAGGTCCGAATAGCTGAAGACGCTGCCGGGGATGTCCGTGTTGAACGTCACGAAGCTGCCGACGAGCTCCGCCGGGCTCGACCCCACCCACTCGGAGATCTCCATCGACGAGCCCTGCCCGTCCACCTGCCAGTTCCAGTGAAAGACACGCCCGCAGCTCGCGTTGTCACCCTGCAGCACGCGACCGTCGAGCAACGGCGGCAGGAACATCCCGAAGCGGTGCTCGAACTCCTGCCCCAGGGCCATGCGGGTGAAGGTCGCGTTGCCGCCGGTGCCCGGCTGCCACAGGGATTTGTTGATGTTCCACATCATGATCATCCCCTGAAGGGCTTCACCGGCGAGCCCGAGCTCGTCGTGAATGTCGAAGATCGGGCTCTGGCCGATCGCCGAGCCGACATCGCCGATCCCCTCCACGTCGTTCGAGATGAGCTTGTAGAACGCGGCGCCGATGAGGTGGTCGGGGTCGAAGTTCACCCAGAAGCCGATGAAGTCGTAGATGTCGCCGTGGGTCGCCAGCAGGCTGTTGGCGGCCTCGACCATGAGGTTGGTCAGCTCGGCGCTCGAGAAGTTCGTGAGCAACAGCTCGTTCGTGTCCTCATAGGGGAAGATGTGCTCGGGAGTGAGGCACTGCTGCGGGGAGCCGGCGGGCTGGGCCGGCGGAAGCTGCGGCAGAATCCGCGTTCTCGGATCGGCGATCTCGCCCCGCTGCACCCCCTTGCGGATCTCCTCCAGCCAGTAGGCGGGCTCCCGGAACCCGCAGTCGAAGGTAGAGAAGTCGGGCACCGGTTCGGCGGCGACCGCGGCTGCAAGCATCGTGGTGAACGAAAGACCGACGGCAGCCATCGACGTTGCCTTCATGAGCGTCATCCCCAGTTGCCGAGCACGATGAGAAAGTCGTTGATACCGACCTCGCAGTCGCCGTCGAAGTCGCCCGGGCACGACGGCGGGCACGGATTCGGGCACTGCCCCCAGTTGCCGAGCACGATCAGGAAATCGTTGATCCCCACGACCCCGTCGCCGTCGGCATCGCCGGGCGGGAAGGGCTCCACGCTGACCACATGCAGGCCGGTGCTCATGTTGGACAGCAGCACCCGGCCGGGACCGAACAGCGGGTAGACGCCCCAGAAGCTCTCGCCCGGATCGTACGTCGCGAACAGATCGAGCAGCCCCGTGTCGGGATCGATGTCGAAGACGAGCATACCCGCGGTGTACCACGAGTTGTACAGCCGGTATCCCTGGATCACCTGGTTGTGCACGCTGAAGGCCTCGTTGGTCGGCACCGCAAACGAGTCGGTCAGCTCCAGGGTCAGCGAGTCGCCGTTGTCGGTGATCCGGTAGACCTTGATCCCGCCGCCCTGGCGCTCCTCGCCGGAGACGACGTAGTCGCCGTTGTCCGTCGGCCAGCAGGAGTGCGTGCTCTGCCCGCCGTCGGGCGTCGAGCCGAGAAAGGCCGGCAGCTCGTTGGCCACGTTGCTCACGTCGTAGATCCACAGGCCGCTGTCCCACGCGCACGCATAGAGGCGGCCGTCCTTCACCGTGACGTCGTGGACGAAGGAGCTGCCCACGTCCTCCAGCAGCCACGTCATGCTCGTGATGGGCGAGGCGGGCGGGTTGTCCGGGTCGAGCCCGGTCAGGTCGAAGATGCCGACCCGCGTCGTCCCGCTGTCGGCCATGTAGAGAAAGCCGCTGTCGTAGAAGACGTTGTGGATCGCGCTGAACCCGTCGATGGCGATGTCCACGACCGGCGACGGGTTGAGCGGGTCCCGCACGTCCACGATGTGGACGCTGGCCGCCCCGCTGCTTTCCAGCCCGATGAAGAGCAGGCCGTCGGCCACCTTGACGTCCTGGGCCGAGGCCGACGTGTTGGGCGGCGGCAGCGGGTACTCGAATCCGACCGGGTTCTCGGGGTCGCTGATGTCCACGATGTTCACGTGGGGCCCGCCGAAGTGGCCGACGTAGGCGAAGTCACCGTCGCCCCAGACGTCGGCGTACGTCCCGTTGTAGCCGTCCCATTGCCCCAGCAGGGTCACCTGGCCGGGCGCCCCGAAGCCGTGGGCTCCCGCACAGAGCATGATCGCGGCGGCGGCCGCCCGGCCGTACGTGGGAAAACGAAATGTCACGAGACCTCCTCCGTCGCTCGATCGGCGTGCCGGAGACAGTATACGGGGTGCCGGCTGGTGAAGATTCGGCGGGCGAGACTTATCATGAAAGGCCATGGGCAGGCAAGTGCTCACGCGGCCGCTGACTACGCTTCGGGCTCTGTTCCTTCACAACGACTGGGCCCGCGACAGGCTCATTCAGGCTGCGCAGCGGCTGCCCGACGAGGCGCTCGACCGTCGCTTCGAGATGGGCTTGGGCAGCCTGCGCGGCACGCTCGATCATCTCTGTCGCGTCGAGCGCGGGTGGCTCGACCGCTGGCTCGGGTCGGCAACCGATCCCGGCGATACCCCGCCGCCGACCCTGGCCGACCTGCACGAGCAATTCCGGGCCACGGCCCGGCAGCGTGACGAGTTTCTCGACGGTCTTGGCGCGGCCGGCGAATCGAAGCGGATCGCCTTTACCCGTTCCGACGGCGCGTCGCGCGAGTATCCGCTGGGGGACATGATGCTCCATGTCTGCAACCACGGGTTCCATCACCGGGCGCAGACGCTCAACATGCTGCGTCACGCGGGCGCCGAGCCGCTCAACCTCGACTACCTCTGGATGGTGCTCGACTCCGCGCCGCCGCCCGCCACCGACTTCGACCCCCCCACCATCGCCGAGTACTACCGCTACAACGACTGGGCCCGCGATCGGGTGCTGGCCGCCGCCGAGACGGTGGACGACGCCGGCCTCGACCGGCGCTTCGAGATAGGGCTCGGCTCGGCGCGAAAGACCCTGCTGCACCTCTGCGACGCCGAGCAGTGGTGGCTCAAGAACTGGTCGGGGACGCCCGCCGAGAGCTTCGATCAGCTCCCGGAGACGCTCTCGATCGCGGAGCTTCGCGAGTGCCTCGACGAGGCGGCCCGCGGCCGCAACGAGCTGCTGGCGACCCTCGCCGGGGACGACCTGCAGCGTAAGGTGCGGGTGCTCCCGGCCGACGGCCGCGAGCTGGTCTTCACGCTCGGCGACACGATGCTGCACCTGTGCGGTCACGGCACGCATCACCGCGCCCAGCTTCTCAACATGCTGCGGCATCTCGACGCGGAGCCGCCGGCACTGGATTACGTCCACTGGGTGCGGGCCGGCCAGCCGTGACCGCCGGTCCCACGATCTCCAAGAGGAGCGAGCCATGGCTGTGAAACCCATCCCCGACGGTCGGCCCCGCATCACGCCCTACCTGGCCGTGCACGGCGTGCCCAAGCTCATCGACTTCCTGAAGCAGGTGTTCGCGGCGGAGGTGACCCACCGCACGACGATGCCCGGCGGCCGCGAGCACGCCGAGGTCCGTATCGGGGAAGCCCTGGTCATGATGGGCGAGCCGGGCGGCGACTGGAAGCCGATGCCCGGCTCGATCTACATCTACGTCAGCGACGCGGACTCCACCTACAAGCGAGCGCTGGAGGCCGGCGCGACCTCTCTCATGGAGCCGGCGGATCAGTATCACGGCGACCGCTACGGCGGGGTTCAGGACCCCTTCGGCAATCAGTGGTGGATCGCCACCCACATCGAGGACGTCTCGCCCGAGGAGATCGCCAGGCGCGAGGCCGCGCTCATGAAAGAACACGTTTAGCCCTCGAACAGGTGATCGAGGATGACGTCCCGCACGGCGGTGGCGGGCAGCTCGTCGGGCCCCTCGCCCCCCGCCGTCAGCAGGACGGGTCGCGCTTCGGCGGGCTGGTCGGTGCGCCCGTGCGATCCGCGGACCAGTGATGCATCAAGCGGGATCACGTCCATCAAGACGCGAAAGCCGAGCTTCTTCGCGAGCAGCTTGCGGGCAATCCGCAATCGCGGCATGGCCAGTGACGGGTCCACAAACAGCTCGGCCGGGTCGTAGCCCGGCTTGCGGTGGATGTCCACGGTGCGGGCGAAGTCCGGAGCGTGCCGATCATCCAGCCAGTAGTAGTAGCTGAACCAGCGACGCGGCGCCGCCACCAGGACCAGGTCCCCGGCCCGGGGATGGTCGAGACCGGCCTTTGCCTGCTCCGCGCGATCGAGCACCCGTTCGACACCCGCAATGCCCGCGCACAGCCCGGCGACCTCGGGCGTCTTCCACTCGTCGCGGACGTAGACATGGGCGACCTGGTGATCAGCGACGGCGAAGGCGTCGCTGGCGCCGGCGTCCAGAAGCTCCCGCCCCTGCTCCTCGCGCACGGCCAGGACGCCATGGTCGCGGAGCACCCGGTTCACGTGCACGGCGTCGTCGACGGGCTCGATGCCGTATTCGCTCAGCACGATGACCCGCACGCCGCGCTGCTCGAAGAAGTCGATCAGGTCGCCGGCCACCTCGTCGATTCGTTGCAGCTCCCCTTCGATCTGGGCGTGTTCGGGCCCGAGCTTCTGCAATCCGTAATCGAGATGGGGCAGATAGACCAGGTTCAACGTGGGCCGGTGCCGCTCGTAAACGAGCTTGGCCGCCTCGGCGATCCAGCGGCTGGAGGCGATGGACGCCCCCGGCCCCCAGAACTCAAACAGCGGAAACCGCCCCAGCGTCTCCTGCAGCGTCGCCCGCAGCGAGCTCGGCTCCGTGTAGCAGTCGGGGATCTTGCGGCCGTCGGCCTTGTAGATCGGCCGCGGCGTGACCGAGTACTCCACCGACGAGTACATGTTGTACCACCAGAACAGCTTGGCGCAGGTCACCGACGGATCGCGTCGTCGGGCCGTCTCCCAGACCTTCTCACCGCCGACGAGATGATCGCTCTGCTTCCAGAACTGGACCTCGGCCAGCTCGCGGTCGTACCAGCCGTTGCCCACGATCCCGTGCTCGCGGGGCGGGGCGCCGGTGAGCATGGACGACTGCACCGGGCACGTGACGGCGGGCAGCCCGGGCTGCAGCCGGCGCAGCCGCCCGCGATCGGCGAACGCCTTGATCCGGGGCGTTGCGTCCCCGAGCAGCGAGCTGGTCAGTCCGACGACGTCGAGGACCGCGGTGTGATGCGTCATCAGGTGCCCACGATATACCGGTGGCCGAAGGCGGTCAGCCCGAAGCAGCCCAGGGCGATCAACGCGGCCGCCGGCTCATCCAGCAGCGTCAGATAGAAGCCATCCACCAGGCACAGACCCGACAGCCAGGTGAGCACCGCCCGCTTGACCCGTGCCGGCCGGCGCAGCACGCACGCCGCCGCCACGACAAGCCACCCGACCGTCACGAGCCCGCTTGCGAGCGACCACCACCACCTCTCGGGCCGCGCGATCGCGATCGGCAGGAGGACCAGGACGGGCATCGCCAACGACATCCACCGCCGGCGCCCCGCCTGCTCGCCGGCTTCCCCTCGGGCGATGACCGTGAACGCGATGACGTACGCCGTCAACGCGCCGGAGAACCAGCCCACGACCGTCCAGTCGGGGCTCGGGTTCACGGCCGCGGCGGCCAGGGGGTAGATCAGCCCGCGGCACGCCCCCATGAGCAACACCGACGCGGCCAGCCGGTGATGCAGCAGGTCGTACAGCACGATGCACAC
>JBFGEG010000141.1:0-6587 GCA_041580235.1 Phycisphaerales bacterium
GCGTGCAACGCCGAGCGGCGTTGCTCAGCCCGGTCGCAGGCCGCGTGCAGCAACAGCAGCAGCGGCGTGTGATCGCCGAGGGCCAGCAGCGATCCGCCGGCCGGAACCGACTGCAGCAGCTTTTGGAGATCATCGTGGAAGCACTGCCCGCTGGACCCGCCCAGACCCAGCGTCTCCTCGGTCGCCTTGGCCGCGTGTGACAGCAGTTCCGCGGCGTCGGCGGGCGGGCCGGCTCCGTCCAGCGCTTCACGCACGCAGCGCTCCAGCCGCGGCAGGTTGTCCTTGAGTGCTCGGGCGTCTTCGGGCCCGGGCCCGATGCCCGCGACCAGCTGACGAAGCACCTCCGACAGCGGTGCGGCGAACCGCCCGTTGCGGCCGGCCCCGGGCGGATCGAGAAACAGTGGATAGTCGTGACGCACCCGCTTCGGATCGCGAAACGGAGCCAGCAGCGCGGGCAGGACATCGTCACCCGGCTCCTGCAGTCCGGCGCCCGCGTCCGGATCACCGGCGTGGAAGCGCCGCAGACGCCCGAGCCGCTCGTCCGTCTTCCCCGCCGCCTCGGGCGGCGGCGCGGGCAGCACGGGCAGCCCCGTGGGCTGCCCCGCACCGGCCTCGCGGCGGCTCAACGTCTCGACCCAGGCGACGAGGACGTCCTCGATCCCCTCGTGGCCGCGACCGGCGGCCTCCGGCGGTGCCTTCGCGTCAGCCGGCGCGTCGTGGAGGTTCGCCGTGGGTTCGTCGTGCGCAGCCATGGCTCAAATGGCGAAGCGGTCGAGCTCCGCGTTCAGTGCCGAGACCTTCTCTTCGGTGGTCATCGCGAGACCCTGGGTCGTCACTTCCTCGTACCGCGGTCGATCGGCGTCGCGAAAGAGAAGGCCGATGGGCAGGCATCCATTCTCGGTGTCGGCGATGCGACGGGCCCCTTCGATGTCGCGCGGGTCGTGAACGACGCGGTTGGTAAACATCCGGGTGCCGGCCGGGTCGGCCTGGATGCCGTCGTCGTGCTCGAGCAGCCGGACGAGCGAGGGATCCCGCTGCGCGGCCTCAAAGATGTCGGAGGTGTACTGGGGGCATCGCTGGAAGATGCGCACGAAGCTGAACCCCCGGTGGTGGAAGGCGCTGAGCAGCGTGGCGTGGACGTGCACGGGATTCCAGTCGACGGTCTGGGCGACAAAGGAGACGTTGCTCATGCCGAGCGTGGCCGTCGTCGGGTTGAGCGGCGGCAGCCAGGCGCCGCGCGGATGCGTGTAAGTAACCTGGCCTTTCTTGCTCGTGGGCGACGTCTGGTTCTTGGTGAGCCCGTAGACGTTGTTGTCGAAGAGCATCACCACCATGTCCATGTTGTAGCGGACAGCGTGGATCCAGTGGCCGGCGCCGATCGAGCAGCAGTCGCCGTCGCCGGTGGCCACCCACACGTGCAGGTCAGGACGGCGGGACTTGATACCGCACGCCACCGGCAGCGGCCGGCCGTGCAGCCCGTGAAAGCCGTAGGTCTTCATGTAATGCGGGAACCGGCTGGAACAGCCGATGCCGGAGACGCAGACCGTCTTCTCGGGCAGCAGCTGCTCGTCGCGGCAGATGCGCTGCACCGCGGCGAGCACACTGTGATCGCCGCAACCGGGACACCACCGGGCCACGCCTCCCTCGTAGTTCTCGAGCGTGAAGTACCGGGGAAGGACGTCCAGGGACCAGTCTGTCTTGAGACCGAACATCAGTTGCTCCGTGCGGGGGCGCCGGTCAAGGGCGGCGATGCGCCGGCGCCGCGACGTCTTTCGATACAATCGAGGATGACCTTGTGAATCTGACCGGGCCGCAGCGGCTGGCCCGGGGTGACGGACCAGTAGTCGATGTCACGACAGAGCTGGCTTCGCAGATGAAGCGCCAGCTGTGACGGGCGACCAGGCGAGCCGCCCCCCATGAGGCCCTGCGCCGGATCGCTGTAGTTCAGCTCGACGGTCATGACGTGGTCGAACCGGTCGAAGATCTCGTCGAGGCCCGGCTCCAGCGGGCAGAGGAACCGCAGGTGCAGCGAGGAGACCGCCTTCCCCTCGGCCCGGGCGCGGTCCACGGCTTCCTCGATCGCCCCGAGCGTGGAGCCCCAGCCGACCACGAGCAGGTCGCCCTCCGGATCGCCGTGCACCTTCGGCGGCCTGAGCGTCTCGAGGAGGGCCGCGAGCTTGCGGCTCCGCATCTCGCAGCCGCGTTGATGTGAATCGGGGTCGTAGGCGACCTGGCTCATTCCCGTGTGCGACAGCCCGGTGAGGACGTAAGCACCGCCGCGCTGCCCGGGGATGGGTCGCCGGGAGAGGCCGGTCTCCGGGTCCCATTCGTAGGCGGGCGTGCCCTCGGGCCATGGCGACTGGTCGACCGGCGGCGCCATCCAGTCCGCGCACACGTGCGGCCGCGGGAACGGCTGCTGGCCGGTGGCGAGGTTGGCGTCCGTCAGCAGCATGACCGGCATGCGGAAGGCTTCGGCGAGCCGCCGGGCGGTGATCACCATGTGGAAGCATTCCTCGATGGTGGCGGGGGCGATGATCACCTTGGGCGAGTCGCCAGGGGACGCGTACAACGCCGCGAGCAGGTCGCCCTGCTCGACCTTCGTGGGCAGCCCGGTGGACGGCCCACCGCGCTGGACGTCCACGATGACCAGGGGGATCTCGCCCATGACCGCCAGGCCGATGAACTCGGTCTTGAGGGCCAGGCCCGGCCCCGAGGTGATCGTGCACGCCGTCTTGCCCGCGTACGACGCGCCGATGGCGAAACCGATGGCGGCGATCTCGTCCTCGGCCTGGTGGATGACGCCGCCGAGCTTGTGGTACACACCGGCCAGGTAGTGCGAGGCCGACGTGGCGGGCGTGATGGGGTACATGGCGACCATGTCCATGCCCGAGGCCATGATGCCGGCTCCCACGGCCTGGTTGCCGTTCATGACCACGAGGGACTCGTCCTTCTCCATCGGCGGGATGATGAACGCGTCTGTGAGGTGCTTCCTGGCGAACTGGACCCCGGCCTCCATCAGCGTCTTGTTCGTCGCCACGACCTGCTCGCCCTTGCGGCCGAACAGGGCCTCGATCTCTGCCGAGGCCACAGCGACGTCGCGCTGGTAGATCCAGCACAGCATCCCGACCACGAACATGTTCTTGCCGAGCCGGGGGTCGCTGACGAGCTCCAGGCACGCTTGATGGATCGGCAGCTCGTGAACGACGTAGCCGCGATTGCGAAAGTCCTCGACGGCCTCGGCGTACGTCTGCCGGATCTGGGGCGTGGGATCGGCCGCCCAGCGGTTGTCGAGCAGCACGACGGTTCCCGGCCGGTAGGCGCTCTGGTCGATGCGCCCGTAAAGCACCTGCTCGTTGAAGGCGACGACCAGGTCGGCCTCGTCGCCCATGTTGGTCACCTTGTGGGCGCCGAGCCGGATACGGATGCCGCTGGCGCCGGCGCGGGAGCGGGCCGGCGGCTTGATCTCGGCGGGGATGATCTCGACCGTCCAAACCCCGTTGCCCATCTTGGCGCTCACCGTGCCGAAGGTCTGCCCGGCCTTCTGGGCGCCTTCGCCGGAGTCGCTGACGATCTCGACGATGTGCTCGCGGATCGTCTTGGGCCGCCCCTCGTGATCGGCGGGTTTCCTGCCGTCACTGACGGCGGATTCAGTTGCAGGGTTGTGCCCCATCAGACCTCGCTTCTCCGTGAGAGAACCGTCACGGCCGCAACAACGACAGACCCCGCCGGGACCGCGTCCGAGCCGGGATCGGACCGAGTGAGAGATACTCAAGAATAGCCGCCATGCGGGCGTGGTAACCGGGGATCTCGCCCCGTCTTGGGGCTGGATGCGGGGCCCGGTTCGCAGCGGGCGTGTATCGTCCGGTGCGGCCCCCTCGCGTCGCCCGGATCCTCTCGACCATGCTCTTCCAGAAGCGCTTTCATCACGGACTCCGGGAGGGGACGATCACCCGGACGTTCCGGGCATGGAAGGGCCCTCGCGTCAAGGTCGGCGGCGTCTATCGCTTCTCTCCCACCGACGCGGTCGAGGTGGACGGTGTCGAGCAGCGGTCCCTGGGGTCCATCAGCGACGCCGAGGCGCGGAGGGCCGGCTTCAGCGATGCGGCCGCCCTGATCGACGTCCTGCGGAGGACGGCCCCGGCCCGGCTCACGTCGAGGTCGAAGGTCTACCGGGTCCTCTTCCACCACGTCCCGGTCGGCCCGACGCGGCGGCCGACAGACGGCTTCGCCCCGTCCGCCGACGACCTCGCAGCGGGGCTGGAGCGGATGGATCAGCGCAGTCGCCACGGCCCCTGGACGCGGCAGGTGCTGGAGCTCATCGAGCGGAACCCGCGAATCGCCGCGTCCCGCCTGGCGCCCTCGGTCGGGTCCGAGACGCGACCCTTCAAGGCGAACGTCCGCAAGCTCAAGAAGCTCGGCCTCACCGTGAGCCACGAGACCGGCTACGAGCTCTCGCCGCTCGGCCGAGCGTGTCTGGCCCGGCTGCGGGGAACCGCGCCGCCGCGCCGCCGCTCGCCACGCTGAGCCGGTCCGCCTCATCAGCACCCCAGGCAGATCTCTCGAAATCCCAGAGAACGCGCGTCGGCGCGCGAAGTGCCCAGCACGCTGTCTTCCCAAGCTTTCCGGAAGGGGGGTGCATTCCCTGTTCTGCCCGTTTCTTGATCATCAGGTCATCAGCGTCCTTGATGCGCGCATCAGCAAGCAGATACCCTCGTTGCAGTTGGCTCGCCCTCCCCCCCTGCGCTCCCAGAGACTCGCCGTGCTGAGCCTGACTCGAACAACCGACTGCCCGCTCGGCGTCGCCGACAACTCGGTGATGCGAGCGCGCCCGAAACACGGGTCCGGCGAAGACGGCGCAAGAAGCAACGAGGTGAGACAATGGATCAGCACTTCTGGAGCGGCGGAATAGCCCTCGATCTGTTCTTTGGGGGCATCGCCGTCGGAACCTTTCTCTTCGCCGTGCTGCTCAGCTTTCACCGGGTCGCGTTCAGCTCGGCGGCGCGAACGGCGGCGATCATCACACCTTTGAGCGTCTCAATCGGGTTCGTCTTCCTCGTCGCGCACCTGGGGCATCCGGAGCGATTCTACATCGTCTACACGAAGATCCGGCTCACCTCTCCTCTCTGGTGGGGGGCGTGGCTGCAGGCGATCTTCTTTCTCATCAGCGTGCTCTATGCCTGGATGTGGATCAAGGATCGGGCCCCCATGCGCCGGCGCTGGCTGGGGTGCATCGGCGCGCCCATCGCGCTGGCGGTCGGCGTGTATCACGGCTTTCTCCTGATGGTCTTCAAGTCTCAGCCTCTATGGAATACGGGACCGACGACCATCACTGCCATCTGCGGGTTCATCACGACCGGCATCGCCCTCGTGGTGCTGATCCTGGCCATCTTGCCTCGACAGAAGGTCATGCTGGCGGAATTGAAGTTCTCGCGGAACATCATGGGCGCGGCGATCGTGGTTCAGCTGTTCACGCTGGTCCTTTGGCTGAGCTCACTCTTCTTCGGATCGGCCGAGAGCTACGCCGCTTTCCGGCGGCTCGTCGAAGACTACGGCCTGCTGTTCTGGGGCGGTGCAGTGCTCCTCGGGCTCGTGGCGCCTCTCGTACTGGGAGTCGTCGCGATCGTGCGAGAGAAGTACGGCGGCCACTTCTCTTACGCCATTCCCGCGGTGACCTCCCTGCTCGTGCTGATCGGGGGCCTGTCCCTGCGCTATGTCGTGATCATGGCAGCGTAAATCATCTGGAGAACGATCATGAAACCGGATCAGCGGATCTCGCGAAGGGAGATGCTTGGCGCCACGGCCGCCTCTGTTGCGGGGGGCGCCGTGATGATGACCGGGTGCTCCCCGGCCGGCGAGCGGGTCGCGTCCGAGTCGCTGAAAGGCAAGAAGTTCGCGATGGTCATCGATCTGCAACGGTGCACGGGTTGCGGTGGCTGCAGCCTCGCGTGCAAGATCGAAAACAACACGACCGACGGCGTGTTCTGGTCCAACAAGCTGACCCAGACCTACGGCACGTACCCGAACGTCAACTTCGAGTATGTCCCCACGCTGTGCAACCACTGCGAGAGCGCGCCGTGCGTGCAGGTCTGTCCCACCGCGGCCATGCACTGCGCCGACGCGGGCATCGTCAACCACGACTCCGAAATCTGCATCGGATGCAAGGCATGCGCCGTGGCCTGCCCCTACGACGCCATCTATGTCAACGACGAGAAGCCGCACGCCTTCTGGCGGGACGAACGGACCGCCCTGAACGGAATGACGTCCTCGGCGATGGAAGTCACGCTGCGTGTGAACGGCAGGGAGCTTCCCTACTACAACGGTGACCGCGACCGGGACACTCCGGGGACCGCGATCCGATCGAAGGGTGTTCCCGAGAAATGCAACTTCTGCCTGCACCGCCTGCGACGCGGACAGCTGCCCGCCTGCGTCGAGGCCTGCCCCTGCAATGCACGGATCTTCGGTGATCTGAACGATCCCAACAGTGCGGTGAGCCGGCTGCTGGGCAGGTACAGGCCGTCGCGGCTCAAGGAGCACCTCGGCACCTCGCCCAAGGTGTTCTACATCAGGAGCTACAACCGCGGCGCCTA
>JBFGEG010000142.1:0-6385 GCA_041580235.1 Phycisphaerales bacterium
CTCGCGCTCGATCTCGGTGCGCTCTTCGGCGAGTTCGTCCATGCCGATGGGACCCATGGCCCGGCCGGCGAGGAACTGGCGGATCAGCGGGTTGTCGGTGGTTCGCATCTCGTCCTTGGAGGCGAACTTCACCAGACCGGCCTGGTACAGCACGGCGATGTAGTCGGAGGTGCGCATCACCGACGCGATGTTGTGGGTGATGATCAGGAAGGTTGCGCCGGTCTCTTCTTGGATCTTCTTGACCAGCTCGTCGAGGTAGCTGACGCGAACCGGATCGAGGCCGGAGTCAGGCTCGTCGAAGAGGATGATCTCGGGATCCATGGCGAGGGCCCGGGCCAGACCGGCCCGCTTCTTCATGCCTCCGGAGATCTGCGCGGGGAACTTGTCGGCGTGCTCGCGCAGTCCCACCAGCTCCAGCTTGATCTTGCCCTGGAAGTCGCTGATGTTGTGGTCGAGCAGCGTATGCTCTCTCAACGGCAGGGCGACGTTCTCGGCGACCGTCATCGAGTTGAACAGCGCCCCCGACTGGAACAGGATCCCGAACTTCTTACGGATCCCGTTGAGGCCTTCCTCGTCCAGGGCGGACAGCTCCTGACCAAGCAGCCGGATGCTCCCGGAATCCGGCTGAAGCGACCCGATCATGTGCCGCAGCAACGTCGATTTGCCGGACCCCGAACCCCCCATGATGACCATGGTCTCGCCGCGGTGAATCTGCAGGTTCACTCCATTGAGAACGACCTGATGGCCGAATCGCCTGACCAGGTCCGTGACCTCGATGACCGGCTCGTTATTGTCCACGTGGCAGCTCCGCGGGATTCGGTTCGATGACGGCTGACGCGGGGAAGAGCAGGTCACCCAGCTCGTCGTCGCGGACGACCAGCCAGGAGAACTGTAGCACCAGGGCCGGACCCCCATCGCCCATCACGATGAACTCAGCTTCGGCATCCACGGGGCCCGACTCGAACGTGAACACGTAGAGAATACGCATTCGCCGGGGGTTGGGCAGCGCATCGGGTCCGTCCTGGCGGATCTCGCGATTCTGCGTCGAGCCCAGGAAGCGTCCGTACCGGCGGCTGACGGCATTGAGAAAGGCTGCTGCCTCAAGCTCGTCGGCGGGTGTGCCGGCGACCTGGAACCCCGACAGAAAGCCCCGCACGTCTCCGGCGAGCCCGGCCTCGATCTCGGCCGCGGGCCCGTGGAGCATGGGCCGGCGAGCGTGCTCGTTCCACCAGCGGGCCGCCACCCCCCACCCCGCGACGGCCAGAAAGCTCAGCAGCAGCCCCGCCACCGCGAGACGCTTGCCCGTGCGGTGGGGGTGACGGTTCAGGTCGACCAGCGCCATCAGACCCAGCACGATCCCCAGCCCCGCAGCGATGGGGCAGACGAAGCTCACCCCGCACAGCAGCGAGGCGAGCGCCCAGAGGCTGATCTGTCGTTTGGGTGCGGGGGGCCGGGAGCCGGGTGGTTCGCTCCCCTCAACCACCGCCGCCGCCCGGGTCCGGGACCGTCGTCGGCATCTCCGGCACCGGGGGCACCTCCGCGGGGACCTCATCGGGGATGTCCGCGGGCACCTGCGTGGGCGCCGGCGGCGGCGAGTCGGCGGGCGCGTCGCCGGCGAGCATCGGATAGACGATCGGTCCGTCCGGGTCGTTGATCGTGATCGAGTGGAGCTTGTTGATGAAGCCGCCCTTCTGCGGATCGGAGAAGGCGATCTCGGTGGTGCAGGACACCTCCCCGGTCTCGAAGACGAGGACGTAGTCGAACGGCACGATCGGCTGGCCGAAGGGTGTCTGCTGGCTCTGGCCCCGCATCTCGACGGACTGAAGCTCGCCGTAGCGGCCGCGCAGCTGATTGATGAACGCCAGGACCTCGGCGTCGGTGGCGGTGGCGCCCGGCCCGTGGAACTGCGTCTTGAATCCCGCGGTGTCACCGGCGAAGCCGGCGGTGAGAGCGTTGTTCGGCCCCGCCGTCACCAGCTCCATCGAGTCCTTGATGTAGCCGTAGGCCGGCGGGTAGATGACCGCCTGCCCGATCGTGAAGAGCACGCCGAGGACGATCCCCGTGAGGGCGATGCCCTTGCCTTTGCGGGCGGGGTTGTTGCCGATGGAGACCATCGCCGCGATGCCCAGCAGAACCCCGGGAATCGTGGTGATGGGAAGGCAGCAGATGAGGCTGCACACGAGCGAGGCAATGGCCAGACCGCTGGTCTTCTGCTCGGTCTCGCCGAACGGGGCGTCGAAGGTCGTCATGGGTGGGGGCTCCGCAGGGGCGGGCCCATCGTACGGGCTTCCTGCATGAACCGCCACCGCAGTCAAGATCGGTGTAGACTCGCCGGATGCAGGTCGGCGGATCGCGCGTGACGGTCATGGGACTCGGCCGTTTCGGGGGCGGCGTCGGCGTGACACGGTGGCTCATTGACGCAGGCGCGCGTGTGGTTGTCACGGATCTCGATCCCGCGTCGCGACTTAGCGCATCGATGACCGCACTGGAGGAGGAGGTCACCGCCGGTCGCGTGGTGCTGCGGCTGGGCGGGCACGACGAGGCTGATTTTCGCGAGTGCGACCTGGTGGTGGTCAACCCGGCCGTGCCGCAGCCGTGGTCCAACCCGTTCCTGCGAGCCGCCGCCGCCGCCGGCGTTCCCCTGACCACCGAGATGCGTCTGCTCGTGGAGCGGCTCGATCGCCGACAGGTGATCGGCGTCACGGGAACGGCGGGCAAGTCCACGACCGCCGCCATGATCCACCGCATCCTCGTGCGGTGCGGCCGCACGGCGCACCTGGGCGGCAACATCGGCGGTTCGCTTCTCACCCAGCTCGATCGGATCGGTCCCGAGGATCAGGTCGTGCTGGAGCTGTCCAGCGCCATGTTGTACTGGCTGGACGAGGCAGTGGGCTTCACCGGGCACGCCGGCTGGTCGCCCCACACGGCGGTGCTCACAAACCTCTACGAGAACCACCTCGACTGGCACGAGACGTTCGCGCACTACGAGCAGTGCAAACGCGTGATCTTCCGGCACCAGCAGCCCGGCGACCACGCCCTCATCGGCCCCGCCCTGGAAGTCGTGCCGGCGATCCCGCTGGCCGTTCCGGGGGCCCACAACCGGGCCAACGCGCTGCTGGCGGCGGCGGCCGCCGCCCGCGCCGCCGGGCTCGACCCGGCCGAGGCCCTCGACGCCGTGGCGGACTTTCCGGGGCTGTCGCACCGCCTGCAGCTCGTCGCCGACCGCGACGGCCTGCGGTTCTACAACGACTCCAAGGCCACCACGCCCCAGGCGACGTGTCTGGCCGTGGACGCGTTCGACGACGTGTCGCACGTGCACCTTCTTGCGGGGGGCTACGACAAGAAGATCGACCTGTCGCCGATCGCGGAGCTCGCCCCCAAGCTGGGCGGGCTCTACACGGTCGGAGCCACCGGCCGCATTCTCGCCGAGACGGCCGAGGGCCACGCCGAGTACTGCGAAACGCTCGAGGCCGCCGCCGAGCACGCCCTGCGACGCATGAGCGAGGGTGACGTGCTGCTGCTCAGCCCCGGCTGCGCAAGCTGGGACCAGTTCGACAACTACGAGCAGCGCGGTGACGCCTTCTGCGCGTGGGTGCGCTCGCACGCGCGAGACGACTGAACACGAGGCTGCTCGCCGCTATTCGTAGCCGAGGTCGGCGAGGTCGTCCTCGTCGAGACCGAAGTGGTGGCCGATCTCGTGCAGGAGGGTGATGCGGATCTCCCGAATGATGTCCTCGTCGCCGCCGCGCCACTTTCCGTCGTCGTCGAGCACCCGATCCCAGCCGCCGGCGTGGTCGAGAATGCCCTCGCGGAACAGGTGAATGGTTTCCGGCAGCTCACCCGCGTGCTCCACCGAACGCTCGGTCAGGGGTGTCCCGCTGTGCAGGCCGCAGAGCACGTCATCGTCGTCGTCGATCCCGAGCTCGGCGAGCATCTGCGGTGACGGGTGGTCCTCGACGATGAGCGGAGTCTCGGCGAGAAGGTCGAGCAGCCTCGGCGGGAGCATCTCCAGCACGCTCTCCAGCAGGTCGTCGAACGCCTCCCGCTCGGCCCGGTTCATGCGGTCTTGACCTGACCCACCAGCTCGGTGATCGATCGGCAGCCCTGACGCTCGACCCACTTGCCGAGCCCCTTGACGACCGCCCTGGGCAGCCGGGGATCCACGAACAAGGCCGTGCCCATACCGACCGCGGTCGCCCCCGCCAGGATCAGCTCGGCCGCGTCCTGCCAGCTCATCACGCCGCCCAGCCCGACCAGCGGGATGCCCGCGGGCCCGGCAACGGCCCGGTGCACCTCGTGGACCATGCGCACGGCGACGGGGTGAATCGCGGGCCCGCTCAACCCGCCGGCCCCGGTCGTCCCCCCGGCGAGTCGCGACACGCGGGTCTCGACGTCGATGGCCATGGCCGCGATGGTGTTGATCAGGGTCAGACCGTCAGCGCCCGCTTCAACGGCGGCCGCGGCCAGGGCTGTGATGTCCCCGACGTTGGGCGAGAGCTTGACGAGCATTCTCGTGCGTTTCAGCACGCGACGCAGCTCGCCGACGAGCTTGCCGAGCCGCGCGGGATCCTCGCCGAAGACCAGCCCGTCGTCGGTGTTGGGGCACGAGACGTTGAGCTCGACGGCGGGCAGGCGGTCCTCGGTGTCGAACGCCTCGGCCACGGCCCGGTAGTCGTCGAGGCTGTTGCCGGCGATCGAGCCGATCAGGATCGTGTCCACGGCGTCGGCGCGGGGGAGCTTCTCGGCGATGAAGCGATCGACGCCGATGTTGGCGAGCCCGATGGCGTTGATCATGCCCAGGGGAACGTCGATCAGCCGCCACGGCGGGTGGCCCTCGCGGGGCTCGCGGGTGATGGACTTCGTGACGATCGCGCCAAGCTCAGCCGGATCCAGGACGTCGGCCAGCTCATCCACGTAACCGCAGGTGCCCGCGGCGGCCACGATCGGGTTGCGCAGCTGGAGGCCGGCCAGGGTTACGGAGAGGTCGCTCATTCGGCGGACCCATGATAGGGCCATGCTGCCGGGGGTATCATGTGGCCATGACTGACCTCAACGAGCGCATCGCGCAGTTCGAGCACATGGCCCGGGAGGACCCGGACAACGACATGGCGCACTTCAGCCTGGGAAGCGCCTATTTTCAGGCGGGCCGCCACGCCGAGGCGGCCAAGAGCCTGCGGCGGTGTCTCGAGCTCAACAACGAGATGAGCAAGGCCTACCAGCTTGCCGGCGAGGCGCTGATCGAATGCGGCGACGAGGCGGCGGCGGCCGGTCTGCTTACGGCCGGGTACGAGGTCGCCGCCCGCAAGGGCGACGTCATGCCGAAGAACGCCATGGGCGAGCTGCTCGCGCGGATCGGTCGCGAGCCGCCGCAGCTCGGCGCCGACGTCGAGGCCGAGGCCAGCCAGCTCAAGGAAAGCGGCGCGTTTGTCTGCCAGCGCACCGGCCGCAAGGGAACGCAGCTGCCCGATCCACCCATGCGCGGGGCGCTGGGTCAGTGGATCTATGAGAACATCTCGGCCGAGACGTGGCACGAATGGGTCGGCCAGGGCACCAAGGTCATCAACGAGCTGCGTCTGGACTTCTCCCGGGAAGAGGACCAGCACGTGTACGACACGCACATGTGCGAGTACCTGGGCATCGACGACGCGCTGTACGAGCAGCTGACGGCGAAGGCGTAGCCCGGATTAGCCAAAACGTCATCGTAAAGCACCGTTTTACGCGCGGACGGCCGCGGCGGCGCACATAGTTACCGCGTGGGGGGGCTGTTCAGAGCGCGGGTCAGTGTGCAGCGATGTTCGCTGGTTCCTCCGCTGCCTTGTCGCTTTGTTTCGCAGCCCCCCCTTTTGTCCGCTCATCGCAGCAACGGCGGCCGCCCCGTCACCGACTCCTTGGCAAGGACGACGTACAGCGCGTGGATCTGCGCCGGCACGAAAAACAGCAGCACCAGGACGAGATTGATCCAGAAGTGCCCGGAGAACCCCACGCGCCACCACACCGCCAGCGGGGGAAGCAGGATCGCCAACACGATAGTGAAAAGCGTTGCCAGCATGCGCCCAGGATAGCACAGTGAGCAGCGCCGCGCTCAGACTCCGTACCCGTCGTACGAACGCGAGTGTCGGCCGGAAAGCCGTACGGAGCGCTCACAACTGCCCAAGCGAGTGTCGGCCCGGAGGCCGCACGTAGCGCTCAAACTGCCCAAGCGAGTGTCGGCCGGACGGCCGAACCGAGCCCCATAACAAGCCCGCGTCATTATGCGCACGCTCAGGACCGCCGGATCGAATCCGGCGGTCCGTACGAAAGCGAGTGTCGGCCGAACGGCCGTACGGAGCGCTATGACTAGCACCAGGACCGCCGGATCGAATCCGGCGGTCCGTACGAAAGCGAG
>JBFGEG010000143.1:0-6052 GCA_041580235.1 Phycisphaerales bacterium
GCTCGCGATGAGCCTGCGTCCCTGGAACAGGCTTGCCCCAGTGCTGACTCACTTTCGATTGGATCGGGCTGCGCGGCGGATGGCTCATGGCTATTGGCTCATGGCCCTTCAAAGCTCACCCAGCCCCTCGGCGATCGCGTAACGCACCAGCTCCACCCGATCGTGGATGCCGAGCTTCTTCAGGATCGACTTGCGGTGGTTGTCGATCGTCATGGGGCTGCGGCACAGCCGCTCGGCGATCTGGGTGCGGGACATGCCGTTGGCGATCATCCGCAGGATCTGCTTCTCACGCTCCGTGAGCAGCCCGAGCCGGGAGCTCTCCTGTTCCTGGCGGGCCATCACTTCGCGGCTGACCACCGAGTCCCCGTTGGCGACCTTGCGGATGCCCTCGATCACCTTGTCGGGCGACTCGCCCTTGGTGAGATAGCCCCACGCGCCGGCGGCGAAGGCGCTGTCGAGGTACTTGTCCCGGACGTGAGCGCTGAGCAGGATGGTCCTGACGTCGGGGCAGCGGCGCCGCAGCTCGTAGATCGCCTCGAACACGTCGGCGCCGGGCATCTCGATGTCCATGAGGACAACAGTGGCCTCGGCCTCCCGGACGTGGGTGACGAGATCATCAGCAGTCTCCGCCCGGCCGGCGAACTCCATGTCCGGCTCGACCTCCAGCCGGGCTCGAAGCCCCGCCACGAGGAATGCGTGATCATCGACACAAAAGACGCGGATCGGTGATGTCTTTGTCGTGCTCTTCATGATTGCACCGGTGTGACCTCGCATACGGCGGCCTTGATCGCCTCCAGGTTGTTGACGTGCTGAACGACCACTGCGCCCAGAATGGTCCACGCGGTCCCGGCCGGACCCAGGGCGATGATCCGGCGATTGCGTCGGCCGGCCAGGAACGCCCTGGCGTCCGCCTCATGCTCTTCGGTCGGCTCCGTGACCCAGATGTCACAATCCTTCGGCTCGCCGTCCGCAACCACCGTGACCAGGTACCCCATCGACTCCAGGATATTGGTGACCCACGCCGCGGTCCGCGGATCGGCCAGCGTCACCGCCGCCTGGACGCGGTCGCCGTTGCCGCCGCGGTGCGGCCCCGAAGCCGCGAGGGCGGACGGCTTCGCCTGCGGCAGCGTCAGGCAGACGGTCGTCGGACCCCCCGGCGCCGATGTGATGTCGATGGATCCGCGTGCCCGCCGAACCAGGCCGTGCACCAGCGAGAGGCCGAGACCCGTGGAGAGGCCCCTGGTCTTGGTGGTGAAGAACGGATCGAGGGCCCGTTGTCGCACCTGCTCGGACATGCCGGCGCCCTGGTCGGTCACGCCGATGCGCACGCACCCGGCGTTTCCGTTGGACTTCGCCCAGATCCGGACCTGGCCGCCGTCGGGCATGGACTCCGCCGCGTTCACGACCAGGTTCATCATGGCCTGCGTGAGCCGGTGCGGCGCCAGCGTCACCAGGGGCACGTTTTCGGGGATCGCCGCCTCGATGCTCACGGTATCGGGCAGGAGCTTGGTGATCAGAGGCTCCACATTGCGCCACCACACGGGCAGCGACGTGACGTCCACGGTGGCCGCTTCGCCATCGGGGTCGGCCGCGAACAGCCTCAGACCGTTGCAGAGGTGCTGGAGGTATTCCACCGAGTCACGCGACGACACGAGGAGATCCTTGAGCTCCGGCGGCACGCTGTTCCAATCCAGCGCGTCGAGCCGGCAACGGATGGGAAAGAGCACGTTGCTCATGTCGTGCCCGAGCCCGGCCGCCATCGTGCCCAGCGAGGCCAGCCGGTCCGCCACGAGGAGCCGCTCCTGCGACTCCTTCAGCTCCGCCTCGGCCTTCTTTCGCTGGATGGCGATGCCCGCGATGTTGGCAGCGGACGCGATGAACTCGAGGTCACTGTCACTCGGCCCCCGCGGCTCGCTGTAATAGATGGCGAAGGTCCCCAGCACCTCGCCGGACGAGGACATGATCGGCTCCGACCAGCACGCCCGGATGCCGGCGCGGCGGGCAATGTCCCGGTAGCCGGACCAGTACGGGTGGCTCATGACATCGGTCACGACCACGCGCCGGCCGGTGGCGGCGGCCGTCCCGCACGAGCCCACGCCAAGGCCGATCTCGAGGCCGTCGATCGCCTCGTTGTAGAACTCGGGCAGCCTCCGGGCAGCCCCGGTGGTCAGGTGCCGGCCGCTCTCGTCCAGGAGAAGGATGGAGGAGATCATCCGGGGGTAGACCTCCTCGATGCCGTCGAGCAGCACCGACAGGATCTCAGTCAGGGGCGCTCCGCCGGCCAGCGCCTGCAGCACGCGGTTGCGACCCCGCTGGATGTTCTCGGCCCGGATGCGATCGGTGTTCTCGGTGATGAGCTGCTGGTTGGCGGCGACGAGCTCGCGCGTACGCTCCTGAACGCGTTGTTCAAGCTCTTCGTTGGCCTCCCGCAGCGCCTGCTCGGCGGCCTTCTGCTGCGTGATGTCCTGGGTCTCACCGACGAGATACAGCGGTCGGCCGGCGGCATCGCGGACGGCCGCCACGCTGGTCAGGGCCCAGAGCACCTTGCCGTCCCGCCTCAGGTATCGCTTCTCGATGGTGAAGTCGGTCCGATCACCGTCGAGCAGCTGCTGCACGTGCCGCTGCGAAATGTCAACGTCGTCGGGATGAGTGATGTCCCGGATCGCCATGCCGCCGCACAGCTGCTGCTCGCTGTAGCCGAGCATCTCGCAGAACGCGTGGTTTGCCTCCAGGAACGCCCCCCGCGGGTCAGCCAGCGCCATCCCCACCGCCGTGCCGTCGAAAGCGCTGCGGAACCTCTGCTCGCTCTCGCGGAGGGCCTCCTCGCCCGCTTTGCGCTCGGTGATGTCCCGCACGATGCCCGTGAAAAACGTCCCCTTGCCCGTCTTCCACGTGGTCATGGACAGCTCGATGGGGAACTCCGTGCCGTCCTTGCGAAGACCGGTCACCTCCATCGTTCCGCCGGGGCGGGCCTTTCTCTTGGACGTTGTCGCCCCGGCCCGCGTCAGACCCGACTGGTGCGCATCCTGGAAGCGGGCGGGCATGATCATCCTGAGGGACTGCCCGAGAGCCTCTTCCGGCTCGTAGCCGAAGATCTCCTCTGACGCCTGGTTCCAGAGGACGATCCTCCCCTGCTCGTCGGCCACGATCACCGCATCGCTGGCCATGCCGATGACCGAGCGGAGCCGCTCCTCACGCTCCCGCAGCTCCTCCTCGTAGAGTTTGCGCTCGGTGATGTCGTGCGTGAGCCCGGCCATGCGGTACAGGTTGCCCTTCTCGTCGTGAATCGGAAAGGAGCGGTCACGCACCCACCGGATCGTGCCGTCGTCGCGGACAATCCGGAACTCCTCGTCGAAGCTGCCGCTCGCCGCCCCCCGCTCGAACGCGTCAAGCACACGCTCCCGGTCGTCCTCGTGAATGGCGTCCTGCCAGCTGGTGGGATCGTCATAGAGCTCCTGGCACGGGCGGCCCCAGATCGCCTCGTAGGCCGGACTCACGTACTCGATGCCGCGCCCCTTGATCGGGGCCAGGGAGATCACCTCGTCGATGTTCTCAGCCACCCGGCGGAACCTCATCTCGCTCTCTCGAAGCTGCTGCTCACCGAGCCTGCGATCGGTGATGTCGCGGGCCACCCACAGCACGCACGGATCGTCGGGGTCGCCGAAGGGGACCACGCGGGCCGAGAACCACTTGATCTGCTCGGCGATGGGCAGCTCGTACTCGCAGCTCTGCATGCGGCGGGTCTCCAAGGCCCGATCGATCACCGCCTGGACGTGGCCGGCTGCCGCCGCCGGCAGCACCTCGTGGATCGACCGGCCGAGAATGTCGTCCACGGGGCCGATCAGCAGCTCCGGATCCGCCGTGTAAACATTGCGGTAGCGGCCCCCGGCGCTGAGAACGATGATCAGATCCGGCACGGCCGTGAGCACCGATCGGAACCGCTCTTCGCTCGTGCGCAGGCTTTCCTCGGACTCCTTGTGCCGCGCGGCGTCGAGGCGGGCCCGGTTCAGCAGGAGAATGGAAAGGACGACGGTGCCCACGGAGAGAAACGCCAGGATGTTGAGTGACCGCCACTTACGGCCCAGCTCCGCAAAGATCCCGTCCATCTCGGCCCGCAGGGCGCCCACGGCGACGGCGAAGGCCTTGTGGGTCCGCTGGTGACCGCCCACGAACAGACCCCGCAGCTCGCGGTGAGCCGGATCGTCGGGGCCCGCACTCGTCAGGCGAAGACCGGCCTCGTTGACGCCCACCAGCATCGACTCGACCGCATAGATCTGGCCGCGGGCAATCTCGGAGTACCGGCTCCGGTCACCGAGGCGAGCCAGCCGCTCGTCCACCCGCAAGAAGGTCGAACGCCACCGTTGCGAAGCCGGCTCCGCCGTGTCGCCGGCGGGCAGCATGGCGACATTGTCGAGGTCGAACACGATACCCCGCAGGTCCTCGATCGCCGTCAGCACCTCGCCGTCGCGGGCGGCGTCGGCGCGAAGCGTCTGCACCGAGAAGGCCAGACTGATGCACCAGGCGCTGAAGGCCACGCCCAGAATCACCGCCAGCACGGGCAGAAAAAGCGAGCCGGTTGATCGGCGAGCCAGCTTCATGGGCACCCTCGTCTCCCCCGGGCCTCGTCGCGGTTGCGGCCGTGCCCGTGCCTCATTCTAACCCCCCTTACCGCCCGGCGCCCCGGCACCAGGGATCCGCTTCACTTACGGTGCCGCCCACCGCCGGCAGGCGAGCACGGGCCCGGTCTCCTGGGCCTTGTCCGCCGTCACGATCCGGGCCACCGTGTCCGCCTGGAGCCGCATGGGATTGCCCTGCCAGCGAACGACTCCGTCGCTGCTCATGATGATCGCATGGGGGATGGCCGTCACCCTCATCGCCCGCGTCATCCGGCCGCCCGGATCCAGCGCGAGGGCGTATCGGAAGTCGTTGAGCTTGTACCGCTGTACGCCGCGGTTGAAGTCGGCGGGGCTCTCATCGGACAGGCCGATGACCACCAGGTCCTCGTGGAACCGCTCCGCGAGCTCGTTGAGATGCCCGATGGACATGCGGCAGGGCGCGCACCACGTCGCCCACAGGTCGATCATCACCACCTTGCCCGCCAGGTCGGGCCGGCCGTCGAGCCAGTTCCACTGGTTGACACGCATCGCGGGTGCCCGGCGGCCGCGTACGTCCACCGCCCGCTGGACGCGGGTCGTCGTGGGCGGGAAGTCCGGCGCCGTCTCCGCCGTCTCTGCGGGGCGAAGCTCCGGGGCGGAGTTGGGGTCGCAGGGCTCACTCAGCAGCTGAAGCGCCGCCTTCTTGAGGCCGCGCTGGTTGAGCCCGGCGTAGCGGACGACGCCGTTGCGATCGATCACGACGTTGACGGGACGCTCGTACACGCCCAGCGCGTCGCAGAAGGCTCCCTTGACGTCCACGATGACCGGCAGATCGATCGGCCGCCGGTCGAGAAAGGCGCCGGCGTTGGCCGCCCCCTCCGGGGTATGCAGCGCGATGAGCGTCAGGTCGGGAAGGTCACCGAGCGTCTGCGCCGCCCGGCTTGCCCAGTTGCGGCCCGCCGCCGTGCGGCTCGTCCACGACTGGATCACGACCACGTCGCCCCGGAGGTCCTTCCATGTCAGCGGGTCGCTGTTGAACCACAGCAGGTCCTCGCGAAACGCCGGGGGGGCGAAGCCGATGCCGCGCTCCATGCATGATCGGAGGTCGGCGTCGAGCCGGTCGAGCCACGCGGGTTCGGGCTCCTTGACGTCCCGCGGCTCCAGCGCCATCGCCATCGAAGAAACCAGGATCAACGTCGAAGCGCACAAGCCGTGAGACGGGTGGATCACGGTGATCATCCTCCAGGCCGATGAGAAAGGTGGGATGCCACCCTCATTATGGTCGCTGCGCGACCCCGGGGCGAATCACTTTTTGGGTGTTTAGAGCGCTCCGTACGGCCCTCCGGGCCGACACTCGCTCTCGTACGACCCGGCGGATTCAACCACCGGGTCTGAGCGGACGCACAATGACGCGCTCCGTACGGCCCACCGGGCCGACACTCGCTCTCGTACGACCC
>JBFGEG010000144.1:0-6007 GCA_041580235.1 Phycisphaerales bacterium
GAAGTCCTGCTGCGGCGTCGTCTTGCTCATTGGGCGACTTCCGCGATCGCCGGACGCGCGGCGGCGGCCTGATACGAGTCGAGCATCGGTCCCATGCGCTGGAGTGCGTTGTTGATGATCTTGATCACCGTGCGTGACGAGATCGTGGCGCCGGTGATCATGTCCACCTCGTGCGGGTCTCCCGTGCCGTCACGCGGCTTCACCCCAGTGAGCGGTGCCTGGGCGCCGTCGAACTGCGACACGAAATCCACGTTCTTCTCGATCTTGTCTCCCAGTCCCGGCGTCTCCTTGCTCTCCAGCACCTTCATCCCCAGGAGCGTCTGCGTCGTCTGGTCGTAGCCAAAGATGAGCCGCACGATATCCTGAAACCCCGGCTCGCCCGACGCGATCGCAAAGCCGATCGGCGAACCGTCAGCGTGATAGCCGAGGTAGATCTGCTCGAGCTTTTTCGGATCGGCCCCCGCCGGCAGCTGGCGCGAGAGCGTCCCCTGATAGACGTAGAGGGTATCGTAGTGGTCGGGGGCCTTGAGTACCTCCTGGATCGCCGCCGCGAGGCGCTCGGCGCGGTTGCGCTCGATAGTCGGCAGTGTCGCCTGGTAGACGAAGACGAGCACGAACCCGGCGAGGCCACCAGCCAGTCCCAGCGTGGCCAACAGCCGCCATGCCGGGACATCCGGCTTGGGCTGGAACTGCGCGGGGCCACTCATTCCGTGACCTTCACGGCCCGCGTCCCGAACACGGTGGGCTGCGTGGCCCGGTTGATGAACGGCACCATCGCGTTCATGAGCAGGATGGCGTACATCACCCCTTCGGCGAGACCGCCCCACAGCCGGATCACCACCACAAGTGCCCCGATACCGGCGCCGTAAAGCCAGCAGCCACGGTTGGTGACGGGCGAGGTCACCATGTCGGTGGCCATGTAGACCGCCCCGAGCATCAGGCCGCCCGAGAACAGCATGAACGAGGCACCGGGATACACCGGGTTGAGCCAGTGCGTGAACGTGGCCAACGCGGCGACGGTGAGAAAGATGCTGATCGGGATCCGCCAATTGAGGTAGTTACGCCACGCGAGATACGCGCCGCAGAGTAGAATGACCACGCCTGCCGTCTCACCGAGCGATCCACCAGTGGCCCCGATCATCAGGCTGCCGAGCTCCGTACCCTGCTGCTCGAACTTCATGAGGCCAAGCGGCGTAGCCGTGGTCAGTACGTCCATCTCGCCGGGGCTCATGAGAGGCAGCGCGAGGTTGTCGCCGCGGAGCGCCCACCAGTGCTCGCGAATCACGGGCCACGTCGTGAGGGCCACCGGGAACGCCGCCTGCAAAAACGCTCGGCCGAGCAGGGCCGGATTGAAGATGTTCTGGCCCAGCCCGCCAAAGATCAGCTTGCCGAATCCGATGGCAAACACGCCGCCAACGAAGGCCATCCACATCGGAAGCCCCGCCGGCAAACACAGTCCCAATAGCAGTCCGGTGATGACGGCCGAGCCGTCGAACAGCGTCTCGCGGTTCCCGAACAGCCATTCGGTCACCAGACATCCCGCGAGCGAGGCCCCTATGACCAACACGGCGCTGGGGCCGAAATAGTAGATCGCTGCCACTATGACCGGGATGAGCGAGACGTTGACCGTCCACATGATCCGCGGGGTGCTATCGCGCTCCGCCAGGTGCGGCCAGGCGGTGATGAGCAGGCGGGGCGTCGTCATGCGGCCTTCGGCTTGGGCGGCTGCCGCTTCAGCTGGTTCTTGGCCATCGCGAACAGCTGTGTGAGTGGGATGTTGGACGGACAGGTGTAGCCGCAACAGCCGCAGACCATGCAGTCCATCAGGTGGTTCTCGACCATCTCGTCGTATCGGTCGTGCATGGCCAACTGCCCCAGGAGCTGCGGATTGAGAAACACCGGACACGCGTCCAAGCAGTGTCCGCAGCGGATGCACGGGTACGAGTGCTGGGGCTTCACCTCGGCACCGGTGAGCGCGATCACCCCGGTCGTGCCCTTGGTGATCGGCACGTCGAGACTGGCCTGCGCGGCGCCCATCATGGGTCCGCCAAATACGATTTCGCGTGCCGTCTCGGTGAGACCACCGCAGGCCTGGAACAGGTCACGTACCTTGGTGCCGACTGGCACGATCATGTTGGCCGGCCGACGCACGCCAGGCCCCGTCACCGTCACGATCCGCTCGATCAGGGGCAGGCCGGTTTCGAACACCTCGGCGATCGTCGCGACCGATGCCACGTTGTGCACCACCACGCCGACATGCATCGGCAGCTTGCCCGACGGCACCTCGCGGCCGAGCAGCGCCTTGATGAGCATCTTCTCGGCGCCCTGCGGATACTTCACGGTCAAGCCGTGGATGGTGACGCGTCCTTGGAGATCGTCCGGGAGGGTTTCGCGCAACCGCTCGATGGCGTCCGGCTTGTTGTTCTCCACCCCCACCATCACCCGGTCCACGCCCAGCGTCTTCATCATGAGCCGAATACCCAGGTGAACGCGGCCGGGGTACTCCACCATAGTGCGGTGATCGGTCGTGAGGTACGGCTCGCACTCGCAGCCGTTGACGACGATGGTGTCGATGGTCACGTCACCGGGCGGGACGAGCTTCACGTGGGTGGGAAATGCGGCGCCTCCCAGGCCGACGACCCCGGCCCGGCGCACCGCATCCACGAGCTGCGTGCGATCCAGCCCGCGCCAGTCCGGGATGATCCGCTTCCGCGGCACCTGGGCGTCGTACGGGGCTACGGCGATCCGGATAGCATCTTGATAGCCGCCCGTCGGATGGGGCCACAGCTCGATGGCCGTGACGGTCCCGGCCGCCGACGCGTGGATCGGTGACGAGATGAAGCCATCGGCTTCGGCCACCTTGTCGCCACGCTCCACCCGATCACCGACCCGCACGAGGGGCACGGCCGGCTTCCCCGTGTGCTGACTGAGCGGCAGCACGATCTCGTCGGGGAAGGGCAGCCGGCGGATCGGAATCGCCGCTGTGAGCTGTTTCAGCTCCGGCGGATGTACCCCGTGGCGGAACCGCATGCGCTTTGCCATGATTCGCTCAGTTGAACGGCTCCGCCCGTTTGACCCACTTCTCGAGATCCTTCTCCTTCGGATTGAGCGGCGTCCCCGGATGGATGATGCGCACCGGGCACCGCTCGGCCGCCGTGACCAGCTCCTTGAACGTCCCGGCCTTCGGGTCCTTGACGTACGCCTGCTTCTTGTCGTCGTAGACGAACATCTTCTTGTTGACCTTGATGCACTCCTCACAGCTCGTGCACCGCACCGTGTCGATATACGGCTCCAGCGCGAGGCCTTCTTCCTCCTCCACGACGGCCGTCGCCGCAGGGGCGGCCGTGGCCGACGGTGCTGTCGGTGCGGTTGCCGAGGCCAGCGCGCCCGGGGCCGCGTCCAACGTCTGGCCGCCCACGTCCAACTTGAGCGGCTGAATGGGCATCGCCTGCACCTCGCTCAGGAGGTCGGCGATGGTGCGCTGGCCGTTTCCGGCCCGGACCAGGCCTTCGGCGAGCCGGCGCGCCACGAGCTGCGGATACTTCTGCTTCAGGTCCGCGATTCTGGCCTCGTACTCCGCCTTGATCTGTGCCGCCTGGGCCTCGAACTCGTGCTCGGCCTCCGCGGAGACATCCACCCCGAGACCGGCCATTTCCTTGAGCAGCGACCACACGTGGAGCCGGTCCTCCGCTAGCTGCACCATCTCCGACGACGCAGCCACGCGGCCGAGCGTGCGGTCGGGCCGCAGCATGTAGATGAACGGGGTCATACCGTCGCGATCCTCGGCCGACGCCGCCAGGAACTCGTGGAACGGCATCAGGCGGTCGTCATCGACGTCGTCCCTGATACGCTTGAAGTGCTTCTTGAAGCGCGCCTCGGTCGCTGCCCAGTCGGCCGTGGTGACCGGCAGCTCCATCACCTGCTCCTGGCCGGTCTCGTCCACGTACTTGAGGTCGTAGGTCGGCCACGTGTCGTCGATCGACGGATTGCCGTCGAGCGAGAGCCGCTCGGCCATCGTGTAGCCCTCGGCCGGGTCGTACACGAGGACCGGGTAGGACCGGCTCTCGAGCGTGAGCTTCGCCGCGTCGGGCGCCTGATCGTCACCCACGCCGTGCTCGGGCGGGCACGGGCAGTGCAGTGCCAGCACGGCGGGGTGTCGCGACTGCAGGCCCTTGAGCACGCCGGCCAGCAGGTGCGACGGGTTCGCCTGCGACGCCTGGAGCACGAACACGTTGCGGTGTGCCATGGCGATCAGCGCCAGCTCCTTGCGCGTCTCCTCCTTGCCGTGCTGCGCCGCGCCGTAGGCCGCCATGTCGCTCACCTGGCCCGTGAAGCCGCTGGTGCATGCCTGGCCGCCGGTGTTGGAGTAGACCTGGGTGTCGAGCACCATCACGCGAATCGGTTTCCCCGACGCCAGGAGCCGCGACATGTTCTGGAACCCGATGTCCAGCATGGCCCCGTCACCGCCGGTGGCGAAGATGGGCGGACACAGGTCGAACTCCTCGTCGCTGAACTGCCGCCACTCGAACCCGGTGAAGAGCGGCTCGTGGACGGCCGGATCGTATTCCCCGGCCAGCTCCAGCTCCGCACGCCGCACCGCCACAAACCCGTCGGCCATCTTCCGCATGTGACCTTCGAAGATGCCGATGGCGATCGACGGCGCGTCCTGGAACAGGTGGTTCACCCACGGGAACGGGTAGGGATTGAATGGGTACGTGCTTCCCCACACCGAGGAGCAGCCTGTGGCGTTGGTCATCGCCATGACGGACCGCCCCTTGCCCGTGGGGCCCTCGACGTAGCGCCACCGGAGGTCGCGCAGATCGTCGATCATCGTGCGGATCCGCGCCACCGCCTGCTTCTGCTCGTCGTCGAGCGTGAGGGCGGCCTTGCCCCCGGCCACGTCCACGGCGTTCAGATCCGCGTCGGCGGCGAGCAGCGTCCGCGCCTTGGTGTCGAGTCCGGTGATCAGCTCGTCCAGCTTGGCGAGGTGCTGCTTCACGCGCGGCTGCATCAGCGCGTTCACGGCCGCCAGCACCAGATGCACCACGGTCTTCTCGCCGCAGCCCATGCAGGCGCCGTCGCCACCGGCCATCGAGAGGTAGGTCTCCTTCTTGAGCAGCAGCGACGACAGGACGCCGATGCCCTCCTCGAGGTCCGACACGTTGACGTAGCGGTCGTTGGTGTCGGGCAGGAGCTCCCAGAGCTTCCAGTCCTTGCGGAGCTTCTCGACGATCTCGTCGGTCTGGTTGACGGTGATGAGCGCCTCGTCCGGACACACGTGCACGCAGATGTTGCAGCCCTTACAGGCGTCCGGATTGACCGTGATGGACAAGAGGCCGCCCGTGTTCTTCTCGCGTGATTCGGGCAGGTCGAAGAAGGCGGCCGTCTTGGCGAGCGGGAAGTCCTCCAGGGCCGCGTACACGGGCGCGAACTCGGCGTCGAGCGCCGCCCGCCGCTCCGGGTCGAGCTTCATCTTGTCGACCACGGTCTTGTAGGCTTGCGACAGCACAGCACCGAAGGTCGTGAACGGCACGCCCTTCATGATCTTCCGCGACTCGTTGCCGAGGTGCTTGGTGATCTGGCGCAGGCGGTCGAGCGACCGGCCGTTGGAGACGAACCGGATGGCCGCGTCGAGCACCTCCTCGACCTCGTTCACGAGCCCGGGGATCGCGGCGTCCGGGCACTGCACCCAGCACTGACTGCAGCCGGTGCACTTCTCCGGAACGAACTGCGGCACTTCAAACCGCACGTCCGTCATGTCGCGGATCGTGCTGGTGGCGGCCGGAATCGCGCTCAGCGCCGCAAACGGATCGGCAATGCCGTCGTCACCGGTCTTGTACAGGTAGCACACCTGCTCCCAGAAGCGTCCGGGATTGGCGATGCCGGGCCGCACCTTGGAGCCGTCGAGCACCGCCGGCATCTGGGGCGGCGGCACCACCGAGTCCTGCGAGACCGCGAACGCCTCGACGTCGACCGCCTCGACCTCGTCGTACCCGCGACGGATCAC
>JBFGEG010000145.1:0-5620 GCA_041580235.1 Phycisphaerales bacterium
GACCCTGGTGTTCGTGGGTCCCGGCGGCTTCGTGATGGGCAGCCCCCGGATGGAGCTGTTCCACCAGCGCTCCGAGCGTCAGCACCACGTGGAGCTCACCAAGGGCTTCTGGATGGGTCGGATCGAGGTCACCCGCGGGCAGTTCGGCGTGTTCGTGTCGCGGACCGGCTACGTCACCGACGCGGAGGCCGCGGGTTGGGCCCTGGGCCTTGGCAGCGACGGCCGGTGGCAGCGGTCCGAGACGCTCACCTGGCGTCACCCGGGGTTCGTCCAGACGGACAACCATCCCGTCGTGTGCGTGAGTTACGCCGACGCGCAGGCCTTCTGCCGGTGGCTGTCCGCCCACGAAGGACGGGTGTACCGGCTGCCCACCGAGGCCGAGTGGGAGTACGCGTGCCGCGCCGGCTCGGACAGCGCCTACGCCTGGGGCGGCGATCCCTACGACGACCTGCCGCACGCCAACACCGCCGACGCGGCATGGATGGCGCGGTTCCCCGAGTCGGTCGGCTTTCAGTGGTTCGACGGCTTCATCCACACCTCACCGGTCGCCAACTTTCCCGCCAACGCCTGGGGCCTCTTCGACATGCACGGCAACGTGCAGGAGTGGTGTCTGGACGTCTACGCCCCGTACGACACCGAGCAGACCACGGACCCCACGGGGCCGATGTTCGGCGACGAGCGGGCGCCGCGCGTGCTCCGCGGCGGCTCGTTTGCGGCGCCGCCGGCACACTGCCGCGCCGCGCATCGAGACGCGAGCCGACCGGACTCGCGGTTTGTGACCGCGGGGTTTCGGGTCGTCATGGAGGAGTAGCCGCGCCGCGGGCGGCGTCGCCGGGAGTCTGCACCGCCGCCGGCGGCGTGGTCTGCTGCCCGCCGTCGGGGAGAGGGGCCGCCGCGTGCGTCAGGTGGTCGACGAGCCAGTCGACGGAGGCGCTGATCATGAGCTCCAGGCTCACGGGGTCGTTGAACCAGCGATTCGACTCGGGGATGACCAGCAGCTGGTGAATCGAGTCCAGCTCCCGGTCCAGCGATTGGGCCAGCCGGCTGAGCTCCGGATCGTGCTCGCCGTGGATGAGCAGGGTGGGGGCCTTCACCTTTGAGGCCGCATGGATCTCCCCACCGCTGAGGGGGCCGCGCACGACCATGGCCGCGACCTCGGGCACGTCGGCCGCCAGGCGAAGGGCCAGCAGGCCGCCGCTGCCCGACCCGTTGATGCCGATGCGATTGGGATCGACCTCCTGCAGGATGTAGACGTTCTCCAGCACGGTGCGGAGATCCGACAGCATGCGCTGCTCGGTGGCGTCCTCCAGCGACCCCTCGGAGCGGCCGTGGCCGGTGAAGTCCATACGGACGCCGATGACGTTGCGTTTGGCAAGACGGCGGCTGATGGGCACGGTACGGGGGCTGCGGCCGTCGCTGTCCCGCCCGTGCGCGAAGATCACTGCCGGGTAGGGGCCGCTCCCGCGCGACATGCCCGGGGGCAGATCGAGCTCGCAGTGCAGGACGCGCTGCTGCTCGGCCACCACCCGCATGACCAGCGTCTTGACGCCCGGGTGCAGCTCCGGCCGGTCCGCCGACCAGCGCTGCAGGATCGACTCGACCTCGCGGTCCGTGACGTCCTCGTATGACTCGTAGAAGTGCTCGATGCCCTTGTAACGCGACGGCGCATGAGGAATGACCACGCCGTCGGCGGTCTCCCGGAGCTGCCAGGTGGCCTTGCCGCACCCGGCGGGGGCGGCCACGATGACCTTCCGGGCCCCGCGGTCACGGCAGGAGGCGATCGCCGCCAGCATGGTGGCGCCGGTCTCGACGCCGTGGTCGACGATGATCACGGTGCGGCCGCGAACCTCCGTCTCGGGCAGGATCGCCCGGTACTGCGCGCGGCGTCGTTGCAGCGCCGTGAATGCCTCCCGCGCCGGCACGATCATCTGCTGGGCGGTGACGTGGTGCCACCGGGCGGCGGTCTGGATCATCGAGATGCGCCCGTGCTCATCCACGGCGCCCACGACCTGCTCGGGATGCTGGGGCATCGAGAGCTTGGCAATCAGCAGGATGTCCAGCGGCGCGTCAAGTGATTCGGCGATGACCGCGGCGATGGGCACGCCGAAGTTGGGCACGGCCAGGACCAGCGGGTCTTCGGGCTTGACGTAGGCGAGCGCGCCGGCGAGCTCCTTCGCTGCTTGCTGACGGTCCTTGAACAGTCGCATGCGCGCTCCCCCCTTTGGCAGAGGTCACTTCTCTTGCTGTAGATGATACCTCGCCCGGGGTGGCGACACGACAGGGTCAGGTGTCAAGAGCCGGGAATCGGGGAACCGACCCCACGTATCCTCTACGGTTACTGTCCGCCGGCCAGCTCAAGGGACCACGGAGGGGCCTTGATCGTGAGCGGGCCCGCACGGGCGGTGGACCACAGGCGGCCGGGCTTCTGAACCGTGATTGCTTCCCAGGGGATGCTCGCGCGTCGAGCCCCGCACCACCGCAGCGGCCGGATCGGCTCCAGATGCAGGTGATGCTCGTCCACCGACACGTTGATGCAGAACCCGAAGTTCATGACGCCCACGCTGAAGCTCTGGAATCGTCTCGAGACGGCGTCGGGCGCCGGTTCGCGGGCCGGGAACGCCTCCGGCAGCGTTCGCCAGCCGAACCGCATGATCGCCCAGATCACCAGCGCATCCAGAACGAGAAACGCGGGGATGACCGCGATGAGAATCCACCAGTTCATTGCGCGGCCGTGACACGCCGGCGCAACGCCCGCCCGCGGGGCAGCAGCGTCTTGAGATAACGGCCGGTGTGGCTCCGCGGGGACTTCGCAATGGCTTCCGGGGGGCCGGCCGCGACCACGGTGCCGCCACCGTCGCCGCCCTCCGGGCCGAGGTCGATGATCCAGTCGGCGCACTTGATCACGTCGAGGTTGTGCTCGATGACCACCAGCGTGTTGCCGGCGTCGGCCAGGCGGTTGAGGACGTCCAGCAGCTTCTCGATGTCGGCGAAGTGCAGGCCGGTGGTCGGCTCGTCGAGCAGGTAGAGCGTATGGCCGGTCGACGCCATGCCCAGCTCGCTGGCCAGCTTGATCCGCTGCGCTTCGCCGCCGGAAAGCGTCGTCGAGGGCTGTCCGATCTGGAGATACTCGAGGCCCACGTCGCGGAGGCACTCGAGCATCCGCAGGATCCGGCGGTGGGCGTCGAAGAAGCCGATGGCGTTCTCGATGGGCATGTCGAGCACGTCGGCGATCGTCCGGTGACGGTAGGTGATCTCCAGCGTCTCGCGGTTGTAGCGCTGGCCCCGGCACACCTCGCACGTGACGAAGATGTCCGGCAGGAAGTGCATCTCGATCTTCTTGACGCCCTGGCCCTGGCACGCCTCGCAGCGGCCGCCCTTGACGTTGAAGCTGAAGCGTCCGGGAGCGTAGCCGCGGATCTTCGCCTCGCGGGTCTGCGTGAAGAGCCGGCGGATGTCATCAAAGATGCCCGTGTACGTCGCCGGGTTCGAGCGGGGTGTGCGGCCGATCGGCGCCTGGTTGACCTGCACGACGCGATCGACGCGACCGAGGCCGTTGACACGCTTGTGGGCGCCGGGGGTCACCCGCGAGCCGTGAACGGTCTTGCGGGCGGCCTTGTGGAGGATCTCGTTGACAAGGGTCGACTTGCCCGATCCGGAGACACCGGTGACGCAGATCAGCCCGCCCAGGGGGAACGACACGTCGATCGACTTGAGGTTGTTCTGGCGTGCCTCCTTCACCACGATCGCGTTGTCGGTGCTGAGCTCGCGCCGCGCCGGCGGGACGCCGATCGAGCGGCGGCCGGACAGGAAGTCGCCGGTGAGCGATCGCTCGTCGGAGAGGATGTCATCGAGCGTCCCCTGGGTGACGACGGTACCGCCGTGGTGGCCCGGCCCGGGCCCGATGTCGATGACGTGGTCGGCGGCCCGGATCATCCCCTCGTCATGCTCGACGACGATGACCGTGTTGCCGATGTCGGCGAGGTGACGCAGGGTCGCGATCAGCCGGTCGTTGTCACGCTGGTGAAGCCCGATCGTCGGCTCGTCGAGCACGTAACACACGCCGACCAGGCCTGATCCGACCTGCGTGGCGAGACGGATCCGCTGAGCCTCGCCCGCCGAGAGGGTGCCCGCCGTCCGATCCAGCGTCAGATAGCTCAGCCCCACCGAGGCCAGGAAGCCGAGGCGGGCGTTGACCTCCCGGAGGATGGGCTCGGCGATGCGCTGCTTCTCCGCCCCGAGCTCCAGGGCGCTGAAGAGCTCGAGAGCCCGGTCGATCGTCATGGCCGTGACGTCGGCGATGCTGAACCTGCCCCCGGGCCCGGAGAGCATGACGTGCAGCGACTCGGTCCGGAGACGCCGGCCCCCGCAGCCCGGGCACTCCGCGCCGCTCATGTAGCCGCGGAGCTTCTCCTTGACGAAGTCGCTGTCGGTCTTGTCGTATCGGCGGTGCAGGTTCGGAATGACGCCCTCGAAGCTGAAGCCCAGCTTTGATTCGTCCGCCTCGGACGTCCCGTGCATGAGGACGCGGCGCACGGTCTTCGTCAGCTTGTCGAAGGGCGTATCCCGCTTGACTCCGGCGTGCTCGCAGAAGCGCCGCATCATCCGGCTGTAGTACATGTTCATGCGCCGCCCGTTTTTGCGCCACGGCTCGACGGCCCCATCGGACAGGCTCAGCGACGAGTCGGGCACGATGAGGTCGACGTCGAACTCGCTGATCACGCCCAGACCGTCGCACTGCGAGCAGGCCCCGTAGGGCGAGTTGAACGAGAAGAGCCTTGGAGCCAGCTCATCGATGGAGCATTCCGGGTGGTCGCTGCACGCCAGCTTGTCGCTGTAGGCGTGCTCCGTCCACTGCCCGTCCTGCTCGATGAGGGCCGTGAGCAGGCCGTCGGAGAGCCGCAGGGCCACCTCCACCGAGTCGGCGAGCCGCTGGCGGACATCGGGCTTGATCGCCACGCGGTCCACCACCGCCTCGATGGTGTGCTGTTCGTAGCGGCCGAGGCCAAGCGGGTTGTCGCCGCCTTCCTTGAGCGCGTCGCGGATGTCGATGACGCTGCCGTTCACCCTGGCCCGAACGAAGCCGTGCTTCTGGAGGCCTTCGACCACGGCGCCGTGGAAGCCCTTCTTGCCGCGGACGACCGGGGAGCAGATCATCATCCGCTGCCCTTCGAAGCCCAAGAGCGAGTCGACGATCTGGGTGGCGCTGGTGGCGGCGATGGGTCGCCCGCAGTGCCGCGGCCGCGCCGCCGAGCCGCCGGTCACCGCCCAGCAGGTCGGCGTGCCGCAGCGGGCGAAGAGCACGCGGAGGTAGTCATAGATCTCGGTGGTCGTGGCCACCGTCGACCGCGGATTGTGCCCGCCGGAGCGCTGCTCGATGGCGATGGTGGGGGGGAGCCCCTCGATCGACTCGACATCGGGCTTCTGCCACTGCGTGAGGAACTGCCGCGCGTAGGAGCTCAGCGACTCCATGTACTTGCGCTGGCCCTCGGCGAAAATCGTGTCAAATGCGAGCGAGCTCTTGCCGGAGCCCGACACGCCCGTGATCACCACCAGGTCGTCACGTGGAATGTCCACGTCGAGCGATTTGAGATTGTGCTCGCCGGCGCCGCGGATCTTGATC
>JBFGEG010000146.1:0-5502 GCA_041580235.1 Phycisphaerales bacterium
GGAGCGAGTGTCGGCCCGGAGGGCCGTACGGAGCGCTCTAACTAGTCCCGCAGCTCGACCGTCCAGTACGCATCGTCCAGGAACGCCTTCCAGGAGCGGTAGCGTGTCTCGCCCAGCCGCAGCGCGATGACCGGGTTGCGTCGCGGCTTGACGGGCTTGCGGATGAGCTGCATGTTGGCCTGCATCGGCGTGCGGCCGCCCTTGCGGGCGTTGCAGCGGACGCAGGCGCAGACGAGGTTGGTCCACGAGTGGTGGCCGCCCAGCACCCGCGGAACCACGTGGTCGATCGTCAGCTCCCGCGTGGAGAACTGGTCGCCGCAGTACTGGCAGGAGTTGGTGTCGCGTGCGTAGAGGTTGCGTCGGTTGAGCTTGACCTCCTGCCGCGGCAGCCGGTCGTAGCCGAGCAGCCGGATGATCTTCGGCACCGCGACCTCGAACCGGGGCGTGCGGACCCAGGCGTGGGCGTCGGGCTCGAACTGCCGCTGCAGATCGGAGATCTCCGTCCAGCTCGCGAGGTCGTAGTTGACGTACTGCCCGTTCTCGACGGAGATGATCTCCGCCGCCTGCTTGCAGAGCATGACGAATGCCCGCCGCGCGCTGATGACGCGAATCGCCGTGTACAGGCGATTCAGAACGAGCACTTTTTCATTGAGCACGACTGGCAATGCCGTCATTCCGACCTCCGGATTCTCCCAACCTCAAACTACGATTTCGCAGGATCGTAGTCAAACCGGTGCGGCCGAGGCAACCCATTATCGGATGACGTGTCGCGCGGCCTCTATCCTTGATCGGACATCGCAGCCCGTCACATGATCGTTGATCACGCCGACCGCCTGCAGGTGTGCGTACATCGTCGTCGGGCCCACGAACGTCCAGTCTCTCTTCTTGAGATCCGTGCTCAGCGCCACCGATTCCGCCGACGTGGCGGGCAGCGTGCGGCGTGTCACCGTGCGCCGGCGCCGGGCGGGCTCGTAACGCCAGAAGTATGTACCAAGCGAGCCGAACTCGTCAATGAGCTCGAGCGCTCGACGCGCATTGTTGATCGCCGATTCGATCTTTCCCCGGTGCCGGATGATGCGTTCGTCGCGCAGGAGACGCTCGACGCTGCGAGCGTTGTACCGCGCCACACGCTCGATCTCGAAGTCGGCGAACGCCCGCCGGAAGCCGCCGCGTCGACGCAGGATCGTGATCCAGCTCAGGCCCGCCTGGAAGCCCTCCAGGCAGACGTGCTCGAACAGATGCCGGTCGTCGAAGCTCGGCACGCCCCACTCGGTGTCGTGGTACGCCTCGTAGATCGGGTCGCCGTGGCACCACCAGCAGCGGCGGACGCCGTCGGGTCCCCGGATCGTCGACACGAGGCGTTGGGTCACGACGGCTCCTGCTTGCGGGTCACGACGGCCCAGACGCGGTGCTTGACGACAAGGGGCTCCTGCGGGAACTCCGTGGCGAGCATGGCGGCGAGGGCCGCGTCGAAAGCGGCCACCTGCTCGTCGGTCATGCCGCCGGAACCGACGCCGTTGCAGGTGCGCATGCGGCCGCGCCACGACTCGTGGGTGAAGAGCTGATCGTGGTCGTAGCAGAACTGCTCGACGAGCTTCAGCCCGTGACGCGGCAGCCTCTCGATGTGCTTGGGATACATCCCGTCCCAGCCCGCCATCGTCCAGCCGGGGTTCAGCTCGAGCACGAGCTGCTCGCTGCGGGCCGCGATCGGGCTGTGCCCGGGAAGGTAGCAGTAGTGGGCGACGACGAGATGACCGCCGGGTCGAAGGAGACGGACGATCTCGCGCAGGGCCGCGTCGTGATCGAACCACACCCAGCACTGCCCGGCCGTGACCAGATCGAACGACGCGTCAGGCAGATGAGTCTGCTCGGCCCGGGCGACGGCGAACGTGGCGGTGCGGTCAAGGCCCTGCTCGGCCGCGCGACGACGCGCCGTCTCGATCTGGTCGGTTGAGACGTCGATGCCCGTCACCCGCGCGCCGCGTCGGGCCAGGGTCAGGGCAACGTGGCCGGGCCCCGTGCCCAGGTCGAGGGCATCGGCGCCGTCGATCGTGAAGTACCGTTCGAGCCGGTCGTAGAACGACTCGGGGAAGCCCGGACGGTGGCGGCCGTAATCGTCAGTGCGTCTTCCGAAGTCGATGTTGGGCGAACCGTGAGCCATGAGCCATTAATGGCGGAAGTGGCGGATGCCGGTGTGAAGACAGGTGACGCCGTGCTTGTCGCAGACCGCCTCGGTCTCGCTGTCGCGTTTCGAGCCGCCGGGGTGGACGATGCAGCCGACGCCGGCGTCGACAAGCAGCTGCGGGCCGTCGGGGAAGGGGAAAAACGCGTCGGAGGCGGCGACCGTTGCCCGGTCGATGCGGTCGCCCGCCTTCTCGACGGCGAGACGGCAGGCCGTGACGCGATCGACCTGGCCGCAGCCGCCGCCGAGCATCTGCCCGCCGCGGGCCAGGGCCACCGCGTTGGACTTGAGGTGCTTGACGATGATCCACGTGAACGCGGCGTCGGCGAGCATCGCCTCGGTGGGCTTCGGTCCGGCCACATGCCGCCACGTCCGGGGGTCCGGCACCGCGGCGTCGCGCTGCTGGACGAGCATGCCTCCCGGGATCGATCGGAAGGTCTCCTCGCGGGGGTCGGGCGTCTGGAGGTCGCCGACGGCAAGCAGACGCACGTTGGTCCAGCGAGAGCCGAGCCTCTCGGCGACGCCGTCGTCGAATTCGGGAGCGACGACCACCTCCAGGAACTTCTGCCCGTCGCAGATCCGCGTCGCCGTGGCACCGTCGATCGGCCGGCTTGCCGCCAGGATCCCGCCGTAGGCGGCACGGGGATCGCCGTCGTAGGCAAGGTCGAACGCCTCCGCCAGGGTGGGGGCGGTGCCGGCCCCGCACGGGTTGGTGTGCTTGATGATCGTGCAGCCGGGGCGTCCCGCCACACGCTGCATGTCCTGCACCAGCTCCAGGGCCGCCGCCGCGTCCTGGATGTTGTTGTAGCTCAGCGGCTTGCCGTGCAGGACTCGCGCACGGGCCACGCTCGGCCCGCGGCCAAGGCGATCGACGTACAGGGCCGCTTGCTGGTGCGGGTTCTCGCCGTAGCGAAGGGGGTGACGGTCCGTGTACGACGCCGCGGCGGGGGGGACGGGTGCCGACGAGAGCCACGCGGTGATCGTCGCGTCGTAGGCGGCGACGCGGCGAAACGCCTCGGCCGCCAGCCTCCGGCGGAACTCCAGCGTCGTCGCCCCGCCGTGCGTCCGGATCTCCTCACGCAGCGTTGGGTAATCGTCAGGTGACGTCAGCACCGTCACGGAGGGGTGGTTCTTGGCGGCTGCCCGCAGGAGGGTGGGGCCGCCGATGTCGATCTGCTCGAGCGCCTCGGCCGTGGTCACGTCGGGGTTGGCGACCGTTGCCGCAAAGGGGTAGAGGTTGACGCACACGAGGTCGATCGGCGTGATCTCGTGCTCGCGGAGGGCCCGCTCGTCCTCCTCGACGTCGCGTCGCGCCAGCACGGCCCCGTGGACCACGGGGTGAAGTGTCTTGACCCGGCCGCCCATCATCTCCGGGAAGCCGGTCAGGTCCTCGACCCGGATCACGCTGAGGCCTTCGCCGGACAGGGCATCGGCGGTGCCGCCCGTCGACACGATCTCGACACCGTGGCTCACGAGGTCCCGGGCCAGCGGGATCAGGCCGGTCTTGTCACTGACGGACAGCAGCGCCCTGCGCAGGGGGACGAGGTCGGGCATGGAAAGCTACTGTAGCCCCCCGGCCGTGATCGGTGGGAATCGGCGAGCCTCCCCGGTGAGCTCACGTTCGGGGGACAAGCCGGATCACGCGGCCGTCGTCGCCGGCGGCGAACAGGTCGCCGTCCACCGGGCGAGACACCTGCAGGTGCTCGACCCGCGGCATGTCCAGCGTGCTGATCACGGCGCCGCGCGCGGCGTCCATGACGGTCAGCTGCCGCCGGTCGGCGTCCCAGACGAGCAGCCGCTGGCCCTTTTGCCCGATGACGTTGCCGCGAACGTCCGGGGCGGACCACGTGACCTGCCCTCCCGGCGCGTCCACGGGCCGCGCTTCAAAGCAGACCAGGCCCTCGTTGGGGATGTGCTGGAAGACGCTGTTCTCAATGAGCACCGGCCCGCACTCCAGCGGCATGTCCGCCAGGTACTTCCAGTTCGTGCGTCCGGTGGCGATGTCGATCGCCCAGAGATACTGGTCGAGGCCGGCGATGTACACCAGGCCGTGGCCGGTCGCGGGCTCGGCCGTGACGCGGTTCAGGAGACGCTTGTCCCACATCGCGGCCGCCGACGGGGCGTGGAGCACGATCACCCGGCCGTTGGAGCCGATGGCGACGATCTGGTTGCCGACGATCCGCGGCGCGATCTGCACGGAGGGGGCGATCTCATAGCCGCGCCACGTGTGGCCGACCTCGTAGGAGTGCCACACCACCTGCCCGTTGCGGGTGCCGTAGACGAGAAAGGGACCGAGCACCGTGGGGGCCGTGCTCGCGATCTGGCCGAGCCTCTGCTTGTCGATGATGGAGCCGGTGCTGTCGTCGAGGACGAAGAGGTTGCCGCCGGAGGTCAGCAGCACCTGCTCGAGAGCGGGTACATAGGTGATGCCGTTGATCCGGTCCACGCGGCTGCCCACGGGGATCCTCCAGAGGGGGGTCCCGTTGTCGCGCCGCAGCCTCGTCAGGAAATTGTGCCCGTCGAGCACGAAGACCGAGTCGTCCTGAACGCTCATCATCCGGATGCCGGAGTCGTCGTCGGGGAACGTCTGCGTCTGGAACTCGATGCGGTAGCCCAGCTCGCGGCCGGGGGTGGGGCCGATCAGGTACTGCTCGTCGAGGGTGAGCGGCCGGGCAGGCTCCTCGACGACGGGCTCGGACGCGACGCTCACGCGGTCGGGGGCACGGCCGGTGCCGCAGCCGAGAGCGATCATCGGGGCCGCCACCAGCAGGGCCAGAGCACCAGCGCGGTCGTTCATCGACCTTTCCTCCCGTCGCCGCTTGAGTTCGAGGCGTGAGCGGGGAAGTATCTGAGACGGTACTTCCACCGTCAAGGCAGTTTACGGGCGTTCGGCCGGGACTGATGCAGTGTTCACCGGGATTGTTCAACAGCGTGGCGAGGTGATCGCGGTCGAGCCGTGTGACTTTGGGCAAGCCCTCGACATCGATACTGGCGGCTGGGATCACCACCCGTCGCCCGGCGATTCGATCGCCGTCAACGGCTGCTGCCTGACGGTGGCTCGCGACGCGGGGCAGGGGCTGCGGTTCGACGTGATCCGCCAGACCCTGGAGATGACGACCCTGGGAAGCCTCGTCGTGGGGGCCGGCGTCAACCTGGAGCCGGCCGTGACCCCCCGGACGCTGCTGAGCGGGCACCTGGTGCAGGGTCATGTCGACGGCGTGGGCGTGGTCCGCGGGGTCACGGACACCAAGTCGGAGCGGCGTCTCCGTCTGGAGCCGCCGTTGGCCCTGCTGGAGTACATCGTGGACAAGGGCTCGATA
>JBFGEG010000147.1:0-5298 GCA_041580235.1 Phycisphaerales bacterium
CCCAGACCGACCGCGAGATTGCGCTGCAGGAGCAGGAGACCTTCCGGGAGCAGCAGCGGGCGGCGGAGCAGCGCAAGGCGCTGACCCGCACCGAGCAGGAGGCCGAGGAGGAGCGTCGCCTGGCCACCGCCAAGTACGAGGTCCAGATCGCCGAGGAGGAAAAGCAGCGCCGCATCATCGACGCCGGCGCCGAGGCGGAGGCGATCCGGATTCGCGCCGAGGCTCAGGCCGAGGCGTACCGCGTCGTGGCCCTGCAGATCGGCCCCGGCAACGCGGCTCTCGTCGAGCTGCTCAAGATCGTCGGCGACAGCGGCATCAACATCACGCCGCGGGTGATGGTCGTCGGCGGCGAGAAGGGCGGCACCGGCACGTCGTCGGAGACCACCGCGCTGATCGGAACGATGCTCGACACCATGCTCTCGGACGGCGAGGTCAAGAGCCGCAGCGAGCAGCAGGCCCGGAAGTAAAAAAGAGCGAAGGGCACCCCCGATCGTCGCCGATCTATCATCAAGCACGTCATGACCAAGCCCAAGCAGACAACCCAGGACTTCGAGACGGTCGAGCCGATCGGCAACCGGGTCCTCATCCGCAAGGACGAGGACAAGAAGATCACCAAGGTCGGCATTCACCTTCCGGACAAGATCGAGATCCCCACCCTCACCGGGCGGGTGGTCGCCGTGAGCGCCCAGGTCGACCACGACGAGGACTACCCAATCAAGCAGTACGACCGCGTCCTGTTCAATCCCAAGAACGGCATCCCGGTTGACTTCGAGGGAGACAACCGCCTCTTCGTGATTCCCATCGAGGACGTGGTGGCGGTGTTCCGCAAGGAATGATCGACCTCACGGGACCGCTCGATCGGCTGCCCGACCCGCTGCCGATCGAGCCGCTCGCACGACCTTTCGACCTCACGATCGTCCCGCCCGGCTCCAAGAGCATCACCTGCCGGGCCTACGTCCTGGCGGCGCTGGCCGAGGGGCAGTCGCGGATCGTGCGGCCGCTGCGGGCTGACGACACCGATCGGCTGCTCGACGCCCTGTGCACCCTGGGCGCCGAGGCCCGCTGGGACCATGACGACGCGGTGATCACGGGCGTGGGGGGGCGTTTTTCGCGGGGCGGCGAGGTCAATCTCGGTGACGGCGGGGCGCCGACGCGTTTCATGATCGCCGCCGCCTGCCTGGCCGCAAAGCCCGTCATCGTCGACGGCAGCCCGCGGATGCGGCAGCGCCCCATCGCCGAAGGGGTTGACCTGCTGCGGCGGCTCGGCGCCGACATTCGCTATCTCGATAAGGAAGGGTGCCTCCCCGTGCGGGTGACACCGCGGGCGATCAGCGGCGGCGAGGTCGAGGTGCCGACGACGATGTCGAGCCAGTTCATCTCGGCCCTGCTGCTCGTGGCCGGCTTTCTTCCGGACGGCGCGCAGCTGACCTACACCGGCCCGATCACCAGCGAGTCCTACGTCGACCTGACGCGGGCGGCGCTGGCCGACTGGGGCGTCGACGTGCAGGTCGAGCGGGGCCGGGGACGGCTCGGGCCCGTCATGGCCGATCGCGTGTGGCCGGCACGCGTGCTCGGCCGCGAGCTCGTCGTCGAGCCGGACGCCAGCAGCGCCGCGTACTGGTTCGAGGCCGCGGCAATCGTGCCCGACTCGAAGCTGGTGATCACCGGCGTTGCCGCCTCCTCGCCGCAGCCGGACTTCGACGCGCTGGTCTTTCTGGAGACCGCCGGTGTGCGCTGCGATCGACGCGACGGCTCGATCACGGTGTGCGGGCCGCCGCGGCTCGGCCCCATCCGGGAGGATGCCGCGCTGCTGCCGGACGCCGCGGTCGCCCTTGCCGCGGCGGCGGCGATGGCCGATTCCGCGAGCACCATCACCGGGCTGCACACGCTGCGGGTCAAGGAGACCGACCGCCTCGCCGCCCTTGCCAGCGAGCTGGGCAAGCTCGGCTGCACCGTCGAGGCCACCGATGACTCGATCACCATCGACCCCGCGACCCGCCACGACCGGCCCGCCGAGATCGAGACCTACCACGACCACCGCATGGCCATGGCCTTCGGGGTCCTGGGGCTGGCCCGGCCGGGGATCTCCGTCAGGAACCCCGCCTGCGTGAGCAAGAGCTACCCGTCGTTCTGGAGAGACTTCGCCCGCGTGTACGATGCTCAGTAGGTTCTGAACCCCAGGACCAAAGGTTCCCGGTCATGGAACACTTCTGGTACTTCACCAAGAAAATGCTGCGGCGGCGGGCCACGGTGACGTGGGCCCTGCTGTTCGCCTTCCTGTCGGCGGCCGGGCTGGGGGTGGGGCTGGTGAGCCTCGGCCCCATGCTCAACATGGTGCTCAGCGGCAACTCGCTGGCCGAGCTCGCCGAACGCTACAACGCCCAGGGCCACTGGATCACGATCCCGGCCCAGGTGATCGCGTGGCTGCCGCAGGACCCCTTCATGGGGATCGTGCTCATCATGGGCCTGATCATGGGCCTGACCGTCTTCGGCGGCTTCGCCAACTTCATGCACAAGTACCTCAGCCAGGCCCTGGCCGCCGTGACCGTGGCCCAGATCCGACAGGAGGCCTTCAGCCACGTCATTCACCTGCCGCTGAGCCAGGTCATCACGAAGGGGCCTTCGGAGTTCGTGGCCCGCATCGTGCGTGACGCGGCGGAGCTGCAGCGCGGCTTCATCTCCCTGACGAGCAAGGCGATCACGCAGCTTCTCAAGGGCGTCGCGTCCCTGGCGGCCGCGTTCGTCTTTCACCCGCTGCTGTCGCTGACCGCCATCATCGTGACGCCGTTCATGGCGATCGTGCTCCGCAAGCTCGGCCGGCGGATCCGGCGCGGCACACGCGGGTCGCTGCAAGCGCAGGAAGGGCTGCTGCGAATCGCCACCGAGACCATGCACGGGCTCCGCGCGGTCAAGGCCAACACCGGCGAGCGGCGGGCCACGAACTGGTTTCACCGCATCAACAAGGTCGTGCTCAAGCAGGAGCTGCGGGTGCGCACGGCCCGGGCGCTGACGCCGCCCATCATCGAGATCATCGCCGTGGCCGTGGTGTGCGGCCTGGCGATCTTCGCCGCTCAGAACATTCTGGCGGGCCGGCTGCCCTTCGAGCGGTTCGTGCTGGCCGTGACGTGCCTTGGCATGGCGCTGGCATCGTTCCGCCCGCTGGTCAACATGATCAACGAGATCCAGGCCGCGTCGGCCCCGGCCACACGGCTGGCCGAGATGCTCGACCGGCCGCGCGAGGGGTCCAACGGCCCGCGTCTGAAGAACCTGCCGCGTCACTGCGTCTCGATCGAGTTCGAGAACGTCGGCTACGCGTACCCGGGCGCCGACCGGCCGGCCCTCGAGGGGGCGAGTCTCAAGGTGTCGGCAGGGGAACGGCTGGCCCTCGTCGGTCCCAACGGCTCGGGCAAGACAACCCTGGTGAGTCTGCTGCCGCGATTGTTCGAGCCTGACTCCGGTCGGGTGCTCGTGGACGGAATCGACATCGCCACCATCAACCTGCGGAGCCTCAGGCGGCAGATCGGCGTGGTGACCCAGGAGACCGTGCTGTTCCGGGGCACCGTTGCCGAGAACATCGGCTTCGGGTCGGATCCCGCCGCCGGCCGCGAGCAGATCATCGACGCCGCGCGGCGGGCACACGCCGACGAGTTCGTCCGCGACCTGCCCCGCGGCTACGACACCGATCTCGCCGAGCAGGGCGCGTCGCTTTCCGGCGGGCAGCGGCAGCGTCTGGCCATTGCCCGGGCGATTCTCCGCGACCCGTCGATCCTGATCCTCGACGAGGCGACCAGCCAGATCGACGCCGAGTCCGAGGCGTTCATCAACGCCGCCCTGGCCGAGTTCTGCCGCGGACGCACGGCTCTCCTCATCGCGCACCGCCTGTCCACGGTGCAGAACGCCGACCGCATCGTGGTCATGGACCGCGGCACCGTCGTGGCTCAGGGCACTCACGAGCAGCTGCTGGGCAGCAGCGATCTCTACCAGCGTCTCACCCAGACGCAGCTCGCGGCGCCGGCGTAGGGGAGCGGGACGGAGGCACGCAGGGTTCGTGCCTGCGTCCCTTGTCTCACGTGAACATCGCGACGACGGCGACGAGCAGCGCCATCAGCGCCGCCAGCGTGCACGCGAACGCGAACATCGTCATCGAGCGCTTGTTCCGCGCGATCAACGTCTTGAGCTCGCCTTCACGCGTCTCCACGGACCGGCTCAGCTGGGCCATCGCCTGCTTGAGCGAGTCCGACGTCTCCATCACGCCGCGCATGTGACCGGCGATGCCCTCGGAGTGCTCGCTCGCCTTGCGGACGGCCTGCACCGTCGAGTCGAGCTTGCGGCTCATCTGCTCCATCGCCTCGTCGCCGCCCGACGCCGCCTCGTTGATCTTCGCCACGGCGTCGTCGACTCTGGAAGTGACCGCGCTGGTGAGGGCGGCGGTCATGGCCTCGTCGCGGGCCCCGGCCTGATCGGCCTGCTGCTCGGCGACGGCCAGCGCCCGCGTGGTCTGCTCCTTGACCCGGGCCAGCTCCTGGGACACCTGCTCGATCTGCTCGATCCGCTCGGCCACGCGGCTCGTCTCCGAGGCCTGCTTGGCCATGCGCTCATCGAACTGCGACACGAGCCGCTGCACCTGCGCCGTCTGCGACACCACACGCTGGTCCATCTGCTCGACGAGACGCTTGGTCTCGTCCTCGTGCCGGTCCAAGCGATTCTCGATCCGCTCGAGCAGCTCGGCCATCACCTCGTCCTCCTCGGTCCCGGTTCCCGCCATCCGTAACGGGGGTCCGGCGGGCCCCAGCAGCTCCTCGGCGGACTCCGACGAGGGCTTGCTCTCGATCGCCGCCTCCGCCACGAGCCCGACGTCGTCGGTGAGCACATCGGGGTCGATCTCGACGTCCGCCGCGAGCTTCCCGTCCGGCGGCGCGGTCAGATCGATGGACCCCTGGTCCTTTTTTCGGGCAAGCAGATTCCGTATGCCGGCCAGCAATGTCATGTCTACAACCCTTCCGCTCGGTTGGCTCCCGTCGGCACTGTACGATTGCCCTGATGAGATGGTCAACCCCGGCCCGCCGATCGCTCACCGCCTGCCTGGTCGCCGGCGCGCTCGCGCACGGGTGCGGCCGCTCGCCGGAGACCCCGGATCCCGCCCTCACCAAGGCCGGCGAGACACGTCGAATCGTCTCGCTGAGCCCCGCCGTCTCGCGAACACTCGTCGATTACGGCCTCGAGGACCGCATCGTGGGTCGCACGGCGTGGTGCGCCTCGCTCGACCCGGCGATTCCCGTGGTGGGCGACCTCTACGAG
>JBFGEG010000148.1:0-5230 GCA_041580235.1 Phycisphaerales bacterium
ATACCCCGGCATCCCTGGAATCGGGGGCGGCGCGGCGGGCCGGATATGGCCTCTCCCCAACCCTTGACCCCTAACCACTGATGCTCCTCAATCCCAATTTCCGAGCACCAGAAGGAACTCGAAGATCCCGACCTGGCAGTCGTCGTCGAGGTCGGCGGCGCATGACGGCGGGCACGGCTCGGGGCACGGGCCCCAGTTGCCCAGCACGGCCAGGAAGTCGAGGATGCCCACGATACCGTCACCGTCGACATCGCCGGGCGGGTTGGTCTGGCATCCGAGGGCCAGCAGCTGCACGCCGTCCACGGCAGCCTCCACGACCGACCCGGGGTCGGCGTCCTCGACGATGAACCGGACCCTGAACCCGTCGGTCAGGCTCACGAAATCCTCGATGCGGAATGACTTGTGGTACCACCCGCCGTCGGCCTGCGGCCCAGTGGGGCCGACCGTCTCCAGCTCCACCCAGTTCACGCCGAAGTCATCGGAGACCTCCACGACCATGGTGTCCTGGTACGGATTGTCGGCGAACGAATTGTGGAACCACCGCCAGTAGCTGATCAGCGGCGTGCCGAGGGTGGCGTCGAGGGTGGGCGAGGTCAGGATCGTCGCCCCGTCGTCGACGTCGCTGTTGCACGAGGTCGAGTCATTGTCGGTGAGGTAGCACTGGCCGGAGCCGTCGGCGTCCGCGCCGGGGTTGCCCCGGTCGCAGATGGAGTTGGCGATGGGGGTTCCACGCTCCCAGCGGCCGTCGGTGAGCCCGTTGATGCCCACCGAGCCCCACCCCTGCTGGGTCTCGAAGTCGTCGGCAAAGACGACGGTCTGCGAGGCGGCGGCGACCGCGTTGTAGGTCTGGTCCGGCGCCAGCAGAGGATTCGTGATCACTTCGGCGTCGGTCGTCTCGGCGCTGAAGTAGAACGCCACGAGCGTTCCGCAGTCGATGGCGGGAAAAACCGCGTCGTAGACGTTCGGCGAGACGACCTGCATGGGGATTTCGATGAAGGCCCCGCCCGTGCTGTAGTGCAGCATGCCCGTGCCGGATTCGGCGTCGCCGCCGTTGATCCCGGAGACCTCGACCCGGATGGAGTCGCCGTCGGGATCAAGCAGCATGGGAATCCCGTCGGGGAAGTCAAAGCCCAGGCCCGGCGCGGGCAGGCACACGCCCTCGGGGTTGGCCAGAGCGGACTGGAGACCGGAGTTGTTGCTGCCGGTGCCGTTGTTGGCGCCGCCGCCCTGGCCGCAGCCGGCGTGGGTGTGCACACCGATCGCCTCGCCGGTGTCGTCGTTGATGACCGGAGAGCCGGAGTTGCCGCCGGTGGTGTCCACCGCGTACTGAAGCTGCGTTCCGGAGAACGTGACGTACGGTCCCGTGTGAGTCTGCTGGATCTGGTTCCACTCGTTGGGTGAGCTGTCCGTGCCGTAGCCGGTGATGCGAATCGTCTGCCCGCCCACGGGCGGCGGCGAGGCGGCGAGGTCAAAGGCCATCCCCTGGGCCTCGAACGCCGTGAGGCCGGTCTCGGTGTTCGGGAAGCAGCCGAAGTACGCCCAGTCGTTACCGATGCCGCCGTTGACGGCCTGCAGCGAGGTGGCATCGACGGCGTACTGGTCCTCCGGGCCGGGCAGGTTCCACGACCCGTTGGAGTTGGACAGGGGCACGTTGAACTGCATCACGCTCAGGCCGCCGGCGCAGTGCCCGGCGGAGATGAAGCAGTTGCTGAAGTCGGAGATCATCCACGCCGTGCAGCCCACGGGTGCCGCGCGGCAGGCGCGGGGATCGCTGGAGGGCATGCGGTCGTCGGTGGGCCCGCAGATGCTCGCGATGCCGCCGTCGTTGCCGCCGGCGCCCGGCGGGCCGGCCAGGACGTGGGACATGAGCACCAGGCTCGGCTCGGCCTGGGGGTCGGCAATGATCTCGAGCTCGACGGCGTCGCCGTTGAAGTAGGCCGACGTGTTGCCCCACTGCCCGAGGGTCACGGTGGTGTGGTGCTGCACGGCCCCGTCCGCCCGCGCGGTGAGTCGGAGCACGGTCGGCTCGCCCGGCGACTCGCCCAGGACCACCTGGTCGAACTGCAATCGAAGCCACGTCGCGTCGGGGACTCGCACCACCGTGCTGTAGGCGGCCACCCGGTTCGCGGTGCTGTTGACCACGAGGCCGGAGTCGACGTGGAAGGGAACCTCCATCTGCTCGAGGGGGGACGTCTGAGCCGTCGCCGGGGCGGCCGGCAACGCCAGCGATGTAACCATGACGACACCGATCGCGGTGTGAAATCGCATCGAACGAGGCTCCTTCTGGGCGTGAGCGTGGGCGTGGACGTGGGCGTGCGGCCACGCACAGTGTTGCCGGTCGGGCGGCTTCTTTCAACCATAAAGGGCTCGTTTCGCCGACGCGGCACCCCCGGATACGCAAAAAGGAGCCCTGATGGCGGCATCGAAAGAGCAGAAAGGATTCGCCGAACAACGGGGTACGCCTCGGTCCGTCGGGGGCCGGGATCACGACACGACGGCATATCCACGGAGATCAATCATGACCAACCCCGCGACGGTCACCGCCCTCGTCGGAAGCGCCCTCTTTCTGGTCGGGTCCCTGGCGACCCCCGGCACCGCCCAGCTGGCCGAGCCGGGCATGCCGGATCTTCCGGGAGGCCTCGCGGCCACCCCCGGCTGCCTCGGCATCGAGCTGGCCCGGACCCAGAGCGGCAAGTCCGTCATCTTCGCCTGGTTCGAGGACAAGAAGGCCGTCCTTCGCTGGTTCTACAGCGAGACCCACCAGCAGGCGATGTCGCAGTTCTTCCCCGACCAGGAGTACCACAAGCCGCTGGAGGGCATCCCCGACGACATCGGTCCCATCCTGGCCGTGGCCTCCATCACCATGTCCGACAAGCAGCACTTCGAGGAGACCAACCTGCCCATCTCGCAAATCGCCATCGAGCTGTACCAGCCCGTCAACGGCGGGCTGTTCCTCGGCGGCCGCTTCGCCCCGGAAACGCTCACGGTCGAACGCATGACCGACTACACGCCCGGACGCCCGGCCACCGACCTGTCACAGGAGTGAAAGGGGCGGCGAATGGCGTTTGGCCAATAGCCGTTAGGGAAGAAAGAGTCAGAAGACACCGGGGCAAGCCCGTTCCAGGGATGCGGGCTCATCCCGAGCGAAGCGAGGGCTCAAATCCGAGGCAGGATGCCTCGGATTTGACAACACCAGTCCGCGGCATGGATGCCGCGGTCGGACCGGCAGGATGCCGGCAGCAGACTGTGAAGCACCCGCCGCGCGGGCCGCGGTTGGGCCGGCAGCAGGCGACGCCTCTTGCCTGACCCCCAGGCCTGGCTTGCCGCCCCTGGCCCTATCATCCCCCCATGTCCTTCCGCCTCGAGTCCAGTCTGCGGCGTTATCGCAGGTACAAGCAGGAGTTTCGCGAGAAGAAGCAGACGGGCGCCCGTGAGGTCGGGCCTGCCGTCGACGCGACCATCGGTCGCCCGGGAGGCCGTCACCGCACCTTTGCGCAGCTGCTTGGCGCGTTTTTCGATCTGCTGCGGGGCCAGCGGCGCCGGATCGTCCTGGCCCTGGTCACGCTCACCATCGCGACGTTGCTGAACCTGATCCCCCCCGCCGCGACCAAGATCGTGGTGGACTACGTGCTCATCGACAACCCGATCCCGGACTTTCTGACGCAGCGTCTGGGACTGCCGTCGGATCGCATGCAGCTGCTCAAGGCCGTGGCCCTCGGCATCGTCGTCATTGCCGTGGTGTCCATCGCAGTGGGCATCTGGGGGCGCTGGCAGGCGACCAAGACGACCAAGCGACTTCAGGTCAGCGTGCGCCGGCGCGTCTTCGAGCACGCGGTGCGTCTGCCGCTTCATCGCGTGTATGCGCTCAAGTCAGGCGGGGTGGCGAGCATCCTGCGGGAGGACGCCGGCGGCGTGGCCGAGCTCATCTTCGCCATGATCTACAACCCGTGGCGGGCGATCATCCAGCTCATCGGCACGCTCACGATTCTCACCGTCGTCGACTGGCGGCTCATGCTGGGCTCACTGGCCCTGGTTCCGATCGTCTGGCTCACGCACAAGACGTGGATCGCCCGCATCCGGCCGCTGTATCGTGACATCCGGGCCAGCCGCCAGCACGTGGACACCCACGCCACCGAATCGTTCGGGGGCATGCGCGTGGTGCGGGCGTTCGGACGGCAGCGCAGCGAGTCGGCCCGGTTCACCCGCAACAACCACCTCATGGCGCGTCAGGAGCTCAACACGTGGTGGTGGTCCCGCGGGGTCGACATCGCCTGGTCGTTTCTCATCCCGGTCGCCTCGGCCGCCCTGATGCTGTACGGCGGCGCGCAGGTGCTCAAGGGGACCATCACCGCCGGCGACCTCGTCATGTTCCTGGCGTACCTCACCATGATGCTGGCCCCGCTGGCGACGCTCGCCTCCAGCGCCACTCAGTTCCAGAACAGCCTGGCCGGGCTCGATCGCGTCCTCGACCTGCTGGACGAGCCGACCGAGATGCCGCGGGAGCCGGGCACGATCATCGTGCAGCCCGACCAGGTCGAGGGACGCATCACGCTCCGGGGCGTGTGCTTCAACTACCCCGGCTCCGGCAACACGGTCATCGAGGACGTCTCGGTGGACGTCATGCCCGGCGAGATGGTTGCTCTGATCGGCCGCAGCGGCGCTGGCAAGACCACCCTGTGCAACCTCATCGCCCGCTTCTACGACCCGACGGACGGGGTCATCGAGCTCGACGGAACCGATCTGCGGAAGATCGATGTCGAGAGCTACCGCCGGCTCCTGGGCATCGTCGAGCAGGACATCTTCCTGTTCGACGGCACGGTGACCGAGAACATCGGTTACGCCCGGCGGGGGGCGACGATCGACGAGATCAAGCAGGTCGCGCAGCTTGCCCACGCCCACGAGTTCATCGCCGAGCTCGACGACGGCTACGAGACGATCATCGGCGAGCGCGGCGTGCGTCTTTCGGGCGGCCAGCGGCAGCGTCTGGCCATTGCCCGGGCCATGCTGGCCGATCCCCGCATTCTGATCCTCGACGAGGCGACCAGCAACCTCGACACGGAGAGCGAGCGGTTCATCCAGTCGAGTCTCGCCGAGCTCATGAAGGGCCGCACCAGCTTCGTCATCGCCCACCGCCTCAGCACCATCCGGCACGCCGACCAGATCGTCGTCCTCGACGCCGGGTGCATCGTCGAGTCCGGCACACACGACCAGCTCCTCGACTCCGACGGTC
>JBFGEG010000149.1:0-5134 GCA_041580235.1 Phycisphaerales bacterium
CGGCCCGGAGGGCCGAACGGAGCGCTCAAGAGAGCTCTCCTACGGAGCGCTCTCAATAGTCACCGTCAGCCGCTTGCTCGCGAACTGCTCCTGAAGCAGCTCCGCGTGCTCGCGGTGGGTCTGCAGCAGAAGCGTCAGGCCACGCTTGTGCGCCTCGAGCATGCGGGCGATGGCTTCCCGCCGGCCCAGCGTCGTCAGCTCGATGATGGTGTCGGCGACGTACAGCATGTCGTTGACGTCATCGTTGTGAAGCAGGACGTTCCAGGGTGGAAGCCGCCGGACCTGCGGCGGCGCGGGCTTCGTCTTCGTCGCGGTGCCACTTTCCGAGCCGGTCGTTTTCACCTTCTCCGCCATGGTGTCTCCCGTCATTCATAGCCGTCTCGGTCAAGCGAGTCGAGCGGGCCGTTTTCAGTCATCCATTCGAGGGGGGTGCCGCGGCCGCCGGCGTCTGCCGATCGATGAGGCTCCTGACGACCTCCCGCATGTCGCCGGATCGCTCCAGCACCTTACGCTGCCGGCTGGCGCCCGTGCCGTGCTCGATGATGTGGTTGATGCCCTCGAGCTCCTCAATGCAGCCGAGCTTCTCGGCGTGCGGTATGCAGCGGTCGAGCAGCGTTCGCACCATGTCGACGGCGCTCACCGCCTTCATCGTATCCGGGTCGACGAAGGTGGCATCCATGCCGAATCGCGCAGCGTGCCACTTGTTCTGCTTGGCGATCATCGGATGGCAGTCGTAGAGGTAGGCGCCGCGGTCGATGTCCTCGGAGATGCCCGCCACCAGGGACTGCGTCAGCGCCACCAGCCCCAGCAGGTGATGCATGTTCATGGGCATGTCCATCACCCGCACCTCGACGGTGCCGAACTCGGCGTGGGGCCGGATGTCCCACCAGATCTCGCGGATCGACTGGATGAAGTTCGTGGCGACCAGGTGGTCGATGAGCCAGACATATTCCGACCAGTTGCGCATGTGGTACGGAAGCCCCGCCGTGGGCAGGGCCTCCATGATCTTCGAGCGGTACGAGGCGAGTCCGGTGTCCCGCCCGTTCCACATGGGGGAGTTCGCGCTGAGGGCGAGCAGCGTCGGCAGGTGGCGAAGCAGACGATCACAAAGCTGGATCGCCTTGTCACCCGAGTCCACGCCGACATGCACGTGCAGGCCGAAGACCACGATCCGACGGCTGATGTCACGCATGGCCTCCGTGAGCCACTTGTACCGCTCGCCGGGGCTGTAGAGCTGCTCGTGCCACGGGCTGAAGGCGTGCGTTCCGCCCCAGGCGAACTGGAGCCCCAGCTCCTCGGCGACCGACTGCCCCCAGTCCAGCTTCTCGCTGAGGTCCCGTTGGGCCTCCCGCACCGTCTGGCAGATGCCGGTGTTGAACTCGCAGTAGCTCTGCATGAGCTCCGGCTTGATCTTGCTCGTCCACGCTTCGGGGACGCGGTCGAGGATCTCGCCCACCCGGTTGGACAGCGCCAGGGTTTCGCGGTCGACCAGCTGCAGCTCGACCTCGACGCCCAGGGTATGGGTGGGGTTGCCCTTGAAGACGTACGGCATCGCTCAGTCCAGTTTCGTTGGGGGGGGCGGGCCGGCCTCGGAGGCGATGGTAAGGCCACTTTGATAATAGACTTGCATGACTTATCGGCAAGGACGCCCCGGAGCCGCGGCGAATCGCGTCAGTTGCCCGGCCTGGGACAGATGTCGGTGAGCGATCCGTCCGATGTGGCTCCGGGGGAAAGGAGCAGTCATGGTCGGGCAGCGGACCAGCGGGGTCGCCACCATCGGGACCGTGAACATCGTCTTCGGGGCGACGTCGGCCCTGATCGGGTCGCTGATGGCATTCGGCAGCAACTTCATGCCGGGCGGACCCGATGGCCGCTTCCTCATGCTTGCCGGCGGAGGCACCGTCGGTGTCGGCCTTCTGCTGCTGATCAGCGGGGTCGGTGTTCGTCGGATGGCGTCCTGGGGACGCAGCCTGTCCGTGTCGCACGGCGCCCTGGGCGTGATCGTCTACGGTGCGGCTCTGGTCGGAGCGGGCTTCGACCTCTTCTTCGCGGCCGCCCTGGGTTACTGCTTCCTTCTCATCGGATTGTTCTCGCGGGCGGACTGGAAGGTGGCCTTCGCGCCGCGCAAGCCCGACGCCGGGACGCCGGACTCTTCGCAAGACACTGTGGCGAGGACTCCCGAAGAGGAACGCCAGGCCGCGTGACGCGGCTACCACCGCACGACGATTTTGCCGAACTGCTCGCCGGATTCCAGCCGCTCGAAAGCGGCGGGGGCGTCGGCCGTGTCATGGGTGGCGTCGATGACCGGCTTCAGGGCGCCGGCACGAAAGAGGGCCACGACCCGGCGGAACTCGTCCATGTCGCCCATGGTCGAGCCGGCGAGCGTGAGCTGGTTCCAGAACAGGCGGGCCAGGTCGGTGACGGCATCCGGCCCTGTGGTCGCGCCGCACGTGACGAACGTGCCACCCCGCGCCAGCGACCTGAGGCACGGCTGGTGGATGGCTTTGCCCACCGAGTCCGCGCAGATGTCGGCGCCGCGCTTGCCGGTGAGCGAGCGCACCTGCCGCGACCAGTCCTCGCCGGTGTCGAGCACCCCCTGGTCGGCGCCCAGGTCGATCGCCTTGTCCAGCTTCCACTGGTGACGGCTGGTGACGATCGTCGTGCACCCGAAGTGACGGGAGATCCCCAGCAGCGCCAGGGCCACGCCGCCGCCGATACCCGTGATGAGGACGCTCTGGCCCGCCTGCAGCCGGGCCCGAGTCACGAGCATACGCCACGCCGTCAGGTGGACCAGCGCGAACGCCGCCGCCTCGATCGCGTCGGCTTCGCCGACGTCCAGCACGTTGGCGGCCGGCGCGACGAACTTCTCAGCCTGGGTCCCCGGCAGATGCTCGCCGATCATACGAAGACCGCCCGGGGCCGGCGTGACGTCCGGATGCACGGGGTCCGGCTGCGGCACGGCCGCGTTGAGCACGACACGCCGCCCGATCCACGCCTCGTCCACGCCGGGCCCCACCGACTCCACGCGGCCGCACCCGTCGGAGCCGGGGACCCGCGGGTAGACGTCGTCGAGGCCGGGCATCCCCTGCCCGACGTACAGGTCCAGGTGGTTCAGCGCGGCGGCCTCGGTGCGCACGACCAGTTCGCCCTGACCGGCCTCAGGCTGCGGCCAGTCGTCGACGAGTGCGATATTGGGCGCCACCGGCGCCCCTTTCCTGGAGATCACCACCGCTCGCATGACAAGATGATAAAGGACGCCCCCGCGATTCTCACCCCGGCCCCGTGGGTCCGGCTACCCCAGCTCGTCGCGCACCTGCTCCAGCAGCCGTTTCGTGGCGGCGATGCCCTCGACCTCGCCGAGGCTCTCGCCCTCGTACTCGATGCCCACGTACCCGCGGTAGCCCGCGTCGAGAACGATCTTCATCATCCGCCGGTAGTCCGTGTGGGTCTCGTTGCCCTCGTCATCGAAGTCGTGGCTCTTGGCGCTGACGGCCCTGGCGTAGGGCATGAGCTCCTCGACGCCGCGGTAGCGGTCGTACCACACGCCCGGCTCGATCTGGAAGTTGCCGAAATCGGGAAGCGTGCCGCAGTTGGGCAGGCCCACCTGACCGATGACGCCGGCCAGCCACCCGCCGTCGGAGGACAGGCCGCCGTGGTTCTCCACGATCACGTTGAGGCCGTGACCCGCCGCGAACTCGCTGAGACGGCGCAGCCCGTCGGCGGCGCGGTCGCGCTGCTCGTGGGGCGTGCCCCGTGACTGCGCGTTGACCCGAATGCTGTGGCACCCCAGACGCTTCGCCGCCTCGACCCACCGGTGATGGTTCTCGACGGCCTCGCGGCGGGCGTCGTCGTCGGGATCCCCCAGCGCGCCCTCGCCGTCAACCATGATGAGCAGGCTCTTGACGCCGGCGTCGTCGGCACGGCGGTGCAGGTCGGCAAGCCAGGCTTCGTCGCGCGGCTTGTCCTTGAAAAAGGAGTTGACGTACTCGACGGCGCCGAGGTCGAACTGCTTTCTCGTGAAGGCGGGGAAGTCGATCGCTTCGAGCTCGCCGCCGAAGAGCGTCCGGTGAAGCGACCACTGAGCGAGCGAGATCTCGAACACCGGTTTCACCTTCGAGGGCGGCTCGGCGCCGAGCGGTCGGGCCAGAGCCGCGCCCGCCGCCGCCGCGGACCGCCGCAGGAACTCACGTCGCTTCATCTTTCTGCTTCAGCAGGCAGTGGAACCCCACACAGGGCGTCTCGTCCTGTCGCTTGATCTCCGCCTCGCGGAGCAGCTTCTGGACTTCGTTGAGCATGTTCGGGTCGAGGGCGGCGGAGACGATCTGCTGGGTCCCGTCGGTGCCCGTCACCACCGCCGTGAGCACCGCCACGGTGCTGTCGTCCTGCAACGCCGTGAGGATGTGCTCGCCGATCTGGTGCTCGGCCGACTTGAGCTGCGTGACCAGGTGCCGGATCTGGCCGCGGTCGACGGCGGGGGCCACGGCCGGCAGGTCGTTGGCGTCATGGGCCAGCTTGCCGATGGTGGCGAAGGGGCCCTTCTTGCCCGCGGGCTCGCGATCCTGGTTGGGGGGCTGGTCGCTCATGAGAGTGTCTTCTCCGCGTAGGACCTCGCCGCGCTGATGGCTTCAGGGACTCTATCGGGCTGTTTGCCTCCGGCCTGAGCCATATCGGCGCGGCCTCCGCCGCTTCCGCCGCAGATCTTCGCGGGCTCGCGGACCCAGTCGCCCGCCTTGAGCCCCCTGGACACGAGCAGCTCCGGCACCCGCGCCACGATCGACACCCTGGCCTCCTCGGCGTCGACGCCCAGGAGCATCACCGCGGCCTCACCGTGCTTCGACCGGATGGCGTCCATGGCGGCCATCAGGTTGTCGCGGTCCGTGCTCTCGATCTGGTCCACGATGACCGGCCCCGACGCCTCCGAGGCGATTCGACGCGCCTCGTCGACGACGCCGACGCGGCTCTCGGCCTGCCGCCCCTTGCGCACGGCCTTGACCCGACCACGCAGCGGCTCCAGCAGCCCGTTGATGCGGTGGCGGGCCGCCGCGCTGACGGTCAGCTCATCGAGCAGCTCGGTGATCGCCGTGAACTCCTCCAGCAGCGGCTCGTCCTCCAGCGCCGACGCGGCCCGCGCCCG
>JBFGEG010000150.1:0-4004 GCA_041580235.1 Phycisphaerales bacterium
CCGCGCCCCCACACCGACCGCAGCGCCCTCTCATGGCCGCCCCTGACTGCGTCATCATCGGCAGCAACGGGATGCTCGGGCGCGAGCTGCTGGCCGCGTGCCGGCGGCGTCATCTCGCCACGCGGTCGTTTGCCGATCCGCAGGCGATGGACATTACCGACCAGACTCAAGTGCGCCGGTCACTGTCTGAGACCCCAGCGTCTCTGGTGCTCAATGCCGCCGGCTACGCCGACGTGGACGGATCCGAGACGCACCGCGAGCTCGCCGACCGGGTCAACCGCGAGGGCCCCGCCAACCTGGCTCGCGTCTGCCGCGAGATCGGCGCGACGCTCGTCCACTACTCGACGGACTACGTCTTCGACGGCCGCGCCGAACGACCCTATCGGATCGACGACGTGCCCAATCCCGTCAACGAGTACGGGCGGAGCAAGCTCGCCGGCGAGCAGGAGATTGCCGTCGCCGGCAGCCGTCACCTGATCATTCGGACGAGCTGGTTGTTCGCGGCCCACGGTCGCAATTTCGTGCGGACGATCCTCGACCTCGCCGGGCGCCGGTCCGAGCTGGACGTGGTCGACGACCAGCGCGGGCGGCCCACGTTCGCCGCCGATCTCGCCGACACGACGCTGGACCTGCTCGATCATGGAGCCGAAGGCCTCTTCCACGCCGCCAATGACGGCCAGTGCAGCTGGTTCGAGCTGGCGTCGACGATCGTCGAGCAGGCAGGTCTCGACTGCCGGGTGCGCCCGTGCGTCACGGGTGACATGCCACGCCCGGCCGCCCGGCCGCCGTTCAGCGTCCTCGACCTGTCCTCGACGATGACGCTCGTGGGACCACCTCGACACTGGGCCGAGGCGCTGAAGGACTGTCTCGAGCAGCTTACCGCGGATCGCGCCACGAATTCGCCGTAGGATGGACGCACCCTGACAGACATGGACGCCGAGACTCGAAAGATCCTCGTGACCGGTGGAGCCGGGTTCATCGGAAGCAACTTCATCCGCCTGCTGCGAGCCCAGCGGCCACGCTGTCATGTGGTCAACTATGACGCCCTGACCTACGCGGGCAACCCCGCCACCGTCGCCGATCTCGACGGCGAGCCCGGCTACACCTTTGTTCACGGCGACGTCCGCGACCGGGCCGACGTGACACGCGCCCTGGAGGGTTGCCACGCCGTCGTCCACTTCGCCGCCGAGAGTCACGTCGACCGCTCGATCAACGACAGCGGCCCGTTTATCTCGACCAACGTCATCGGCACGCAGATCCTGCTGGACGCCTGCCGCGACGCGGGCGGGGTCGAACGGTTCGTTCAGATCGGGACGGACGAGGTCTACGGCTCGTTGCCGCTGGACCGGCCGGACCTGCGGTTCACCGAGACCTCGCCGCTGTGCCCCCGAAGCCCCTACGCCGCGTCCAAGGCCGCCGCCGACCTGCTGGCCCTGGCCTATCACGAGACGTACGGCCTTCCGATCACCGTGACGCGGTGCTCGAACAACTTCGGTCCGTATCAGTACCCGGAGAAGGTCATCCCGCTGTTCGTGACCAACCTCTTCGACGGCCGCAAGGTCCCCCTGTACGGGGACGGGCTGAACGTGCGGGACTGGATCCACGTGATCGACCACTGTGAGGCGCTGCTGCGTGTCCTCGATGACGGGCGGCCGGGCGAGATCTACAACATCGGCGGCGACAACGAGCGGAGCAACCTGGAGCTCACGCGGACGATCCTCGAGCTGCTCGGATGCGACGAGGACATGATCCAGCCGGTCGCCGACCGCCCCGGTCACGACCGGCGCTACGCGATCGACGCGTCGAAGATCGCTGGGGAGCTCGGCTGGGCACCGCGTCGAAGCACCTGGCCTGATGCGCTGGCGGAGACCATTGCCTGGTACCGGGCCAACGAAGCCTGGTGGCGGCCGCTTGCGGCCGACGCGTTCAACGCGACCATGCTGTAGTCCGAGCGCTCCGCACGGCCCGGTGGATTCAGTCGATTCAACGCAGGGACGCGGCGATGTTGCCGCCGTCCACGGTCATGATGGCACCGGTCGTGGACGGGGCGAGGGCGAGATCCACAAAAGCCTGCGCTACGTCGTCGGCCGAAACCTCGCGGTGCAGCAGGTTGCCGGCGAGGTACTCCGCCTCGCTGACGCCGCGGGCCCTGGCCCGCGCGCTGACCATCTCGTCGGTGAGCATGCCCCCGCGGATCCGGTCCGCGTTCACGCCGTTGGCGCGAATCCCCTCGCGGCCGTAGTCGACCGCGTATTGCCGCAGCAGCGCCATCGTGGCCGCCTTGGGCAGACCGTACGGCCCGAAGTCGGGACCCGGATTGACGGCCTGCTTGGAGACGTTGAACAGCAGCACCCCGCCCATACCCTGCGCGAGCATCGTGGCCACCGCGGTGCGGGCCACGCTCTGGTGGGCGAAGAAGTTCAGCTCGAAGCTCCGTCGCAGCAGGGTGTCGTCCACCTCGCCGATCCGCCCCTGCCACGCTCCGCCCGCGTTCGAGACCACGATGTCCACGCCGCCGAAGGCCTCGGTGACCCGGTCGAACGCCGAGCGAACCTGACCGGCATCGGTCACGTCGCAGGCAACACCGATCCCACCCAGCTCCGCAGCCCGGCCCGTGACCGTGTCCGCGTCGAGATCCAGCAGCGCGACCTGAGCCCCGTGGCGGGCGAAGGCGGCGGCGGTCGCGAGGCCGATCGTGCCGGTCCCTCCCGTCACCACCGCCACCGCGCCGGCGAGCGCTGCGGGCTTCGCCTTGCCGAGCTTGGCCTGCTCCAGCGACCAGTACTCCATCTCGAACGTCTGGGCCTCCGTGATGCTCTCGAAGCGACCGACTGACTCCGCATCGGTGATCACCTCGATGGCCGCCTCGGCGACGTCGGCGGTGATGCGGGCCTCGGTCGCGGACCGACCGAGCGCAAACAGACCGAGGCTCCGAACCAGCACCACCCGCGGCATCGGGTCCAGCGGCATCCTCCCGTCGTCGTGGCGCTCGAAGTACTGCCGGTACTCGTCGACGTACCGGCTCACCGCGGATCGGGCGTGCTCCGTGAACGCTTCGAGCTCGCCGCAGCGCGGGGCAGTCAGGATCAACGGTCGGGGCTTGGTTCGTATGGCGTGGTCCGGAGTCACCACCCCTGCCTGGCTGTAACGATCGAGCTCGGCGCCGTTGACGTACTCCAGGATCCGCGGACCGGCCCGGTGCACGATGACAAACCGCGTCTGCGGTGATCCGTTGGACGCGGCGCGAAGACAGGTCAGCCCGCGCAGGATGGGTGCCACGGTCACCGCCGAGACGACCTGATCGGGCCGACCGGTGACCGGCGCCGGCGGCCGACGGCCAGAGGCCACCCTCGACTCGGCCACGGAGACGAGATCGATCATCCGGTCGTACGCTTTCTTGGCGGTGGACCCGAACGTGAAGATCCCGTGCTTGAGCAGGATCATCCCCTCACAATCAGGGTGGGCCCGGTGGGCCTCGTAGGCGCTCCGGGCCAGCTGGAAGCCAGGCATGATGTACGGCAGCACGATTGCCCGTTCACCGTACACGTCGCGGCACAGATCCAGGCCATCGGGCTGGTCGGTGAGCGACAGCACTGCGTTGGCGTGGGTGTGGTCGATGAACGTGTGGGGCAGGAACGCGTGCAGCAGTGTCTCTACGGAGGGCGTCGGGGCGTCGCTGTGCAGGAGGTTGCAGCGATGGGCGTTGACCATGTCCTGGTCGGTCATCGACTCCAGGGCGACCAGGTCGCGAAGCGGCTGCAGACGGACGGCCGGCAGCCCCTCCGGCTCGATGCCGGCCATGTCCCAGCCGCTGCCCTTGACGCACAGCACCTCGACGTCTCGACCGAGCAGGTCCGGCACCGCGGTCTTGACCGACGTGTTCCCCCCGCCGTGCAGCACGAGACGCGGCTCGCGTCCCAGCAGCCGGGTCGTGTAGACGCGCAGGGCCACGTCGCGGCCGACACCCCGCCCGACGTAGTGGGCGACGGCCGCCTCCGCATCAC